>NZ_JBICXU010000008.1:937-261567 GCF_043200435.1 Streptomyces sp. NPDC048416
CGTCGTGACGACCGTCCCGCGCCCCGTCGTGATGACGACCGTGGTGGGTTCCGTCGTGATGACAACCGTGGTGGCGGCGCCGGTGGCGGTGGCTTCCGTCGTGACGACAGCCGTGGTGGTGGCAGCTCGTACCCCCGTCGTGATGACCGTCCGGCCCCCCGTCGTGACGACGACCGCGGTGGGTTCCGGCGTGACGACCGTGGTGGTCGCCCCGCCGATGGCGGTAGCTCGTACCCCCGTCGTGACGACCGTCCCGCGCCCCGTCGTGATGACGACCGTGGTGGGTTCCGTCGTGATGACAACCGTGGTGGCGGCGCCGGTGGCGGTGGCTTCCGCCGTGACGACAACCGCGGGGGCGGCAGCTCGTACGGGCGTCGTGACGACAGCCGTGGTGGTGGTAGCTCGTACCCCCGTCGTGATGACCGTCCGGCTCCCCGTCGTGACGATGACCGTGGTGGGTTCCGTCGTGATGACAACCGTGGTGGCGGCGCCGGTGGCGGTGGCTTCCGTCGCGATGACAACCGTGGCGGTGGCAGCCCGTACGGGCGTCGTGACGACAGCCGTGGTGGTGGTAGCTCGTACCCCCGTCGTGATGACCGTCCGGCCCCCCGTCGCGACGACGAGCGTGGCGGCTTCCGGCGCGATGACCGCCCGGCTCCCCGTCGTGATGACGACCGTGGTGGGTTCCGCCGCGACGACCGGGGCGACCGTGGTGACCGGGGTGGCGACCGCGGTGGGTACCGCGGGCGTGACGACCGGCGTGACGACCGCGGCCGCGACGACCGTGCCCGTGACGACCGTGGTGGCTACGGGCGTCGGGACGACCGGGACCGGGACCGCGACCGTGAGCCCGTCAAGCGGCTGCCGATCGACGAGGACGTCACCGGCAACGAGATCGACGAGGGCGTTCGTCAGGAACTGATGAGCCTGCCCAAGGGGCTCGCCGAAGAGGTCGCGTGCAACCTGGTGATGGTGGCGCGGCTCATCGACGACGAGCCCGAGCAGGCCTACGCCTACTCGCGCATCGCGCTGCGGCTCGCCTCCCGTGTGGCCGCCGTGCGTGAGGCCGCCGGCTTCGCCGCGTACGCGACTCAGAAGTACTCGGAAGCGCTCGCGGAGTTCCGTGCCGCGCGTCGGATGACCGGGTCCGTCGAACTCTGGCCCGTGATGGCGGACTGCGAGCGTGGGCTCGGGCGTCCCGAGCGGGCGCTCGCGATGGCCGGCGAGCCCGAGGTGCAGAAGCTCGACAAGCCCGGCCAGGTCGAGATGCGCCTGGTCGCGGCCGGTGCGCGTCGCGACATGGGGCAGCTGGACGCCGCCATCGTGACCCTCCAGAGCCCCGAGCTCGCGTCGAACTCCGTACAGCCGTGGACCGCGCGCCTGCGGTACGCGTACGCCGACGCGCTTCTCGCGGCCACGCGTGAGGATGAGGCCCGCGAGTGGTTCGCCAAGGCTCTTGAGGCGGACAAGGACGGCACGACCGACGCGTCCGACCGGCTCGCCGAGCTCGACGGTGTCGACTTCGTCGACGCCATGGCCGAGGCCGAGGACGACGTGGACGGCGAGGCCGTCGCCACTCGTGCCGAGCGGCCCGAGGGCTCGGACGCGACCGAGGTCGTGGACCTGCCCGAGGACCCCGACTTCGACGACGAGGGCGAGGAAGAGGACGAGTTCGAGGGTGACGACACCGATGTGGTGCGCGCCGCCGAGATCGTCGACGTCGACCTGGACGAGCCCGCGGCCGACGCCGACGCGGAGAAGCCCGTGAAGGGCGACGAGTCCGGCGCGACGCGTGCTCCGTCCGGCGACAAGGACGCCTGACACCTCGTGGGGTGTGACGTCTGACAGCTGAAAAGAGGCGGTGCCCCCCACGGGGCGCCGCCTCTTTTTTGCGTTCTACGTGCTGCGTGCTGCGTGCTGCAATTCTGCGTTCTGTGGTCGGGCCTCGGCCTGGTCAGTTCACGGTCAGGCTGCGCAGCACCAGACCGGTGGCCGGTTTCGGTCCGAAGGAGGTCGACTTGCGGGGCATGGTGACGCCCTGGCGGGCCAGGTCACGGACGACTTCCTCGCGGACCGGATGCATCAGGACCGCCGTCTTGCCGTGGCGTTCCGCCTGCTCGACCGTGGCGGCCGTGTCGTGGATGTACGCGATCTCCTCCGGGGTGTCGGGGATGCGCCAGATGTCGTCCAGGAGGGTCGCGTGCAGCACCGTCGCGTCGAGGGAGCGCCAGGCCGGCGGCCGGTCGGCGCGGACCGTGCGGGCGAGCAGCGCTTCGTCCGGGCGGTCCAGGAGGTGGAAGCGGCCGTCGCCCGCGAGCAGGAAGGCGTTGCTTTCGGCGGCGGCCTGCGCGAGCGCTTCCATGGCGCGGTCGAGCGGGACGTCGAGGGTGCGGACGCGGAAGGCGTCGGCCGCCGTGACCGCGGCGAGCGCCTTGGCCACCGGGACCCGGTGCAGGAGACGGTGGATGGAGCGGACGCGCAGCGGGTAGCGGGCCGTGTCGACGAGGAGGACCAGGCCGAAGTCCCAGGGGCCGGGCGAGGACTGTTCGTCGCGCAGGCGCAGATAGGTGGCCCAGCGGTGGTGGCCGTCGGCGATGACCGCCTGGTGGGCGCTCAGGTCCGACTGGACCTCTGCGAGATCGGCCGGATCCGTGAGGGCCCACAGACGGTGGCTGAAACCGTCCTCCGTCGTGGTGCGCAGGAGGGGTTCGCGGGCGATGGTGCGGTCGATGACGGCGTTCGCGCCGGTCGCTGTGGTGCTCCCGTGGTAGGTGAGGAGCAGGGGTTCGAGGTGGGCGGCGGTGGTCCGCATGAGGGCCGCGCGGTCCTCGACGACGTGCGGCATGACGTCCTCGTGCGGCAGGACGACGCCTTCGGCCGGTTCCGAAAGGGCCAGCGCGCCGATCACTCCTCGCTGGAGGATGCCGTCGCCCTCCTGCTCGTAGACGTACAGGGCGGGCTCGGGGTCCGGTGCCAGGACGCCCTCGTCGAGCCAGTCGTCCAGGGTCAGGGCTGCCTGCTGGTTGCGGGCGGCCGGTGAGGACGCCTGCGGGAGGATGAGCCTGACGATGTTGTACGGGTCCGCCGACTCCAGGTGGAGCAGCCCGTCGGGGCGCACCACCACGTCGTACGGCGGTGAGGTCACCGCAGCGAGGCTGCCGACCCGTTCGGGGACATAGCGCAGTCCGCGGAACGGGATCAGGCGCAGCCCGAGGTCCGCACGCCCAGTTGTGCTCATCCGTGCATGGTATGTGGGGTTGGGGCATGCGCGATGATCGGGGGGAGAGCATCGAACGAGGAGTGGATGAAGATGAGCCAGACCGGCCGGATCATGCCGCGCGGCAGCGAACAGCCGCTGAGCGAGGCGTACGACACGGCTCTGCTGGATCTGGACGGGGTCGTCTACGCCGGGGGCGCGGCCATCGCGCACGCCGTCGACGCGCTCGCCGAAGCGCGGGACGGCGGGATGCGTCTCGCGTATGTGACCAACAACGCGCTGCGGACGCCGGACGCGGTCGCCGAGCACCTGACGGAGCTCGGGGTGCCCGCCGGGCCGACGGACGTCATCACGTCGGCGCAGGCGGTGGCCCGGCTGGTGTCCGATCAACTGCCGCAGGGATCAAAGGTGTTGCTGATCGGCGGCGAGGGCCTGCGGGTCGCGCTGACCGAGCGCGGGCTCGTACCGGTGGAGTCGGCCGACGACGAGCCGGTCGCCGTCGTGCAGGGCTACGGGGGCCCGGACATCACGTGGTCACGGTTCGCGGAGGCCTCCTACGCGGTGGCCCGCGGGCTTCCCTGGTTCGCGTCGAATGTCGATCTGACGATTCCCAGCGGGCGGGGTATCGCGCCCGGCAACGGTGCGGCGGTCGAGGTCGTACGCATCGCGACCGGCGCCGATCCCCAAGTGGCCGGAAAGCCGCTGCCGCCGATGCACCGCGAGACGGTGCTGCGGACCGGCGCCGAGCGGCCCCTGGTGGTCGGGGACCGGCTCGACACGGACATCGAGGGAGCCTTCAACGGTGGCGTCGACTCGCTGCTCGTGCTGACCGGCGTGACGGACGGCGCCCAGCTCCTGGCCGCACGCCCCGAGCACCGGCCCACCTTCGTGGACGCCGATCTGCGCGGCCTGCTGACCGGGCAGCCCGAAGTGACCGAGGCGGGCGGGGGGTTCGCGTGCGGAGGGTGGACCGCGTCCATCGCCGACGGGGAGTTTGCGCTGGACGGGGACGGGGAGGCGATGGACGGGCTGCGGGCGCTGTGCGCGGCGGCCTGGAGTCGGGCCGGGGACGGCGTCTGTGAGCTGGACGCGGCGAAGGTGCTTGCGCGCTTGGGGCTCTGAGGCTTCGCGCGGGGGCGCTCTCGACAACGCGCAGGGTAGGCTAACCTAACTTGCGTGTTGGTAGACAGTCCTCCTCAGCCGCGCGGCGGGGCCACCTCCGTGCCTCCGGCCCCGACCGCGAAGCGCCGTACGCTGCGCGCCGCCGGTCTGCTCGTGTCCGTGGGCGTGCTGGCGCTCGTCGTCGTCGCGAGCGTCGCGGTCGGCGCGAAACCCATGCCGCTCGGCGACGTCTGGCACGGCCTCTTCCACGGATCCGGCACCGCCAACGACGTTCTCGTGCACGACGTGCGGGTGCCGCGCACGCTGCTCGGTCTGCTCGTCGGGGCCGCGCTCGGGCTGGCCGGCGCGGTCATGCAGGCGCTCACCCGCAACCCGCTCGCCGAGCCCGGCATCCTCGGGGTCAACGCCGGAGCGGCCGCCGCCGTCGTCTCCGCCATCAGCTTCCTCGGCGTCAACTCCCTCACCGGATACGTGTGGTTCGCGTTCCTCGGCGCGGGTGTCGTGTCGGCGGCGGTGTACCTGCTCGGCGGCAGCCGGGCCGCGACCCCGGTGCGGCTCGCGCTCGCGGGGACGGCGGCGAGCGCCGCGCTCTACGGCTACATCAACGCCGTCCAGCTCACCGACTCCGCCGCCCTCAACCAGCTCCGGTTCTGGCAGGTCGGCTCGCTCGCATCGGCGGACATGGGAACCGTCCGCAAGGTCGCACCGTTCATCCTCGTCGGAATCGTCGTCGCCCTGCTGCTCGCCCGGCCGCTCAACGCGATGGCCATGGGCGACGACACCGCCCGCGCGCTCGGCGCCCATCTGACCCGGACCCGCGTCACCTCGATGGTCGTGATCACCGTGCTGTGCGGGGCCGCGACCGCCGCGTGCGGGCCGATCGTGTTCATCGGGCTCATGGTGCCCCACATCGTCCGTGCCATCACCGGGCCCGACCTGCGCTGGATCCTGCCGTACGCGGCCGTGCTCTCGCCCGTGCTGCTGCTCGGCTCCGACGTGGTGGGGCGGGTCATCACGCGGCCCGCCGAACTCCAGGTGGGCATCGTCACCGCGCTCATCGGCGGGCCCGTCTTCATCTATCTCGTACGGCGCAGGAGGATGGCCCAGCTGTGAAGGCGATACGTACCCCCGGCGGCCTGTCCTTCCGGGCCGAGCCGCGCGCGATGGCCGTGGTCGGCGGGCTCGCCCTGCTGGCGCTCGCCGCCGCGGTCGTCCTGATCGGCACCGGCGACTTCACGATCGCCCCCGCCGATGTCGTACGCGGACTGCTCGGCTCCGGCACCCCCGCCCAGGACTTCATCATCAACGAACTGCGCCTGCCGCGCGTGCTGGTGGCCCTCCTGGTAGGTGCCTCGCTCGGCATCTCCGGCACGCTCTTCCAGTCCATCTCCCGCAATCCGCTGGGCAGTCCGGACGTCATCGGCTTCGGGCAGGGCTCCTCGGTCGGTGCGCTCACGGTCATCGTGTTCTTCCACGGCGGCGCGTTCGCGGTCTCCCTCGGCGCGCTGGCCGGCGGACTCGCGACCGGTGTGGCGGTGTATCTGCTGGCGTGGAAGAAGGGTGTGCACGGCTACCGCCTCGTGCTCGTGGGCATTGGGGCGGCAGCGATGCTCACCGCCTGCATCCACTATCTGCTCACCAAGTCGACCCTGGTCGACGCCGCCCGCTCGATGGTCTGGCTCACCGGCTCCCTCGACGGGCGCGACTGGGCGCAGGTGTGGCCGCTGCTCGTCCTGTTCGTGGTGCTCCTGCCGGTGGTCCTCGCCTACGGGCGCCCGCTGCGCATGCTGGAGATGGGTGACGACGCGGCGTACGCGCTCGGTGTGCCCGTCCAGCGGACCCGTACCGTCCTGATGCTCAGTGCCGTCCTGCTCAACGCATCGGCGACCGCGGCCGCCGGGCCCATCGCCTTCGTCGCGCTGACCGCGCCGCAGCTGGCCCGGCGCCTCACCCGGGCCACCGGGCCCAACATCCTCGCGTCCGCGTGCATGGGAGCGGCGCTCCTGGTCGTCGCGGACTGGGGCGCGCAGCGGCTGTTCGGCGAGAGCACACTGCCGGTGGGGGTGCTGACCGGGATGGTCGGCGGCGTCTATCTGCTGTGGCTGCTCGTCACCGAGCGCCGGGCGGGCCGGATATGAGCCGGCGTGCGACACCCGTCCCTTCATCCGGCTCCCCTGCGGACGGCTCCGTCGCGGTCAACTCCCTTGCGAATTCCGGCACTTCTACCAGGAGTACGAGCATGCAGCGCCTCAGCGCCGAATCGGTCACCCTCGGCTACGACCAGCGGGTGATCGCCAAGGACCTGTCGGTCGAGATCCCCGACCACTCCTTCACGGTGATCGTCGGACCCAACGCATGCGGCAAGTCGACCCTGCTGCGGGCGCTGTCCCGGATGCTCAAGCCGAGCGAGGGGCGGGTGCTGCTCGACGGGCAGTCCATCCACGCGCTGCCCGCGAAGAAGGTGGCTCGGACGCTGGGGCTGCTTCCGCAGTCCTCCATCGCGCCGGACGGGATCACGGTGGGGGACCTCGTGGCGCGCGGGCGCTACCCCCACCAGGGGCTGCTGCGGCAGTGGTCGCCCGAGGACGAGCGGATCGTGCGGGAGTCCATGGACGCGACGGGGGTCGGGGGGCTCGGGGAGCGGTACGTCGACGAGCTGTCCGGCGGACAGCGCCAGCGCGTCTGGATCGCCATGGCGCTGGCCCAGCAGACGCCGCTGCTGCTGCTCGACGAGCCCACGACGTTCCTGGACATCCAGCACCAGTTCGAGGTGCTCGACCTGTGTGCCCAGCTGCACGAGGAGCAGGGGCGCACGCTGGTGGCGGTGCTGCACGACCTCAACCAGGCGGCTCGGTACGCCACGCATCTCATCGCCATGAGGGAGGGGGAGGTGGTGGCGGAGGGGCCGCCGTCCCGGGTGGTCACCTCCGAGCTGGTGGAGCGGGTGTTCGGGGTGCGGTGCCAGGTGATTCCCGATCCTGAGACGGGGACACCGCTGGTGGTGCCGGCGGCTCGGCGGCGGGCGGTTCGGGCCGGCTGAGGACGGTCCCTGGGGCTCCGCCCCGAACCCCGTTCGCGCCTCAAGGGTGCTGTCAGGGGCGCGGGGAACTGCCCGCGGAGGGCCGCGTACGGTCAAGGCCGGTCAGAGCGGGGTGTGAGCAGGGCCGCGTACGGTCAGAGTGGGTCAGAACGGGGCGCGAGCAGGGCCGCGTACGGGCAGGGCCGGTCAGAGCAGGGCGCGAGCAGACCGCGTACGGTCAGGGCACGGTCAGAGCAGGGCGCGTAGGCGGAGCAAGTCGCGGAAGCCCGCTTCCAGGCGGACCCTCCCCGACGCCCACGCCTTCGCGAAGTTGAGCTCGCCCCCCACCATCGCCACCAGATCGTCACCCGTCATGGCGAGCCGGATCTGCGCCTTGTCGCGTGGCGGCCCCGGCACCGTGTCGAGGACCGCGATGCGGCCGTCGCGCAGACGGCCCACGAACGTGGCGTCCAGATCGGTGATGTGGCAGCTCAGGGAGCGGTCGAGCGCGGCCGCGGCGTGCACGTCACCCTCCGCCCGGGCCAGATTGTCCGAAAGTCTGTCGAGTGCGCCGCGGCACTCCTGCATGGTCGCCATCGTCACCGACCGTACCGCAGGGCTTCGCGGTAGCGTCTTGGCATGAACGACTCGATGCCGCCCGCGCCGCCCGCTTCCGAGGCGCAGTCCGGCGCGTACGCCACGGCGGAACCCGAGGTGGCAGGCCCCTCGGCCCTGGGCGTGCCCCGCGTCCCCACCGGCCACGCCGGGGTCGACGCCCAGATCGAGCGGCTGGGGGACGTCGACCGCCTCGGTACCGAGGGCCACCTGGGTGTGTACGAGGATGTACACCGTGGGCTGCGCGACGCACTGAGCGCACTCGACGCCCACCGGGGGCCGGCCCCCGGACCGGGGGCGGCGCCGGGAACCTCCGGCCCGGCCCGGCCGTTGGCCGATCACCGCCCCTGACGGCCCGCCGGGCCGCCGACACCTACGACTTACAGGAGCTGAACGAGACGTGGCAGGAGTGGCACGCCGCCGCCTCGACGCCGAGCTGGTGCGCCGGAAACTCGCACGGTCGCGGGAGCACGCCGCCCAGCTGATCGCCGCGGGGCGGGTGAGCGTCGGCAAGACCGTCGCCACCAAATCCGCCACCCAGGTCGAGACCGCAGCGGCGATCGTGGTGGTGGACGACGACAGCGACCCCGACTACGTCTCGCGCGGCGGCCACAAGCTGGCCGGGGCGTTCGAGGCGTTCGTCCCGCAGGGGCTGAAGATCGAGGGACGGCGCGCGCTCGACGCGGGCGCCTCGACGGGCGGCTTCACCGATGTGCTGCTGCGCGCCGGAGCCGGCCATGTCGTCGCCGTCGACGTGGGCTACGGACAGCTCGCGTGGTCCCTCCAGAGTGACGACCGGGTCACCGTGAAGGACCGTACGAACGTACGCGAGTTGACGCTCGACGACATCGACGGGCAGCCCGCCGACCTCGTGGTGGGAGACCTGTCCTTCATCGCGCTCGGCCTGGTGCTGCCGGCCCTCGTGCGCTGCTCGGCGCCCGACGCGGACCTGGTCCTCATGGTCAAGCCGCAGTTCGAGATCGGCAAGGACCGGCTCGGCAGCGGCGGCGTCGTGCGCAGCCCCGAGCTGCGGGCCGAGACGGTGCGGACGGTGGCGGCGCAGGCGGCCGCGCTCGGCCTCGGCGTGGTCGGTGTGACGGCCAGCCCGCTGCCCGGGCCCTCCGGCAACGTCGAGTACTTTCTGTGGCTGCGGGCCGGAGCGCCCGCGCTGGATCCCGCGGACGTGGAGCGCGCAGTGGCGGAGGGACCCCGTTGAGCCCGTCGGAGAACACCCCGGAGAACAAGCAGGAGAACGGCACGGCGGCGGCACGCACCGTGTTCCTGCTCGCGCACACCGGAAGACCCGCGGCCATCCGCAGCGCGGAGCTGGTCGTCAGGGGCCTGCTGCGCAGCGGCATCGGCGTGCGCGTCCTGCGCGCGGAGGCGGCCGACCTGCCGCTGCCCGCCGAGCCGGAGATCGTCGAGGACGCCAACCCCGAATGCCTCGACGACTGTGAACTGCTGATCGTCCTCGGCGGTGACGGCACCCTGCTGCGCGGCGCCGAGCTCGCCCGGGCGTCCGGCGTTCCGATGCTCGGCGTCAACCTGGGCCGCGTCGGCTTCCTCGCGGAGGCCGAGCGCGACGACCTGGACAAGGTCGTCGACCGTGTCGTGACGCGTGCCTACGAGGTCGAGGAGCGGATGACGCTCGACGTGCTCGTGCACAACAACGGGACCGTGGTGCACCGGGACTGGGCCCTCAACGAGGCGGCCGTCCAGAAGGTCTCGCCCGAGCGGATGCTGGAGGTCGTCCTGGAGATCGACGGCCGGCCCGTCACCGGGTTCGGCTGCGACGGCATCGTGTGCGCCACCCCGACCGGTTCGACGGCGTACGCCTTCTCGGCCGGCGGGCCCGTGGTGTGGCCCGAGGTCGAGGCGCTGCTCATGGTGCCGATCAGCGCGCACGCGCTGTTCGCCAAGCCCCTGGTCACCTCGCCCACGTCGGTGCTCGCGGTCGAGGTGCAGCCGCACACGCCGCACGGCGTGCTGTGGTGCGACGGGCGCCGTACGGTCGAACTGCCCGCGGGGGCGCGGGTGGAGGTGCGGCGAGGTGCCGTGCCGGTACGGCTCGCGCGGCTGCACCACGCGTCGTTCACGGACCGTCTGGTCGCCAAGTTCGCGCTGCCGGTGCAGGGGTGGCGCGGAGCGCCGCACTGACCGGTTCTGTTGACTTCACCCGGGTTCTGCCGGAGGGGGGGGCTTTCAGGACGCGGTGCTGACTGGTGCTGCCGAAAGGCGGGCTTCAGAACACAGCGCTGACCGGTCCTGCCGGAGGGCGGGCCTTCAGGACGCCGCACCGGCCGAGCGGTCCTGCCGTTTGCCGCGCGGCGGGCGTCAGGATGCGGCCAGCATTCTGATCGCCCGCCCGCGCAGGGTCCGGCGCACCGGAACTCCCGTGGCCAGCAGAGTCAGTGCGAGGACGCCGCCCGCCGTGGCGAGCGCCATCGGCCACGGCAGGTACGGGAGCCACGACCCGAACGCCGCCGTCAGCATCGGGGCCAGGGTCGCAAGCGCGACCACCGCGCCCAGCACAAGGGCCGTCACCGCGACGATGCCCGCCTCCCACGCGGCCATCGAGCGGACCTGACCGGGCAGCGCCCCCACCACCCGCAGCAGGGCGATGTCGCGACGCCGCTCGAAGGAGATCATCGCCAGGGTGTTGGCCGCGGCGATCGCGGCGAAGCCCGCGTAGAGGGCGGTGCCGAAGTAGTCGAGCCAGACCTCGCCCGGGCTGCCCGCCGAACCCGTGTAGTGGGCCGCGGTGGTATGCATCGCGATCTTGGTGAGCCCGAATCCGGTGACGAGGACCAGCGGGACCACCGCGGCCGAGAAGCGGCGCGGCTGCGAGCGGACGTTGAGCATCGCCAGGCGCGCACTGCCGCCGAACCGGCGGGCCGGCGCCGACACCAGCCGGGCGGCGGGCCCGACCACCTTCGGGCCGAGCAGCCCCGCGCCGACGCAGAACAGCAGCAGCACCAGGAACGAGGCCTGCGCAGCGTCGTCCGATGACTGGAGGGCAAGGGACACCGAAAGGGCGGCGCCGCCCGCCACCGCGAGGACGCCCAGCGCGGGCCGTACCCGGCCGAGCCCGCGCCGCCCCGCCGATGCCTCGTCCAGGGCCCGTGCCGGGCGCAGCAGCGAGAAGCGCAGCGCAGCGAGGAAGCCGGCGAGCGCGGAGGTGACCACGGCGACGGCCAGGGCGACCACCAGGGCCCACCACGTGAAGCGGTACGTCACCTCGGCCGGCACCAGGCCGTGGTCGCGCAGTCCCGTGAGCCAGACGCGGCCGAGCAGCGCGCCGCCGAGCAGGAACCCGCACACCGCGGCCGGCGCGGCGGCGGCGACCGCCTGCACCACCACGGCCCGCCGCACCTGACGGGGCCGGGCTCCGACGGCCCGCACCAGAGCGAGCTCCCTGTGCTGCTGCGTGATCGCGGTGCCCATGGTCGAGGCGATCACGAAAATCGACATGTAGATGGAACCGATGAGCATGACGACCGCCATGTCGCCCACGTCATGCGTCGACATCTCGTCGCGTGCGCCCGCCGACAAGCGCTTTGTCGATGTGCTGACCAGCAGGGTCATCGACGCGCTCACCACGGTCGCGGCGAACAGCGCGGCCACGAACGTGCCGACGAACGCCGGGCGGTGGCCGCGCAGGGCGGATCGGGCCAGTCCTGTGCTCATGCGACAAGGCTCGCTTCTGGGGTGGCGCCAGGGCCATCCGGCGGGCCCCCCGATCATGCTGGGGCTTTCCCCCGCGTCGACGGTTCGGCCTCCACGAGAGGGTGACGGCACGGGGCACGTCGCACACAGGGCCCAGGACCTCGTAAGGTCGTGTCCGTGTTGGAGGAGATGCGGATACGGTCGCTCGGAGTCATCGACGACGCTGTCGTCGAGCTGTCACCCGGTTTCACCGCGGTGACCGGCGAGACCGGCGCGGGCAAGACCATGGTCGTCACCAGCCTGGGGCTGCTGCTCGGCGGCCGTGCCGACCCCGCGCTCGTGCGGATCGGCGCCAAGGCGGCGGTCGTCGAGGGGCGGATCGCGCTGCGGCCCGGCAGCTCGGCCGTGCTGCGCGCCGAGGAGGCCGGGGCGGAGCTCGACGACGGTGCGCTGCTCGTGAGCCGTACCGTTTCCGCTGAGGGCCGCTCACGGGCGTACCTCGGCGGGCGGTCGGTGCCGGTCGGGATGCTCGCCGAGCTCGCCGACGACCTCGTCGCGGTGCACGGCCAGACCGACCAGCAGGGCCTGTTGCGTCCGGCCAGGCAGCGCGAAGCCCTCGACCGGTACGCCGGTGACGCGGTGGCGGGTCCGCTCGCCAAGTACGCCGGTGCCTACCGGCGGCTGCGGGCCGTCGCCGTCGAGCTGGAGGAGCTGACCACGCGGGCGCGCGAGCGTGCGCAGGAGGCCGATCTCATGCGCTTCGGGCTCGACGAGATCGCCGCGGTGGAGCCGCTGCCGGGCGAGGACGTCGAGCTCGCGGCGGAGGCCGAACGGCTCGGGCACGCCGAAGCACTCGCCTCGGCCGCGGCCGTCGCCCACGCGGCGCTCGCCGGCAATCCCGAGGACCCGCAGAGCGTGGACGCGACGACCCTCGTCGCCGGTGCCCACCGGGCTCTTGAGGCCGTACGGTCCCACGACCCCGCCCTCGCCGCGCTCGCCGAACGCATC
Source organism: Streptomyces sp. NPDC048416 (assembly GCF_043200435.1). Taxonomy (NCBI): domain Bacteria; kingdom Bacillati; phylum Actinomycetota; class Actinomycetes; order Kitasatosporales; family Streptomycetaceae; genus Streptomyces; species Streptomyces sp. NPDC048416. Next base: position 13,585 of record NZ_JBICXU010000008.1, read on the forward strand.
GGTGAGGTCGCCATCCTGCTCGGCGACGTGGCCGGGGAACTCGCCGGATACGCCGACGACCTGGACGCCGACCCGCTGCGGCTCGCCGCCGTGGAGGAGCGCCGGGCCTCGCTGACCGCCCTGACCCGCAAGTACGGCGAGGACATCACGGCCGTGCTCGCCTGGTCGCAGCAGGGTGCGGCGCGGCTGACCGAACTCGACGGCGACGACGACCGGATCGAGCAGCTGACCGCCGAACGGGACGGCCTTCGCGACGAACTGTCCGTGCTGGCCCAGGCGTTGACGGACGCCCGTACCGAGGCGGCGGCCCGGTTCGCCGAGGCCGTCACCGCCGAGCTCGCCTCTCTCGCGATGCCGCACGCGCGGGTGTCGTTCGCGGTCGGCCAGAACGAGTCCGTCGACGAGGCTTCGGGTGTCCACGTGGGCGGCAGGGCCGTGGCGTACGGGCCGACCGGCGCCGACGAGGTCGAACTGCTTCTGGCCCCGCACCCGGGCGCGCCGCCCCGGCCGATCGCCAAGGGCGCGTCCGGCGGTGAGCTCTCCCGGGTCATGCTTGCGGTCGAGGTCGTCTTCGCGGGCACGGACCCGGTGCCCACGTACCTCTTCGACGAGGTCGACGCGGGTGTCGGCGGCAAGGCGGCGGTCGAGATCGGCCGGCGGCTCGCGAAGCTCGCCAAGTCGGCGCAGGTCGTGGTGGTCACGCATCTGCCGCAGGTCGCGGCGTTCGCCGACCGTCAGCTCCTGGTCGAGAAGACCAACGACGGCACGGTCACCCGGTCCGGCGTCACGGTCCTGGAGGGCGAGGACCGGGTGCGTGAGCTGTCGCGCATGCTGGCGGGGCAGGAGGACTCCGAGACGGCGCGGGCCCATGCGGAGGAACTTCTCGCCACGGCCCGCGCGGACGGCTGACCCCGGGCTCCGCCCCCACCCCGCCGTGGTCAGCCGGCCCTGGCCCGGGGACCTGTGCGCCCGGCCCCGCACGGTCCGCAGCCGGGGTCCCTGGGGCTCCGCCCCAGACCCCGTGCCGCGCCTGAACGGCGCTCGTCCTCAAGCGCCGGACGGGCTGGGGTGGTTGCTGCTGGGCACCCCGCCAGGGGCGGCCCACCCAGGGGCGCGGGGACCTGTGCGCCCGGCCCCGCATGGTCCGCAGCCGAGGTTGGGGTGGTTGCTGCTGGGCACCCTGCCCAGGGCAGCCCACCCAGGGGCGCGGGGAACTGCGCGACCGGCCCCGCACGGTTCGCAGCCGGGGTCCCTGGGGCTCCGCCCCAGACCCCGTGCCGCGCCTGAACGGCGCTCGTCCTCAAACGCCGGACGGGCTGGGGTGGCTTCTGCTGGGCACCCTGCCAAGGGCAGCCCACCCTGGGGCGCGCCGGACGGGCTGGGGTGGCTTCTGCTGGGCACCCTGTCTGGGGCGGCCCACCCAGGGGCGCGGGGAACTGCGCGCACGGCCCCGCACGGTCTGCAGCCGGGGGCCTGAGGCTCGGCTCCAGACGGCTGGGGTGGTTGCTGCGGGGCACCCTGCCAGGGGCAGCCCACCCAGGGGCGCGGGGAACTGCGCGCACGGTCCCGCACGGTCCGCAGCCGGGGTGCGAGGGGTCGGGTTCATGGGGGTGGCGCCCTGTTCGGCGCGGCACGGTCGTTCACCCGTGGGGGTGTTTTGGGGGCGGGGATCCCCGGTCCGGCGCGGCAGGAACCTCCGGACGGTCCCGGAACGCCCGTACGGACTGGCATCCTTGGCCGGGCACCACCGACCTCCACCGCCGACCCGTCCGCTCCGGGAGCCTGTTCACGTGTCACAGCTGCGTACGGTCCAAGTGCTGGGCGGTGGCAGTGCGGGCAGCAGCGCGCACGTCAGGTCGCTGGCGGCCGGCCTGGTCGCGCGGGGCGTACGCGTCACCGTCTGCGCCCCCGCCGGCCTTGAGGGGGAGTACGACTTCCGCGGCGCGGGCGCCTTCTTCGTGCCGGTGGCGCGGCGCGGCGACCCGGCGGCGGTCGGCGCGCTGCGTGCCGCCTGCGCCGACGCCGACGTCGTGCACGCGCACGGCCTGCACGCCGCGGCCCGCGCCGCGCTCGCGCTGCACGGCAGGAGGGGCGTGCCGCTCGTCGTCACCTGGCACACCCGCTCACACGCGCAGGGCGCCCGAGGGCAGGTGCTGCGGCTGGTGGAGCGCCGCGTCGTGCGGGCCGCCGCCGTGGTGCTCGCCGCCTCCTCCGAGCTCGTCGACCGGGCCCGCAGCCGTGGCGCGCGCGATGCCCGGCTCGCGCCGGTCGCCGTCCCCGCCCCGCGGCTGCCCAGCGGGCACGCGGACGGCAAGGCCCGGGCCGAACTGGGCGCCGTGGAACGGCCGTTGCTGATGGCCGTGGGCAGTCTGGTCGAGCACCGCGGGTACGAGGTGCTGCTGGAAGCGGCCCGTACCTGGCGCGACCTCGACGCCACGCCGCTGCTCGTCATCGCGGGGGAGGGGCACGCGCGGCCCGCCCTGCAACGACGGATCGAGGAGGATCGCCTGCCGGTCAGGCTCATCGGCCGGCGCGACGACATCACCGAGCTGCTGGCCGCCGCCGACATCGCGATCCTGCCCAGCCGCTGGGAGGCCCGCTCGTTGCTCGCGCAGGAGGCGCTGCGCCTGGGCGTGCCGCTGGTCGCCACGGCCGTGGGCGGGGTGCCCGAGCTGGTCGGGGACGCGGCCCTGCTCGTGCCGTACGGGGACGCCGAAGCGCTCGCGGACGCCGTCGTGGGCCTGCTCGCGGACCCCGGGGCGCGCCACACGCTGGCCGCGGCGGGGCTCGCGCAGGCCGAGAGCTGGCCCACCGAGGACGAAACGGTCGCTCAAGTCCTCGCCGTCTACGACGAGTTGGCAGGCGCCTGAGACACACCCGGCCTCGGCGGCGCGTGCCCTAGGGGGTGTCTGGTGGATCATGGCCGGGGGTGCGGCGCCTGGCACGGCACCTCGCGGCGTTGCCGAAACGCCCCGATAGCTCCGCTATCACGACGTTCCGGCGCCTTGCGATGCACCGCACCAGGCGCCGCACCCTGACCGACCCTGATCCACCAGACACCCCCTAACCGGCCGCGTGCCGACGGGCCCGCAGCGCGAGCGAGAGGGCGAGCACCGTCTGCGGGTCGTCCAGATCGGTGCCCAGGAGGTCCGCGATGCGGGCCAGCCGGTTGTACAGGGTCTGCCGGTTGAGATGGAGCTCGCGGGCGGTCTCCGCCTTGCGGCCGGCGTGGGCGAGGTAGGTCTCCAAGGTGGGCAGCAGCGGCGGGCGGGAGGCCCGGTCGTGTGCCTGGAGCGGGCCGATCGCCCGCTCCACGAACGCCGCGAGGTCGGGGTGCTCGCGCAGCCGCCACAGCAGCAGGTCGATGTCGAGGCGCCGGGCGTCGTACCAGGGCCGCTCGGGCAGGCCCTGCGCCGCGGCCGCCGTCTCCGCCGCGTGCCGAAGACCCGCGCCCGCCGCGGCCCAGCCGCCCGCCACGCCGACCACGACCACGGGCTGCGTCCCGGCCCGCGCGCCCATGAGCCCGGCGCGTTCGACGCCGGCCCGCAGGGCCGCCGCGACCCGGTCGGCGACCGCGGTGCGCTCCGACTCCGAACGCAGCCCGAGCAGCAGCGGCACCCGGCCTTCGACGGGGCGTACGCCGAGCAGGACGGGCACACCCACCGAGGACAGCTCTTCGAGGACGGCCCGCGCGAGGACCGCCCAGTTGCCCGTCGGGGCGAGTTCGGACGCGAGGCGCATCACGACCGGCAGGAGCGGCCCGTCGCCGGGCCTGAAACCGAGGACCTTGGCCTGACCGGGCGCGTCGTCGGGCGTGATGCGGCCCTCGGCGAGGTCGGTCAGGAAGTCGCCGCGGCCGCGCGCCGCAAGCTCCTCCTCCTGGCGGGCCTGCATGAGGACGACCGCCAGGATGCCCGCGGCCCGCTCGGCGGCCATGCGGTGCACCGGCAGCAGGGGCGCGCCCACCGCGAGCAGCGCCAGGCGGGCCCGTACCGAACCCGCGCCGGGGCCGCCGCCGGGCACGTCGACCAGGACCGCGCCCACCGGCGGGCCCGAGGCGCGGGCCTCGCGCCGGCCGCGCAGCCCCTCCCAGACCTGGAGCGGATCGGCCGCCGCGTCGCCCGCCTCGCAGGCCGCGGCGTACAGGAGCTGCCCGTCGGGGGTCTCCAAAAAGACCGGGTTGGCGGTGAAGTCGGCCAGGATGCCCAGGACCTGGGGGATGCCACCGCCGCCCAGCAGCGCGCCCGTACAGCGCCGGTGGACCTCCTCGGCACGTTGCAGCAGCGCGTAGTGGCCGTTGACGATCTCGGTGTGGATCTCCTCGGTCACCGTGACGAACGGCACCTCGCGATGCAGCTGGACGAGGGGGAGCCCGGCGGCGCGCGCGCTCTCGACCAGGGTGGCCGGGAGCCGGGCGAAGCGCGGGCCGAGCTCGACGACGAGGGCGGCGATGCCGCGCTCGGCGAGCCGCCGTACGAACGCGCGCTGCTCGGCGGGGCGGGTGCCGAGGCCGATGCCGGTGGTCAGCAGCAGCTCCCCGCCCTTGAGCAGCGAGGCGATGTTGGGCGCCTCGCCGGCGTGCACCCAGCGCACGGTGCGCTGGAGCCGGTCGGCTCCCGCGACGACCTCCGGGAGGCCCCCGCGCAGCCCCGGCAGTTCAAGCGCCCGCTGCACGGTGATCCCGCCCTGCGTGTCCACTGCGCCCACCTCTCGTCCTGCGGGACCCGGGGTCCGACCCCGGGACGGCACCGCATGCGGCGGACGCTACCTGCGGATACGTCCCGGAACCCGCGCCGTGTGGTGTACGTCACGCGGGTCGCGACGGACGCCCGCGGGCCGCCCCGCGACACGACGCGGGGACGGCCCTGCGGGCAACGCGCCGGACGGCCCGGGCCGTCAGCCGCCGTACGCGCCCGACGCGGTGAGCCGCAGCGCCGTGTCGATCAGCGGAACGTGACTGAAGGCCTGCGGGAAGTTGCCCACCTGGCGCTGGAGGTGCGGATCCCACTCCTCCGCGAGCAGGCCCAGGTCGTTGCGCAGGGCGAGCAGCTTCTCGAAGAGCTTGCGGGCCTCGTCGACCCGGCCGATCATCGCGAGGTCGTCCGCCATCCAGAACGAGCAGGCCAAGAACGCGCCTTCCTCGCCCGCGAGGCCGTCCAGGTTGTCGTCGTCGCCGCCCGTCGTCGGGTAACGCAGGATGAACCCGTCCGGTGTGGACAGCTCGCGCTGGATCGCCTCGATGGTGCCGATCACACGCTTGTCGTCCGGCGGCAGGAAGCCCATCTGCGGGATGAGCAGCAAGGACGCGTCGAGCTCCTGCGAGCCGTAGGACTGCGTGAAGGTGTTGCGTTCGCTGTCGTAGCCCTTCTCGCAGACGTCCCGGTGGATGTCGTCGCGCAGCCGGCGCCACTTGTCGAGCGGGCCGTCCGCGTCGCCGGACTCGATGAGCTTGATGGTGCGGTCGACGGCCACCCAGGCCATCACCTTGGAGTGGACGAAGTGGCGGCGCGGGCCGCGCACCTCCCAGATGCCCTCGTCGGGCTGGTCCCAGTGGGTCTCCAGGTAGCGGATCAGCTTGAGCTGGAGCAGCGAGGCGTAGTCGTTGCGGGCCAGGCCCGTCATGTGCGCCAGGTGCAGGGCCTCGGTGACCTCGCCGTACACGTCGAGCTGGAGCTGGTGGGCGGCGCCGTTGCCGGCCCGTACCGGGGTCGAGTTCTCGTATCCGGGCAGCCAGTCGAGCTCGGTCTCGCCCAGCTCGCGCTCGCCCGCGATCCCGTACATGATCTGCAGGTTCTCGGGGTCACCCGCGACCGCGCGCAGCAGCCACTCGCGCCAGGCGCGGGCCTCGTCGCGGTAGCCGGTGCGCAGCAGCGAGGACAGCGTGATCGCGGCGTCGCGCAGCCAGGTGTAGCGGTAGTCCCAGTTGCGCTCGCCGCCGATGTGCTCGGGCAGCGAGGTCGTGGGCGCGGCCACGATGCCGCCGGTCGGGGCGTAGGTGAGCGCCTTGAGGGTGATCAGGGAACGCACCACGGCCTCGCGGTAGGGCCCGTGGTAGGTGCCGTGGTCCACCCATTCCCGCCAGAAGTCCTCGGTCGCCTCAAGGGAGGCCTCGGGCTCCGGCAGCGCGGGCGGCTCGCGGTGCGAGGGCTGCCAGCTGATGGTGAAGGCGACCCGCTCGCCGGGCGAGACGGTGAAGTCGGAGTACGTCGTGAGGTTCTTGCCGTACGTCTCCGCCTCGGTGTCGAGCCACACCGAGTCGGGCCCGGCCACGGCCACCGTGCGGGAGTCGACCTTGTGCACCCACGGGGTGATCCGGCCGTAGCTGAACCGCATGCGCAGGGTGGAGCGCATCGGGACCCGGCCGGTCACGCCTTCCACGATGCGGATCAGCTGCGGTGCGCCGTCGCGCGGCGGCATGAAATCGGTCACGCGGACCGTGCCGCGTGGGGTGTCCCACTCCGATTCCAGGATGAGCGAGTCGCCCCGGTAGCGACGGCGGTCGGCCGTCGGGGGCGGATCGTCCGTGTGGTGCGCCGGTCCGACCCGCCAGAAGCCGTGTTCCTCGGTGCCGAGCAGTCCGGCGAAGATGGCGTGCGAGTCGAAGCGGGGCAGGCAGAGCCAGTCCGCCGTGCCGTCACGGCAGACCAGTGCGGCGGTCTGCATGTCTCCGATGAGTGCGTAATCCTCGATGCGCCCGGCCACGTGCAATCTCCAGTCGAACGGCCACGTCGCCCCCTGGGGGCGCTTACAGCGACAGCGGTCAAGGGCTCGCCAACGAGCGCATGTTCCGGATGACGGGCTGGGTGGTGCCGTGCTACCAGGTGGCTCGGCAAGCGAGTGTCCGAGCAGGATACGACGCACCTCAGTGATCCGCTGGAGCCTCCCTTGAACACCATTGCGCCGAACGAGTGAGGCTCGTACTCAGGGCTGACCAGCGGCATACAGAGCGTGGCCGGACGCGGTCCGCCGCTGGCGCTGATACCCTGGTAGCCCGTGGCCGGGTGCTGAAAAAAGCCCCGAACCGCAGCGACGGCGCCCGCTGAGATCTCGCGTAATCCCGCGAAATCTCGCACAAGATCCACACAGGGTGACCGGCACGCACTCCAGACAGCGACCACGGGAGCCCCCTCTTGGCCATGCAGACTCGATCCTTGGCATCCTCGACGACCAAGCACATCTTCGTCACCGGGGGTGTCGCCTCTTCCCTCGGCAAGGGTCTGACTGCCTCCAGCCTGGGTGCGCTCCTCAAGGCGCGGGGCCTTCGGGTCACGATGCAGAAGCTCGACCCGTACCTCAACGTCGACCCGGGCACGATGAACCCGTTCCAGCACGGTGAGGTGTTCGTCACCAACGACGGCGCCGAGACGGACCTGGACATCGGCCACTACGAGCGGTTCCTCGACGTCGACCTCGACGGTTCGGCCAACGTGACGACCGGCCAGGTCTACTCGCAGGTCATCGCCAAGGAGCGGCGCGGCGAGTACCTGGGCGACACCGTGCAGGTCATCCCGCACATCACCAACGAGATCAAGCACCGCATCCGCCGCATGGCCACCGACGACGTCGACGTCGTGATCACGGAGGTCGGCGGCACGGTCGGTGACATCGAGTCGCTGCCGTTCCTGGAGACCGTGCGCCAGGTCCGCCACGAGGTCGGCCGCGACAACGTCTTCGTCGTGCACATCTCGCTGCTGCCCTACATCGGCCCCTCGGGCGAGCTGAAGACCAAGCCGACCCAGCACTCGGTCGCCGCCCTGCGCAACATCGGCATCCAGCCCGACGCGATCGTGCTGCGCGCCGACCGCGAGGTGCCGCTGTCCATCAAGCGCAAGATCTCGCTGATGTGCGACGTGGACGAGGCCGCCGTGGTCGCCGCCATCGACGCCAAGTCGATCTACGACATTCCCAAGGTGCTGCACACCGAGGGCCTTGACGCCTACGTCGTGCGCAAGCTGGACCTGCCGTTCCGCGACGTGGACTGGACGCAGTGGGACGACCTGCTCGACCGGGTCCACAACCCGCTGCACGAGGTCACCGTCGCGCTGGTCGGCAAGTACATCGACCTGCCCGACGCCTACCTCTCCATCACCGAGGCCATGCGCGCCGGCGGCTTCGCCAACAAGGCCCGCGTCAAGGTCAAGTGGGTCACGTCCGACGACTGCAAGACCCCGGCCGGCGCCAAGAAGGCCCTCGGCGACGTGGACGCGATCCTGGTCCCCGGCGGCTTCGGCGACCGCGGCGTGAACGGCAAGATCGGCGCGATCCAGTACGCCCGCGAGAACAAGGTGCCGCTGCTCGGCATCTGCCTGGGCCTTCAGTGCATCGTCATCGAGGCGGCACGCAACCTGGCGGGCATCCCCGACGCCAACTCCACCGAGTTCGACGCCGCCACCGCCCACCCCGTCATCTCCACGATGGAGGAGCAGCTGGCCTACGTCGAGGGCGCGGGCGACCTGGGCGGCACGATGCGCCTGGGCATGTACCCGGCGAAGCTCGCCGAGGGCTCCGTGGTCCGCGAGGCCTACGGCGACCAGCCCTACGTCGAGGAGCGCCACCGTCACCGCTACGAGGTGAACAACGCCTACCGCGCGGAGCTGGAGAAGAAGGCCGGTCTGGTCTTCTCCGGCACCTCCCCGGACAACAAGCTGGTCGAGTACGTCGAGTACCCGCGCGAGGCGCACCCCTACCTGGTCGCCACCCAGGCCCACCCGGAGCTGCGCTCGCGTCCCACGCGTCCGCACCCGCTCTTCGCGGGCCTGGTCAAGGCGGCCGTGCAGCGGCAGGAGGAAGCGCGCAAGACGGGCAAGCCCGCCAAGTAATGGGGGCGCGTTAACGTTGCCGGGGTAGGGGTCCCTCACGGGGCCCCTGCCCCGGTTTCTGTTTTTGCTCTTCAGTTGTGCGCGCACCGTGGGAGGACGCCGACATGGCCATCGAGGACACCGCCGAACACTGGCAGGTCGTGGCGAGTGCCACCCCCTTCACCGGGCACAAGACCGGCGTGCGGACCGACGACGTCGTGATGCCCGACGGCTCGGTCCATCAGCGCGACTACCAGGTCCATCCGGGCTCGGTGGCGATCCTCGCCCTGGACGACGAGGGCCGGGTCCTGGTGCTGCGCCAGTACCGCCACCCCGTGCGCCACAAGCTCTGGGAGATCCCGGCCGGGCTGCTCGACGTGCCCGGTGAGAACCCGCTGCACGCCGCCCAGCGCGAGCTGTACGAGGAGGCGCACGTCAAGGCCGAGCGGTGGCACGTCCTGAGCGATGTGTACACGAGTCCCGGCGGCAGCGACGAAGCCGTACGGATCTTCCTGGCCCGGGACCTCTCGGAGGCCGACGGCGAGCGCTTCGAGGTCGCCGAGGAGGAGGCCGACATGGAGCTCGCCCGGGTGCCGCTCGACGACCTCGTACGCGGCGTGCTCGCCGGGGAGCTGCACAACACGTGCCTGGTGGTCGGCGTGCTCGCGCTGTCGGCCGTGCTGCGCGGTGACGGCGTCGACGCGCTGCGCCCGGCCGAGGCGCCGTGGCCCGCCCGCCCCTTCGACGCGTGAGCTCGGCCTCTCGCTTCGGCGCGTGAGCTCGGCCGCGCGCGCGGCCGCCTGCCCACCTCGCGCCCTTGCGATCTGAAAATCTGCTGATCCGATCGGGCGACATCCCCGCCGCGCTCCACCCGAACGGTCACGAAGCGTGAACTACGCTCGGACTGCCCGTGCGGAGACCCGCACGGTCTCCAGTGCGCAGGCGGACGGAGCGTGGCCCGTGACGGATCAGGCGGTGGACGTGGGTGGCGCAGCCGCCGGGCAGCGCACGGAGGAATTCCTGGGCAGGCACCGGGAGTTGAAGGAACTCCGGGCCGACATCGAACGGGCCGGACTTGACACCCTGTCAGGAAAGAAGTCGCCCCGGGCCAGGGTTCTGCTCATCGCCGGACGGCCCGGATCCGGGCGCACCGCGCTGGCGGCCGAGCTGGCCCGCCAGGTCGCGGGCCGCTACCCCGACGGGGTGCTGCGCGCCGCGCTCACCGAGCCCGGCGGAGCGCGGGTCCCCGTCGAGCGGGTCGCCCGGGACCTGCTCGACGTCCTGAAAGTGCCGGCCCCGCCGGGGGCGGGCCAGGACGAGCTGACCGAGCTGGTCCGGGGCGCGCTCGCGGACCGCCGGGCGATCGTGCTGCTCGACGACGCGGCGGACGCGGAGCAGGTCGGCCCGCTCCTGCCCGACACCTCCCGCTGCCTGGTCGTGGCGACGGCGGCGGGACCGCTCACCGGGATCCCGGACGTCCGCCCCTGCACCCTCGGCGGTCTCGACGTCAAGTCGGCCGTCGAGCTCCTGGAGGGCTTCACCGGCGCGGTGCGCGTCACGGTGGACCCGCGCGCCGCCGAGAGCCTTGTCGAGGCGTGCGGGGGACAGCCCGCCGCCCTCGTCCTGGTGGGCGGCTGGCTCGCGGCCCGGCCCAAGGCCGCCGTCGCCGACGTGGCCAAGCAACTGCGTGCCATGTCCGACGACGTGGCCGAACTCCCCCTCGCCGCACGGCCGTTGGCCCGCTCCTTCCGCCTCGTGTACGAATGCCTCTCGCAGCCGGCCGCGCGGATACTGCGACTGCTCTGTCTCGCTCCCGCCGGGATCGCCGACGCGCACACCGCCTCTGCGCTGGCCGGCTGCTCGGTCTCGGGCGCCCAGACGGCCCTGAACGACTTCGTGGCGTACGGACTGCTGCGCAGGGACCCGGACGCGCCCGAGCAGTACCGGGTGCCCGGCGCGCTCGCGCCGCTGCTGCACACGCTCTGCGACAGCGTGGACCGGCCCGGCGAGGTGCAGCTGGCCCGCGCCCGCATGCTGGAGCGGACCGTCCGGCTGCTCCAGTCCTGCCGCGCCGTCACCGAGCCGGAGGGCTCGCCCGCCCGCAAGCGGCTCGCGGGGCTTCCGCGCGCCCTGCGCTTCCCCAGCCGCTCGGCGGCCGACGCCTGGCTCAGCGGCCGGCGGCCGGCCCTGCTCGCCGCCGCCCGCGTCGCCGTCCAGGACGGCGAGCTCGACACCCTCGCCCGCCGTCTCGTCGCGGCCCTGGTGCGGGCGCTCGCCGCCCACCGGGGCGCCGAGGCCGCGGCCCCCGACCTGTACGGCCTGCACCAGCTCGTCCTCGACGTCGCCGAGCGGCGCGCACTGCACCGGGAGAAGGCGGCCGCGCTGCTCAACCTCGGCGACCTGGACGCGGGGACCGGACGCACCACCGAGGCGCTGGCCCGTTACCGGCTCGCGCTGGACGCCGGGCGCGCGGCGAACGATCCGTACGCCACCGGCCGCGCGATGGAATCCGTAGGCGGCGCGCACCAGGAGCTGGGGGACTGGCACCGGGCGTCCGACTGGTACGGCCGCGCCCTCTCCCAGCGGCTCGCCCGCGGTGAGCGCGCCGACGAGGCCCGGCTGTACGGCCGGCTCGCCACCGTGCACACCTATGCGGGCCGCTACGGCGAGGCGCTGCGGTGCTGGCGCGCCGCGGTGGCCGGATACCGACGGCTCGGCGATCTCCCCAGCCAGGCAAGGGCGTTGAGCGAGGCGGCCCGGGTCCAGGAGTACGCCGGGCGCCCCGAGGAGTCGCTGCGCACCTGCCGGGAGGCGGTGGAGCAGGCGCGCAGGGCCGATGATCTGCGGTTGCAGGCCGCGCTCCAGCTCCGGCTCGCCGACACCCTCGACCGGCTCGGCGACCCCACGGCCGCCCGATTGCACCGCACGACGGCCGATCGACTTCTGGAAGATGAGGCAGCAGCCCCAAACGACCTGCGAAATCCGTAGCGCTTCAGCCAAAGGTTGGAGCTTTGTAAGGGTAGACAGCGGGAAAACCTTCATTAGACTGGCTCTGCCGCAACTCCCTGCGGTGCCTCCCGGTGTGCCGTCGTGCGTCCGGGTATGTATGGCATTGCCCCCCTTTTCCCCTGAGCCAAGGACCGTGATCGACGTGAAGGTCGGTATCCCCCGCGAGGTCAAGAACAACGAGTTCCGGGTGGCCATCACCCCCGCCGGCGTGCACGAGCTCGTGCGCCACGGCCACCAGGTCTTCGTCGAGCAGAACGCCGGCGTCGGCTCCTCGATCACGGACGCCGAGTACGTGGGCGCCGGCGCGGAGATCCTCCCCACCGCCGACGAGGTCTGGGCCACCGCCGACCTGCTGCTCAAGGTCAAGGAGCCCATCGCGGAGGAGTACCACCGCCTCCGCAAGGACCAGACGCTCTTCACCTACCTGCACCTCGCCGCCTCCCGCGCGTGCACGGACGCCCTCCTGGAGTCCGGCACCACCGCGATCGCGTACGAGACCGTCGAGACGGCCGGCCGCCAGCTGCCGCTGCTGGCCCCGATGTCCGAGGTCGCGGGCCGGCTCGCCCCCCAGGTCGGCGCCTACCACCTGATGCGCTCGGCCGGTGGCCGCGGCGTGCTGCCCGGCGGCGTCCCCGGCACCCACGCCGGCAAGGCCGTCGTCATCGGTGGCGGCGTCTCCGGCTGGAACGCCACGCAGATCGCCGTCGGCATGGGCTTCCACGTGACCCTGCTCGACAAGGACATCAACAAGCTCCGCGAGGCCGACAAGGTCTTCGGCACCAAGGTGCAGACGATCGTCTCCAACGCCTACGAGCTGGAGAAGGCCGTCGTCGAGGCCGACCTCGTCGTCGGCGCGGTGCTCATCCCCGGCGCCAAGGCCCCGAAGCTGGTCACCAACGAGCTCGTCGCCAAGATGAAGCCCGGAAGTGTCCTTGTCGACATCGCGATCGACCAGGGCGGCTGCTTCGAGGACTCGCGTCCGACCACCCACGCCGAGCCGACCTTCATGGTCCACAACTCGGTCTTCTACTGCGTCGCCAACATGCCGGGCGCGGTGCCGAACACCTCCACGTACGCCCTCACCAACGCCACGCTGCCCTACATCGTGTCGCTGGCGAACAACGGCTGGGTCGAGGCGCTGCGTCGCGACGCAGCGCTCGCGCTGGGCCTCAACACCCATGACGGCCAGGTCGTTTACGGTCCCGTCGCCGACGCCCACGGCCTGCCGCACGTGGAGCTGCACTCGCTCCTCGGCTAGTAAAACGCCGGTTCGTCAACGCGGACCGTCAACGTCACACATCCGGCCGGACCTTGTGGACCAAGGTCCGGCCGGATGTGTATCGCGACACTTCTGCCCCCCTGTGACCGGCTCGCTCAACTCGCCTCGAACGTAACCCTTTAACCGTTTCGAGCACGGGTGAAACGTGGGCTCCGGTGCCTGCACGCCCTTGACAGAGCGGTGTTCGGTTGCCGACACATCGGGCCGGGTCCGGCGGATTGTGTTGCTGCGGACCGGTGACACGCCATAGAGTCGCCAACCGTCGGCATGGTGCCACGCTGACCTATCGATAAAGTTTCCTGGTCACGTCCAAGGAGGTAAGACGACTTGTGAATGAGTCGACATTTACTCCCGGAGGTGGTCACTCAGGAATCCCTGCGGGGATGTCCGTACGGGGCCAGAGCCCTTCGGGGCCCAAGGCTGTCGGCTCCGTCGCGGTCCGCACCTTCGAAACCACCCAGCACATGACGACAGCCCCACGGATGATGGACGGCCTACACGTGAACGCCACGGCCGGCAACGAGAGCGGCCGGGACACCGCCGCCCTCGCCGACTTTGACGAGGTGCCCCAGGGGCACTTCTACGACCCCGACGCCGAGTACGAGCCCGACCCCGAGTACGCGGCCACCCTCGCGCCCGACGCCGCACGCCAGCGTCGCGAGCGGATCGGCCCCACCGGACGGCCGCTGCCGTACTTCCCGATCCCCGGTCCGCTGACCGACCACGGTCCCGCGAAGATCATCGCGATGTGCAACCAGAAGGGCGGCGTGGGCAAGACGACGTCGACCATCAACCTGGGTGCCGCGCTCGCGGAGTACGGACGGCGCGTGCTGCTCGTCGACTTCGACCCGCAGGGAGCTCTGTCGGTCGGCCTCGGCGTCAACCCGATGGAACTCGACCTCACCGTCTACAACCTGCTCATGGAGCGGGGCATGTCGGCCGACGAGGTGCTGCTCAAGACCGCGGTCCCCAACATGGACCTGCTGCCGAGCAACATCGACCTGTCCGCCGCGGAGGTGCAGTTGGTCAGCGAGGTCGCGCGCGAGTCCACGCTCCAGCGGGCGCTCAAGCCGCTGATGCAGGACTACGACTACATCGTGATCGACTGTCAGCCCTCGCTCGGTCTGCTCACCGTCAACGCCCTGACGGCGGCTCACAAGGTCATCGTGCCGCTGGAGTGCGAGTTCTTCGCGCTGCGCGGTGTGGCCCTGCTGACCGAGACCATCGAGAAGGTGCAGGAACGTCTCAACCCCGACCTGGAGCTGGACGGCATCCTCGCCACGATGTACGACTCGCGCACGGTGCACAGCCGCGAGGTCCTGGCCCGCGTGGTCGAGGCCTTCGACGACCACGTCTACCACACGGTCATCGGCCGGACGGTGCGCTTCCCGGAGACCACCGTCGCCGGTGAGCCGATCACGACGTACGCGTCCAACTCCGTCGGCGCGGCCGCCTACCGTCAGCTTGCCAGGGAGGTGCTCGCCCGGTGTCACGCCGAGTGAGTCTGCCCGGGGCCGACGAGCTGTTCCGTACGACCGGGGGGATGGCGCTGTCGCCGTCCGCTCCGAGGCGGGGGGCCAACGCGGAGGCGCGGGTGCCCGCCCCGGCGGGTGAGAGCGAGCCCGTCGCCGCCGAGCAGGCCCCCGAGGCGGAGCACACCGCCGCCGACGAGGACTCCGGCACGGCGGAACCGCGCAGCCGCGGCGCCGCCGAGGCGGAGGCCAAGGCCCGGCGCACGCCCCCGCAGGGCGGCTCCGGCACCGCACAGCAGCGGCGCCGTCAGCGGGCGGCCAACCGGCGGCCCAGCGGGCGCGAGCGGCACGACGAGAAGATCACCGTGTACGTGTCCGCCGAGGAGCTGATGGACCTGGAGCACGCGCGCCTGGTCCTGCGCGGTGAGCACGGGCTCGCGGTGGACCGCGGGCGGATCGTGCGGGAGGCGGTCGCCGTGGTCCTCGCCGACCTGGAGTCGCGGGGCGACGCGAGCATTCTCGTACGGCGTCTTCGGGGGCGGTAGCGGTTAGCCTGCGGCGGAGCCCCCTCGCCCCGCCCACCCGCCTTTTTCTCCCCTGGACCACCCTTGCCGACTGCTGACGAGCCCGACGTTCCCGCTGCGCGAGGGGTGCGGCGTGCGCTGGGGCGGGGGCCCGGGGGGATGACCCCCACCCCGCCCCTTCCCGAGGCCCTCAGGGGGTCGGATTCGGGTGAGGCCGAGTGGGTGGCGCCAGGGCCCGCGGGGCCCGCGGCGGAGCCGCCCATGAGCACAGCGCCCCCGGACCCCCGCTCCTCAGACGCCTCAGGGGCTGAATGTGGGCCTGACGGGGTTGCATCGCCAACGGCTGACGACGAGCCGGCGCCCGCCGAAGCCGAAGCCGCACCGGATGCCGGTTTTGAAGCCGGTACCGCACCCGCACCGGAGCCCGGTTCCGAAGCCGGTACCGCACCCGCACCCGCACCCGAGCCCGGTGACGGGCGGTTCACCGTGCGGCTCGCCAACTTCGAGGGGCCCTTCGACCTGCTCCTCCAGCTGATCTCCAAGCACAAGATGGACGTGACCGAGGTCGCCCTGTCCAAGGTCACCGACGAGTTCATGGCGCACATCAGGGCCATGGGCCCGGACTGGGACCTGGATCAGACGACCGAGTTCCTGGTCGTGGCCGCCACCCTGCTCGACCTCAAGGCGGCCCGGCTGCTGCCCGCCGCCGAGGTCGAGGACGAGGCCGATCTCGCGCTGCTGGAGGCCCGTGACCTGCTGTTCGCGCGGCTGCTCCAGTACCGGGCGTACAAGCGGGTCGCGGACATCTTCAGTGAGCGGCTGGACGGCGAGGCGCGCAGACATCCCCGTACCGTGGGCCTGGAGACGCACCTCGCCGAGCTGCTGCCCGATGTCGTGATCAGCATCGGCGCGGAGGGCTTCGCGAAGCTGGCCGTCAAGGCCATGCAGCCCAGGGCGAAGCCGCAGGTGTACGTCGACCACATCCACGCCCCGCTCGTCTCGGTGCGGGAGCAGGCCGCGATCGTGGTGGCGCGGCTGCGCGAGGCAGGGGAGACCAGCTTCCGGGTACTGGCCGCGGACGCCCCGGACACCCTGACCGTGGTCGCCCGCTTCCTGGCCCTCCTGGAGCTCTACCGCGAGAAAGCCGTCGTCCTGGACCAGGACGAGGCCCTGGGGGAGCTGATGGTGCGCTGGAGCGGCCAGGAGGGCGACGCGATGCCGACGGTGACCGATGAGTTCGACCATGTGGTGACGGAGGAGGAGACGGCATGAGCGCAGAAGGCGTGAGCGAGGAACTGGCGCTGAAGCCCGCCCTGGAGGCCGTCCTCATGGTCGTCGACGAGCCCGCCACCGAGGAACACCTCGCCAAGGTCCTCGAACGGCCGCGACGGGCCGTGGCGGACGCCCTGCGGGAGCTGGCCGACGAGTACACCGTCCAGGGCCGCGGCTTCGAGCTGCGGCTCGTGGCGGGCGGCTGGCGGTTCTACAGCCGGGCCGCGTACGCCGACGCCGTCGAGGGCTTCGTCCTGGACGGCCAGCAGGCGCGGCTCACCCAGGCGGCCCTGGAAACCCTGGCGGTCGTCGCGTACCGCCAGCCGGTGAGCCGGTCGCGGGTCTCCGCGGTGCGCGGAGTGAACTGTGACGGGGTCATGCGGACCCTGCTCCAGCGGGGTCTGGTCGACGAGGCGGGCACGGAACCCGAAACAGGTGCGATCCTTTACAGGACGACGAACTACTTTCTGGAGCGGATGGGCCTGCGCGGCCTGGACGAGCTCCCGGAGCTCGCGCCCTTCCTCCCCGAGGCGGACGCGATCGAGGCAGAGACGCTGGAGGGTGTTCCGTCGTTCGACCCGGACGCGCCGGACGCGCCGGAGACCCACGCAGACGACAAGACGGACATGTGATGCGAAGCAGCAGCGGCAGGAACAGCAGCGGAAACAACGGCGGGAGCCGTGGTGGCAACAGCGGCGGCCGCGGCAGCAGTGGTGGTGGTGCCGGAGGCCGGGGCGGCAGCGGCGGCGGCGGTAACCGCGGCGCCGGTGGCGGCGGCGGCCGGGACGGCCAGCGCCAGGGCGGCGGCCCGCGCCAGAGCGGCAGCGGCAAGCAGCGCCCCCCGCGCCCCGAGGAGCGCACCTACGACGTGGGCGGCTTCGACGACAAGTCGGGCACCCCGCGCAGCGGCCGCGGCGCCTCGGCGCGCGGCGGCGCCAAGGGCGGCCCCAAGTCGCCGCAGGGCGGCACCCCGGTCCGCCGGGGCCCGCACGGCCAGCGGCTCGGCCAGGCCCGTCCGCGCGAGCTCGACGCCAAGATCGAGCAGCGCAACCGCGACCGGTACGCGGACAAGCCGGACGTGAAGACCCCCAAGACGTTCCCCGGCGCCGAGCAGGAGGGCGAGCGCCTGCAGAAGGTGCTGGCCAGGGCCGGCATGGGTTCGCGCCGCGCCTGCGAGGAGCTGATCGAGCAGGCCCGCGTCGAGGTCAACGGCGAGATCGTGCTCGAACAGGGCAAGCGCGTCGACCCCGAGAAGGACGAGATCAAGGTGGACGGCCTCACCGTCGCCACCCAGTCGTACCTGTTCTTCGCGCTGAACAAGCCGGCCGGCGTCGTCTCCACCATGGAGGACCCGGACGGCCGCCAGTGCCTCGGTGACTACGTCACCAACCGCGAGACCCGGCTCTTCCACGTCGGCCGGCTCGACACCGAGACCGAGGGCATCATCCTGCTCACCAACCACGGCGAGCTGGCCCACCGTCTGACCCACCCCAAGTACGGCGTGAAGAAGACCTACCTGGCCGCCATCACGGGCCCGCTGCCGCGCGAGATCGGCAAGCGGCTCAAGGAGGGCATCCAGCTGGAGGACGGCTACGCGCGCGCCGACGCCTTCCGCGTCATCCAGCAGACCGGCAAGAACTACCTCGTCGAGATCGAGCTCCACGAGGGCCGCAAGCACATCGTGCGCCGCATGATGGCCGAGGCGGGCTTCCCGGTCGAGAAGCTGGTGCGCGTCGGGTTCGGCCCGATCGGGCTGGGCGACCAGAAGTCCGGCTGGCTGCGCCGCCTCACCAACACCGAGGTCGGCATGCTGATGCGCGAGGTCGAGCTCTAAAGCACCCGAGGTCTGAAGAGCCGAGGTCTGAAGAGCCGAGGTCTGAGGAGGCCGAGGTCTGAGGAGGCCGAGGTCTGAGGAGGCCGAGGTCTGAGGAGGTCGCGCTCCAACCAGGTCGCGCTCCAACAAGGTGCGCTCCAAGGAGGTCGCGCTCCAAGGACCCGCAACACCCGCTGAGAGAGCCCGGTTTCCCCCTGTCGAGGGGAAGCCGGGCTCTTTCGTCGTGCGCGGCCCGAGGCCTTGTGCGCCCACGCCGACCCCCTTTATAGTCACAGTGACCATTAAGGAGGTCGGCGTGAGCCTCACCTGGACGGAAATCCTCGGCTTCGCCAGCGGCGCGCTCTGCGTCTGGCTGGTGGCCCGGCAGCACATCGCCAACTGGCCGGTGGGCCTTGCCAACAACGTGTTCTTCATCGTGCTGTTCCTCCAGGCGGGCCTGTACGCCGACGCCGGGCTCCAGGTCGTCTTCATCGTCCTCGCCGCGTACGGCTGGTGGACCTGGGCCCACGGGGGTGGACCAGGTCCCGGCGCACTCGCGGTCCGGCGGACGACCCGCACCGAGTGGCAGTGGCTGCTCGCGGCGGGGGCGGTGGGGACCGTCGCGCTGACCTTCCTGCTCGGCGCGGCCACCGACTCGACCGTCCCGTTCTGGGACGCGCTCACCACGGCGCTGTCCCTGACGGCGACGTACGGGCAGTGCAAGAAGCTCGTCGAGTCCTGGTGGCTGTGGATCGCGGCGGACGTGGTGTACATCCCGCTCTACGCCTCCAAGGAGCTCTATCTGACCTCGCTCCTGTACGTCGGCTTCCTGACCCTGTGCCTGATCGGACTGCGGGGCTGGCGGCGTGAGCTGGGTGCCCGGCCCGGCGGGCTCGTGGAGGCGACGGCGTGAAGCGTTACGAACACGGCCTGGTCCTCGGCAAGTTCTATCCGCCGCACGCCGGCCACCACCACCTGGTGAACACCGCGGCCGGCCGCTGTGAACGGCTCACGGTCCTGGTGTGCGCGGCCTCCGTGGAGACGATCCCGCTGGCCGAACGGGTCCGGTGGATGCGCGAGGCACATCCGGGCGCCCGCATCGTGGGGGCCGTCGACGACACCGAGATGGACCTGGTCGACCCGCGCATATGGGACGCCCACATGGCGGTCTTCCGGGGCGCGGTCCCCGAGCGGGTGGACGCGGTCTTCACCTCCGAGTCCTACGGTGACGAACTCGCCCGCCGCTTCGACGCCGAGCACGTCCTCGTCGACCAGGACCGCACGCTGTTCCCCGTCTCCGGCACCGCCGTGCGCAAGGACCCCGTGGGCAGCTGGGACTACCTCGCGGCCCCGGTACGGGCCTGGCTCGCCCGGCGCGTGGTCGTGCTCGGCGCCGAGTCCACCGGCACCACCACGATGGCCCGCGCCCTCGCCGGGCACTACCGCGCCCGAGGCGGCGTCTGGGCCCACACCCGATGGGTCGAGGAGTACGGGCGCGAGTACAGCGAGGGCAAGCTGGCCGCGCTGCGCGCCGGTCACCCGCAGGCGCGGTGGGAGGACGTCGCGTTCGGCTCGGACGAGTTCCCGGTGATCGCCCAGCGGCAGAACGAGCGCGAGAACAGTGCCGCCGGGCTCGGCTCGCCCGTGCTGTTCTGCGACACCGACTCCTTCGCCACCACGGTGTGGCACGAGCGCTACGTGGGCGACCGCAACCCGCGCGTCGACGCGGTCGCCGAACGGGCCGCGCCCCACCACCTGTGGCTGCTCACCGACCACGAAGGGGTGCCCTTCGAGGACGACGGGCTGCGCGACGGCGAGGAGCTGCGGCCCTGGATGACCGACCGCTTCCGGGCCGAACTGGCCCGTACAGGGCGGGAGTTCATCGCACTGCGCGGCCCGCACGAGGAGCGTCTGGCCACTGCGGTCGCCGCCGTGGACGCGCTGCTTGACCGGGGCTGGGACCTCGCCGACCCGCTGCGGGAGCGGCGGTGAGCGCCGCCGGGCCGGGCGGCCCGCACCAGGACCCCACCGGGACGGCGCGCGGCGAGGGCCGCACCCGTGCGGGCACAGCGCCCGAGGGGTACGACCCGCACGCCTTCGAACCGTTCGCCGTCACCGTGGACCTCGCCGTGTTCACGGTGCGCGAGGGCGCCCTGCACGCGCTGCTCATCCGGCGCGGCCAGGACCCGTACGCCGGGGCGTGGGCGCTGCCCGGCGGGTTCGTACGGCCCCGCGAGTCCGCCGAGGCCGCGGCCCGCCGCGAACTGGCCGAGGAGACGGGCCTGCCGGACGACGTGGTGGCCACCTTGCACCTGGAACAGCTGCGCACCTACAGCGAGCCCGACCGCGACCCCCGGATGCGGGTCGTGTCGGTGGCGTACACCGCGCTCGTGCCCGACCTGCCCGAACCGCGCGGCGGCGGCGACGCGGCGCACGCCGAGTGGGTCGCCTTCACCAGCCACCGACAGCTCGCCTTCGACCACGCCGACATCCTCGCCGACGCGCGCGTTCGCGTCGGCGCCAAGCTCGAATACACCTGCCTCGCCACCTCGTTCTGCCCGCCCGAGTTCACCCTCGGCGAGCTCCAGCAGGTGTACGAGACGGTCTGGGGCACCGTGCTCGACCGCCCCAACTTCCGCCGCAAGGTGCTTGCCACGCCCGGCTTCGTCGAGCAGGTGGCAGGCGCCTCGCGGCTGACCGGCGGCCGGGGCAAACCGGCCGCGCTCCACCGGGCCGGTCCAGCGACCGTGCTGCACCCGCCCCTGCTGCGCCCGGAGGGACGACAGACATGAACCGTGCCGCGAAACAGACCGCCACCGGAGCCCTGATCGGCCTCGCCCTGGGGGACGCCCTCGGCTTCCCGACCGAGTTCAACGACGTACCCGCGATCCTCGCCAAGTGCGGACCGTGGCGCGAGATGGCGCTGCCGAAACCCGCGACCGTCACCGACGACACCCAGATGACGCTCGCCCTCGGCCGTGGCATCCGCGCTGCCATGGCCCGCGGGCTGCTCGACCCCGGCCGCCTCGAAGGCCCGGTCCGCGAGGAGTTCATCGCCTGGTACCACTCGCCCGAGAACAACCGCGCCCCCGGCCGCACCTGCCTGGTGGCCTGCGCCCAGCTGGACCAGGGGCTGCCGTGGCGGCAGGCGAGCCGGATCGGCTCCAAGGGCTGCGGCGCCAACATGCGGGTCGCGCCCATCGGCCTGGTGCCCGGCCTGAGCGAGGAACAGCGGGCGGGCGCCGCCCAGTTGCAGTCCGCGCTCACCCACGGCCACCCCACCGCGCTCGCCGCATCCGACCTCACCGCGCGTGCCGTGCACCTGCTCGCCCAGGGCGCCGACCCGGCGGGCCTGGTCGGCCGGCTGCGCTCCTACGCGTACGAGAACCGCACCCGCTACCACGAGCGCTGGCTCGGCGACCTGTGGACGCGCTCGCAGGACCCGAGCCCCGGCCACTTCATCGCACGCGGCTGGGACGACTGCCTCGACGCCCTGGACCGGGTGCTCAAGGCGCTCCGCGACCCCTCGCCCGAGACCGACCCCTGCCTGGCCACGGGGGACGGCTGGATCGCCGAGGAAGCCCTCGCCACGGCCCTGCACTGCTTCCTGCTCTTTCCCGACGAGCCCCTGACCGCCCTGCGCCGGGCGGCCTGCACCCAGGGCGACTCGGACTCCATCGCGTGCCTGGCCGGCGCCTTCGCGGGCGCCCACCTCGGGGCGGCGGCCTGGCCCAAGGAGTGGGCCGAGCGCATCGAGTACCGCAGCGAACTCCTGACCCTGGGGGCGCTCTGGGATGCTTGAGCCATGATCGACCTCGACCTCGCCACCCTCGCGCCCGTCATCGCAGGACAGCCAGGACCGCTGCTGTTCGCCACGGTCTCCGGCGCGCACCTGTACGGCTTCCCCTCCCGCGACTCCGACGTCGACCTGCGCGGCGTGCACATCCTGCCGACCGAAGCGCTGATCGGGCTGCGGGAGCCGGAGGAGACGCGGTCGCGGATGTGGTCGCAGGACGGCGTGGAGATGGACCTCGTCACCCATGACCTGCGCAAGTTCGTACGCCTGATGCTGCGCCGCAACGGATACGTACTGGAGCAGCTGCTCTCGCCGCTGGTCGTGCACACGACGGACGCGCACGCCGAACTCGTGGCGCTCGCGCCGTCCGTGCTGACCTCGCACCACGCCCACCACTACCGGGGCTTCGCGGGCACCCAGTGGCGGCTGTTCGAGAAGAGCGGTGAACTGAAGCCGCTGCTCTACACGTTCCGGGTGCTGCTCACCGGCATCCACCTCATGCGCAGCGGGCGGATGGAGGCGGACCTGGCCGTGCTCGCCCGCGAGATACCGGAGGCCCCCGGCCATCTGCCCGAGCTGATCGCCGTGAAGGCCGAGGCCGAGCACGGCGCGGCGACCGGGCTCGACCGGGAGCGCGTCGCCGCCGACATCGAGGCGCTGCACGCCGTCCTGGACGCGGCCCAGGCCGTGTCCTGCCTGCCCGAGGCCGCCACCGGGTACGACGCGCTGCACGACTTCGTCGTACGGCAGCGCCTGGTCGGTTGAGCGGGCTGCGCTACGCGTGGCCCGCCAGGGCCGATGCGCGGCGGGTGCGGTACAGGAAGTCCGCCACGCGGGCCCGGTCGGGGGCGGCGGGCAGGGGGCTGTGGCCGGCCGCCGCGTCGGACTCGGCCATCAGACGGGCCATCCAGGACTCGACCTCGGGCCAGGAGACCTCGCCGCGCCTGACCGCGAGCAGCTGCTCGCGTGCGATGCCCACGTCGACCGTGAGCACGCCGGTACGCAGCAGGTCGCGGCAGCTCATGAGCAGCCGCAGCAGATGCATGGCGTGCTTCCACCGCGGCGCGCCGTGCTGCCGTACGTCCGCGTCGAGCTTCTTGCGCTGGCCCAGCGCGTAGCGCGCGAAGGTCTCGTGGGCCCTGCGGGAGAGGAACGCCCCGCGCAGCGCGAGAAGTTCCCGCCCGGTGTCGTCGATGTGCTCGACCAGCGGGGAGTGCAGGCACTCCAGGATGTTCGGATTGGCGCGCAGGGCAAGCTCGCAGAACCGTTCGAGCTCCCAGCTGAACTGCTCGTCGGCCGGGCCCTCCACATGGGTGGGCGGCTTCTCGAAGCGCCAGTAGAGCGGGGTCGGCGCGAGGTAGATCCCGCGGATGTCGGTGTCGCTGTCCTCGGTCGCGAGCCCGAAGGCGCGTGAGCCCATGACACAGGAGTAGACGGTGTGGCCGGCGACGAGTTCTTCGGGCGTCATGCCACCCATGGTCGCCGGTCAGGGCAGCCGGACCGCATCCGCCTCCACGGTGATCTGCCGCGCGGGCAGGGGGCGGGTGGCCGGGCCCTGGGCGACCGACGCGTCCGCGATGTGGTACTTGCTGCCGTGGCACGGACAGTTGATGGTGCCGCCGGACACGCTGGAGACGGTGCAGCCCTGGTGCGTGCAGATCGCCGAGAACCCCTTGAAGGTGCCCGCCTGCGGCTGCGTGACGACGACCTTCTGCTCGGCGAAGATCTTGCCGCCGCCGACCGGGATGTCCGAGGTCTTGGCGAGGACCTGCCCGGCCCCGGCGGGCGAGCTCGCCCGGCCCGGCGTGCCCGGCGTGCCCGGTGCGCTGGGGGTCGGGGCCGAACTCCCCTCACTGTCACCGGAGTTGGAGCACCCCGCCAGGGCTGCGGCGCCGGCCGCCGCCACGAGTACGGTCCGGCGGCTGGTGACTGCTTCCATCGTGTGCTCCTCAGGTCGTCGCTGGCAGGAGCATCCTGGCGCCCACGGGCCCCGGGACGAAGCACCGACGGCTCCACCGCGGGGGTGACGCCGGCGTCCCACCCGGCCGGCCGAGGTGACCCCGGGCCCCGCGCCCCTGTAGCGCACCCGGCATAGAGGAGCCGCGCCCGGCGCGGCGGGCCCGCAGGGCGCCCCGTGCCGGACCGGCGGGGGCTGACTACGCTGAACGGGAGCAATGACCTAAGGCCAAAGTCCGAGGAGTACGTCGTGGCGGTACGAGCGGTCCGCGGGGCCGTCCAGCTGGAGCGGGACGAAGCCGGGCACATGGACGAGCGGGTCGGCGCGCTGCTCACGGAGATACTTGAGCGCAACGGCCTGACCCCCGACGAGCTCATCAGCATCTGGTTCACGGCCACCCCCGACCTGCACAGCGACTTCCCGGCCGCCGCCGCGCGCCGCCTCGGCATCGCCGACGTACCGCTGATCTGCGCGCAGGAGCTGGACATCACCGGGGCCATGCCCCGCGTGGTACGTGTCCTCGCGCACGTCGAGACCTCTCTCGACCGGTCCGAGATCGCCCATGTCTACCTCGGCGCAGCCGCCGCCCTCCGTAAGGACATCGCCCAGTGAGAACCGCCCTCGTCATCGGCACCGGCCTGATCGGCACCTCCGCGGCCCTGTCCCTCGCAGGCCGCGGCATCATCGTGCACCTCGCCGACCACGACCCCGGCCAGGCCCGTACCGCGGCGGCGCTCGGTGCCGGTACGGACGAGCCGCCCGGGGGCCGGGTCGACCTCGTCGTCGTGGCGGTGCCGCCCGCGCACGTGGCGGCGACCCTCGCCGAGGCCATACGCGGTGGCGTGGCCCGCGCCTACATCGATGTGGCCAGCGTCAAGGGCGGCCCGCGCCGCGAGCTGCTGGCGCTCGGCTGCGATCTGAGCTCCTACATCGGTACGCACCCCATGGCCGGCAAGGAACGCTCGGGCCCGCTCGCCGCCACCCCCGACCTCTTCGAGGGGCGCCCCTGGGTGCTCACGCCGACCCGCGACGCCGACACCGAGGTGCTGAACCTGGCGCTGGAGCTGGTCGCGCTGTGCCGTGCCGTGCCGGTGGTCATGGACGCCGACGCACACGACCGGGCCGTCGCGCTCGTCTCGCACACCCCGCAGCTGGTCTCCTCGATGGTCGCGGCCCGCCTCGAAGAGGCCGACGAGACGGCGGTACGGCTGTGCGGCCAGGGCATCCGCGACGTCACCCGCATCGCGGCGTCCGACCCCCGGATGTGGGTCGACATCCTCTCCGCCAACCCGGGCCCGGTGGCCGACGTGCTGTCCGGGATCGCCTCCGACCTGGACGAGACGGTGCGCGCCCTGCGGGCCCTCGAGTCCGCCGACGAGGACAAGCGCCGGGGCGGCGCGCTGGGCATCGAGGACGTGCTGCGGCGCGGAAACGCGGGTCGGGTCAGGGTGCCGGGCAAGCACGGCACGGCGCCCGCCACCTACGAGGTCGTCGCCGTGCTGCTCAGCGACGAGCCGGGCGGTCTCGCGCGGCTCTTCGCCGACGCCGGCCGGGCCGGGGTCAACATCGAGGACGTCCGCATCGAGCACGCGACCGGCCAGCGGGCCGGTCTGGTGCAGCTGATGGTCGAGCCCGCGTCGGCGCCCGGCCTGAGCGCGGCGCTGCGGGAGCGGGGCTGGTCCATCAGGCAGTGACGCGGTCGTGCCGCCCGTGCGGGACGGGGGGCTCGCACGAGCCAGTAACCTTGTACGGGGCGGATTTGCGTCCCGAGCATTCCCCGCCCCGTACCAGGAAGGTGTCCGTCACCGTGGAAAGCGCCGCCAGGAGCACTCCGGCAGCAGTGATTGTCGCCATCGACGGCCCCTCCGGCACCGGCAAGTCCAGCACCTCCAAGGCGGTCGCCGCCAAGCTGGGGCTGAGCTATCTGGACACCGGAGCCCAGTACCGGGCGATCACCTGGTGGATGATCAGCAACGGGATCGACATCGGCGATGCGGCGGAGATCGCCGTCGCCGCCGCCAAGCCCGTGATCGTCTCCGGCACCGACCCCTCGGCGCCGACGATCACCGTCGACGGTGAGGACGCCTCGGGCCCGATCCGTACCCAGGAGGTCACCTCCAAGGTCAGCGCGGTGAGCGCCGTCCCCGAGGTGCGGGCCCTGATCACCCAGCTCCAGCGCGACATCGCCGCCCACGCCGGGCAGGGCATCGTGGTCGAGGGCCGTGACATCGGCACGACCGTGCTGCCCGACGCCGACCTGAAGGTGTTCCTCACCGCGTCCCCCGAGGCGCGTGCGGCCCGCCGCAGCGGCGAGATCAAGGGCGCCGACGTGGCCGCCACCCGGGAAGCCCTGATCAAGCGGGACGCGGCCGACTCCGGCCGCAAGACGTCCCCGCTGGCCAAGGCCGACGACGCGGTCGAGGTGGACACCACCGAGCTCACGCTCGACCAGGTCATCGAGTGCGTCGTCACCCTCATCGAGGAGAAGCAGGCCGCCAAGTGACGGTTCCCTCGAACCGAGGCGCCGAGATCGGCCGCCGGATCGGTGTCGGTCTGATGTACGGGCTCTGGAAGCCCCGGGTGCTCGGCGCCTGGCGGGTTCCGGCGGGCGGTCCGGTGATCTTCGCCGTCAACCACTCCCACAACATCGACGGCCCGATGGTCATGGGCACCGCCCCGCGCGGCACCCACTTCCTGATCAAGAAGGAAGCCTTCGTGGGGCCGCTCGGCCCGTTCCTCGAAGGCATCGGCCAGCTCAAGGTCGACCGGACGGTCGCCGACCGCACCGCGATCACCGACGCGCTGGCCGTGCTCGACCGCGGCGGCGTCCTCGGGATCTTCCCCGAGGGCACCCGGGGCGACGGCGACTTCGCGTCGCTGCGGGCCGGCCTCGCCTACTTCGCCGTCCGGTCGGGGGCGCCCATCGTTCCGGTGGCCGTCCTGGGAAGCACCGAGCGCCGCGGCCGGTTGATAAAGGCGCTGCCCCCGCTGCGCAGCAGCGTCGACGTGGTCTTCGGAGACCCGTTCGAAGCGGGGGACGGCAGCGGACGCCGCACCCGCAAGGCACTCGACGAGGCCACCGTCCGCATCCAGGACCGGCTCACCGGCCACCTGGCGCATGCCAGGCGCCTGACCGGGCGCTAGGCCAGACTTTCAGTAGTGGACCGCTCGATCGCGGTCCACCGATCACGACGATGAACGAGGTACGGACTTCATGAACGACCAGCACGACCACGGAGCACTCGGCGACGCCGAGTTCGCGGAGTTCATGGAGCTCGCCGCCGAGGAGGGCTTCGACGCCGAGGACATCGAGGACGCCCTCGACGAAGCCGGCCACGGCCCGCTCCCGGCCCTCGCCGTCGTCGGCCGCCCCAATGTCGGCAAGTCGACCCTGGTGAACCGCATCATCGGCCGCCGCGAGGCCGTCGTCCAGGACAAGCCCGGCGTCACTCGTGACCGCGTCACCTACGAGGCCGAGTGGGCGGGCCGCCGCTTCAAGGTCGTCGACACCGGCGGCTGGGAGCAGGACGTCCTCGGCCTTGACGCCTCGGTGGCGGCCCAGGCCGAGTTCGCCATCGAGGCAGCCGACGCCGTCGTCTTCGTCGTGGACGCCACGGTGGGCGCCACCGACACCGACGAGGCCGTCGTCCGCCTCCTGCGCCGCGCGGGCAAGCCCGTCGTGCTCGCCGCCAACAAGGTCGACGGCATGTCCGGCGAGTCCGACGCCGCCACCCTGTGGTCGCTCGGCCTCGGCGAGCCCTTCCCGATCTCCGCGCTGCACGGCCGCGGCACCGGCGACCTGCTCGACGAGATCCTGAAGGCGCTGCCCGAGGCCCCGGAGCAGCGTTTCGGCACCGCGGTGGGCGGCCCGCGCCGCATCGCGCTCATCGGCCGGCCGAACGTCGGCAAGTCCTCGCTCCTGAACCAGGTCGCCAAGGAGGACCGGGTCGTCGTCAACGCCCAGTCCGGCACCACCCGCGACCCGGTCGACGAGCTCATCGAACTGGGCGGGATCACCTGGAAGTTCGTCGACACGGCCGGCATCCGCCGCCGCGTCCACCTCCAGGAGGGTGCCGACTACTACGCCTCGCTGCGTACCGCCGCCGCCGTCGAGAAGGCGGAGGTCGCGGTCGTCCTCATCGACACCAGCGAGTCGATCTCCGTGCAGGACCAGCGGATCATCACGATGGCCGTCGAGGCCGGGCGCGCCCTGGTCATCGCATACAACAAGTGGGACACCCTCGACGAGGAGCGGCGCTACTACCTGGAGCGCGAGATCGAGACGGAGATGCAGCAGGTCGCCTGGGCGCCCCGCGTCAACGTCTCCGCGCTGACCGGCCGCCACATGGAGAAGCTGGTCCCCGCGATCGAGACCGCGCTCGCCGGCTGGGAGACCCGCGTCCCCACCGGCCGCCTCAACGCCTTCCTCGGCGAGCTCGTGGCCGGCCACCCGCACCCGATCCGCGGCGGAAAGCAGCCGCGCATCCTGTTCGGTACGCAGGCGGGTACCAAGCCGCCGCGCTTCGTGCTCTTCGCCTCCGGCTTCATCGAGGCCGGCTACCGGCGCTTCATCGAGCGCCGGCTGCGCGAGGAGTTCGGCTTCGAGGGCACCCCGATCCACATCTCGGTGCGGGTGCGCGAGAAGCGCGGCCGTAAGAAGTAACACCCTCGCGGGGGCCGTGGGAAACGGCGACCCCCGCACGGGAGCCCCGTGAGGGGGTGATCGCCTCACGGGAGACTCACGGGCGACGGTTCACAGTCCCCTGCGGGGGCCGGGCGGCAGTGCCGCCGGGAGCTGATGCTGCCCGGCGTACTGCCGCCCGCTCGCGTTCATCGCGGGGTGCACGTGCCAGTTCCCCACGTAGGTGGCGGGGAAGTGCTGGGTCTGGTGACCCGCCTGATGGCCGGCCCGTGTGCCGTGCGCCACCGGTACGAACCCGGTGCCGAGCGCTCCGAACCCGGTGAACCCGAGGTTCTCCTCGCCGGACCGGTCGCCGGGGAGGGCACGGAAGGACCGCCGGTACTCCGAGTACAGCGCGTCGTAGATCGGCGTGGGGGAGTGGGCTCCCGATGCGTCGCCCGAGGGGCGCATGGCCGGGATCTGGGACTGGTACGGCTGGCGGGAGGGGTCGTATGAGTGCACGTATGTGCCAACGACCCCGCCGGGCCCGGGGATGCGGGCCGCCCCGGTTTATCGGTAGCGCGGCACGGGGCGCCCCACGCCCCTCCCGCGCGGCGCGGGCCTTACGCCGGAGGCCCCTTCCGCGCGGCGGTCTCGCGCCGCGGGCTCAGGCCGGAGGCCCCTTCCGCGCGGCGGTCTCGCGCGGCGGTCTCGCGCCGCGGGCTCACGCCGGACGCCCCTTCCGTGATCCCGGCCCTTGTGCCGGGGCCGGCAAGGGCGCGGAAGGGCGGAAGGGGCGTCCCGGGGGAAGGATCCTCAGGTGGCGGCCATCCTCACGTGCCGGCCAGCGGCATGGCGGCGGCCACCAGACGGCCGTCGGCTGCGGCCTTCTCCAGGGCGTCCCTGAGCAGGTCCTCGCGGGGCTGCTGGCCGATGACGCCGACCGGTACGGCGAAGACCAGCACGCGCTGGGACTTGTTGGCGGCGGCACGCCAGCCCTCGGTCACCTGGAGCGGCTGGTGCGCCTGCCACCACGAGACCGAGCCGCTGCCGCCGGTGCCGGGCTGGAGGACGGCGTGCAGCTGGCCCATCGCGAGCAGTACGGACCAGCCCGGCAGCACCGCGGGCAGCAGGCTCATGTCGGTCACCGGCACGAAGCCCTGCTCGATGAGGAGCGGCAGGAATTCGTCGCTGGTGCCGCCCGAGCCGGGCCGGGCGATCGGAACGGTCGGCTCCACCACGAGCGCCGGGTGCAGATCGCCCTCGATCAGGACCAGCCCACTGGTGATGCCGAGCACCGCCTGCCCGGCGGCCCCGCCGACCGGCTCCTCGCCCGTGATGGAGCGGACGGCGCCCTGGAGCTGTTCCTCCGCGACCTGGACGACCTGCGAGGGGATACAGCTTGCGTGGGCGAAGGCGAGCACCGCGGTCTCCTCGCCGACGAACAGGACGGTGCTGGTGCGCTCCTGCTCGGAGTCGCCCGGCGTGCGGCAGGAGGTGCAGTCGTAGCTGCCCGGGGCGTTCTCGCCGGCGAGCAGCCGCTCGGCTTCTTCGTCGCCGATCTCGGCGCGGACGTCCTCACTGACGTCGAGCATGCGCGGCACGGGTGGCTCCTAGGAACTGAGTGGATGCGCCGGGCGGTTCCCGGCTTCTCTCGTACAAACGACAACGGAGGATCTGTGGCCGGGGTCACGCGCGAAGGCGAACGGAATCGAACCGTCCCCGGCGGAGGGTGAGACCACCCCCGGAACCCCTCACTCCCTGTCAACACATGCGGGGTGCATGGAAGTTGGCGCGGTGAGCCGGGTCACAGATCGTTTCGGTGCGGGGTCATCAAATGCCGATATCCATGGATCAAAGGGGTGTCCGAAAATCGCCGATACTCCGGGTAACAGGCAACTGGCCTGGAATGACGGGGCGTTGGTTGATTCCGGGGCGCACGGGTCCCTAGATTCCACCGCCGTGTGCATCGAGCACCGCCCGGGATCGCCCGCCGGCCGCACAGCCAGCTACGACCTTCCGGTGGGCGGGGGCGGCACGGAACGAGGCGCCGGACGCGCCGGAGACCGGGCCGCCCAGGGGGACCCCGGGTCCTTCGAAAGGGATTCCATGTCCGTTGGTACCAGTGGTTCCAGCTCCCCGCGCAGGCGTGGGACGGCGGCGCTGATCGGAGCCGCGTTCGTGGCGCCGCTCGCCCTGCTCGGCACCGCCACCGGTCAGGCCGCAGCGGCCGACGGCGGCGTGTGGGACCGCATCGCCCAGTGCGAGAGCGGCGGAAACTGGCACATCAACACCGGGAACGGCTACTACGGCGGCCTCCAGTTCGCCGCCGGCACCTGGCGCGCGCACGGCGGCGGGGCGTATGCGCCCACCGCCGACAGGGCCACCAGGGCCCAGCAGATCGCTGTCGCCACCACGGTGCAGCGCGCGCAGGGCTGGGGAGCCTGGCCGGTCTGCGCACGCCACGCGGGGGCGTACGGCAGCGCCCCGGCGGCGGCCGCGCCCGCCGGGCGCAGGGCCGGGCGGGTACCGGAGGCGGCGCCGACGCCGCATCGGGCCCCCGCGCCACCGCAGCACGAGACCCCCGCGTCACAGCGGCGTCCGGCCGCGCCCCGCACCGGCGAGGCGGCGGCCGGGCCGGCCCGTACGGCAGGGTCCTACACCGTGAGGAGCGGTGACACGCTCTCGGACGTCGCGGCGGCCCACGGCACCGGCTGGGAGACGCTGTACGCGGCGAACCGGGCCGTCATCGGCGCCGACCCCGATCTCATCCTGCCGGGCCAGCACCTCAAGGTCTGAGGCCCGAAGGCCCGGCCCGGCGGGGCCTGGGGCACGTAGGCCCCGCCCGGCAGAGTCTGAAACAGGTAGACCCCGCCCGGCAGGGTCTGAGGCCCGAAGGCCCGGCCCGACAGGGTTTCCAGGTACGGCAGGAGCCCCACTCGGCAGGGTTTCCAGGTACGGCAGGAGCCCCACTCGGCAGGGTTTCCAGGTACGGCAGGAGCCCCGCCCGGCCGCCCGGGCGGCCGGGCGGGGCTCCCCCCGTGCGCGTCCCTGCTCCCGTGCGCGTCCTGCGCGTCCCTCCGCCCGGACCACGCCCCGTAATGGATCCGTCCGGCGGGGCCCCCCTGTTCGCGTCCCTCCGCGGACCACGCTCCGTAGCGGCTCCGTCCGCCTCCGTTCCGGTGCGGGCGGAGGGGATCCGTCCGCGCGGCACCACCTCGGTCGAGCCAAGTACAGTCCGTTTCAGACCGACGAGTTTCGATTCAGACCAACCCGGCCGACCGGATGATCACCTGCATGATCGGCGGACCGACCGAACGACCAAGGGGACGCGTGGCGCATGCACCTGTCATTCCTGCTGCACAACGCGTACAGCCTGGGCGGCACCATCCGGTCCACCTTCAACCTGGCCGGTGAGCTCGCACGGCGGCACGACGTCGAGATCGTCTCCGTCTTCCGCCACCGCGACGACCCCACCCTCACCGCGCCCGAAGGCGTCCGCCTCAGGCACCTCGTGGACCTCCGCAAGGGCGGCGCCGGATACGAGGGCGACCACCCCCAGCACCAGCAGCCGGCCAAGGTCTTCCCGCGCGGGGACGGCAGGCACCGCCAGTACAGCCGGCTCACCGACGCCCGCATACGCACCCACCTGCGCGAGACCGAGGCGGACGTCGTCATCGGCACCCGGCCCGGCCTCAACGTCCACATAGCCCGCGAGACGCGGCCCGGCGTGGTCCGGGTCGGCCAGGAACACCTGACGCTGACCGGGCACGGCTACCGGCTGCGCCGGGAGATAGCCCACTTCTATCCGCTGCTCGACGCGATCACCACGGTCACCCGGGCCGACGCGGCGGCGTACCAGGAGCTGCGGCTGCCCGGCGTGCGGATCGACGCGGTGCCCAACGCGGTGCCCGCGCCCGGTGTCGAACCCGCCTGCGGGGACGGGAAACTGGTCGTGGCGGCCGGCCGCCTCACCCCGGTCAAACGCTATGACCTGCTGGTGCGGGCCTTCGCGCAGGTGGCCGCCGTACGGCCGGACTGGAAACTGCGGATATACGGCTCGGGCGACACCTTCGGGAACGAACGCGACGCCCTGCGCAACCTCATCGACGATCTTGGCCTCTACAACAATGTGTTCCTCATGGGCCTGGTCCGAGACCTCGACGGCGAGTGGGTCAAGGGCTCTCTCGCGGCCGTCACCTCCAGCCACGAGTCCTTCGGCATGACCATCGTCGAGGCCATGCGCTGCGGGCTGCCCGTCGTCTCCACGGACTGCCCACAGGGACCACGCGAAATCATCAACGACGGCGTGGACGGCCGGCTCGTCGAAATGGGCAACGCCGACGCGGTGGCCTCCGCCCTGCTCGAACTGATCCAGGACGACGAACTGCGCCACCGCATGGCCAAGGCGGCCCTGGAGAACTCCGAACGCTTCGACCCGGCCAGGACCGCGGAACACCACGAGGAGATCTTCGGCGCGCTGCACGCACGGGGCGGCGCGAGCCGTTCGGCCGGGCTGCTGCGCGGCTCCCTGCACCGGGCCCACAGCAGCGCCCTCGACGGGGCCTACGCCCTGCGCCACAAGGCCGTCTCCGTGCTCCGGAAAGGGCAGACCGCATGACCACCACCGCCGAGTCCCCGGACACGGGCAGCGCCCCCGCCGTGCCGCGCGCCCACTGCATAGCCGACTCCGCCGGCGGGGTGACCTTCGACGTCACGGGTGCCGCGCGGCCGGGCGCCACGCTCGTCCTGCGCCTGCGCGCCACCGCGCCGGGCGCCGATGTGCTGCTGCCCCTCACCCCGGCGGCCGAGGGGCTGCTCCGAGCGGTGCTGCCCAGCACGGTCGAGCTCGCCGAAGGGGTGTGGGACGCGTACCTGCGCTTCGGTGAAGGCGCCGAGCAGCGCCTGGAACCGGGCGTACGGGACCTGCGGGCGCTCGTCGACCGGGAGCCGGGGCCGGACGCCGACGGGGTCGCGGTGCGCATCCCCTATCCCGGGCGCTCCGGCGAGCTGGTCGTCCGCAGCTGGCTGCGCAGACCGCACGCCGAGACCGGCACGATCGGTTTCGGCGCGGACTGCGTCACGGTGCACGGACGGCTGTACGGAACCGCACTCGGCCCCGGCGCAGCCGTCGAGGCGCGGCGGCGGGGCAGGGGCGGACGTGTCCACCGCGTCCCGGCGACCGCCGACGGCACGAACGGCGGCTTCACCTTCACGCTGCCGTACGCGCCGCTGTCCGACGGTCTCGACGCCAAGGAATGGCTCTGGGATTTGTGGCTGATCACCGGCACCGGGGGCGCCGAGGTCCGCCTCGCCCGGCTCCTTGACGACGTCCCCATGAAGCAGGTGATCTTCGTGTACCCGGGGTCGGCGGTGGGCCCCGGCGTGGTCCGCCCGTACTACACGGGCGCCAACGACCTGAGCGTACGGGTCGACGCCCCACGGAAGTGAGCACCGCGGCACCGGCCGGGAACGTCCGCGCCCGCCGTCCTGGCCGGCCAGTGGCCGGCCGGTCGACGAGCGCCCGGCCCGGCCGTTCGGTCCGTGCGGGTTCCGCCGCGGGGACCGCCGTCCGCGTACCCGTCGCACCCCCAGGGATCTTCGGCCTCGGGCCGGGGGCCATGATGCTCGCGCCCGCCCTCCGCGCAACAGAGGGCGTACGCCATCCGGCCGAGCTTCGACGGTCCCGGCACGGGTCCGGCGGCCGGGGATTGTGCGAGGCGGCGGTGAATTGCCCATGCGCCGTCAATTCCCTTTCGGGCGCCGTCGAGTGCAAATTCGTCGAGCGGCCGTCGAAGAAATTGCGGCCCCTGTGGAATTGCGTTTCGGCGGTCACGGGCGCGCCCCGCGATAACCGGACGACGGGTCAGGAACTGCCCGTACGAGTGACGGAGTTCGAGGCGGGGCGCGGCGCCGATCCTGTGACAGAAGTGTGACTGGTGGGGGACCGGGGGCGGACAACCAACGGGTTCCGCGTGCGTCCCACGCGTCACCGGGGCCCCCGCTTCCGTCTCCCGCCGGGTCCGCCTACGGTGGGCCGTATGGCACCCATACCGTCCCACTCCGCACATCCCGACGACGCCCCCGAGTCCTACGTCGGTCTCGCGGCCGACGAAGCCGAACGGCGTGCCGCGTCCCGCGGCTGGCCGACCGTCAGGTCGCTTCCGCCGGGCTCCGTCATCACCATGGAGTATCTGGCCGGGCGGCTGAACTTCGAGGTCGAGGACGGCACCGTGATCCGCTGCTGGCACGGCTGAGCCCGCCGGTTCCGGAGGTCGACAGGGCCTCAGGACACGACGAAGGCCCCCGGTGTGCACCGGGGGCCTTCGTCGTGGCGGGCGCGCCGCCCGCGCCGCTGTCAGCCGCCCAGGGGGCGGGCCGGGGCGGTGCGCGGCGAGCGTTCGGTGTGCGGCGGGCGCCGGGTGCCCGAAGGGACGACCGGGGGCCGCTCCGAGCGGGCCGGCTGGTGGGGCCTGGCCGGGAGCGGCCTGCCGGGGCCGCGACCGCTCGCCACACCGACCGGCTCGCGCACTTGCGCGTCGTCCTCCTCGTGCCCGCGCTGGGGCACCATCGCGGGCGCCGCGGGAGCCGGCGCCGGGGCGGGGAGGGCCGCGCCGCCGGAGCGCCTGCGCTCGCGCACCTTCTCGCGCACCGCGAGGACGAAGACCTCGGCGCGGGCGATCAGCGGCTCGAACCAGGGCAGGGCCAGCAGGATCAGCAGACCGGCGGCCCAGCCGAGGAGTACGTCGCTCACCCAGTGCGTGCCCAGATAGACGGTGGTCGCCCCCACACCGAGGGCGACCATGGCCGAGGTGACCGACAGCCAGCGTCTGGCGCGCGGCGTGGTGGCGAGGTAGCCGAGGATGCCCCAGGTCACGACCGCGTTGGCGGTGTGTCCCGAAGGAAATATGTCGCCGCCCGCGAAGAGCTCCGCGGACCCTATCTGCGTGGCGTAGTGCGGGCCGAGACGGCCCAGACCCAGTTTGACCGCGCCGACCGTGATGTTGAGCAGCAGAAGGGCCGCCCCGAGGCTCAGGAGCGGCCGCAGTGTGTGCTGGCGCCAGGAGCGCCAGCCCAGCCATGCCAGCACCATCACCGCGGTCGGGCCGCGCTGGCCGAGGACCACGAAGTAGTCGAGGAAGCCGCGCAGCTGCGGCCACCGCTCGTACGGCCGGAACAGCATGACCTTCCAGTCCAGCTCGACGAGCCAGGACGACCCCAGCACGGCCACGACGATGGCGAGGTAGAACGCCAACGTCGCGCCGAAGAGGACCTCGCGGTGACGGCTCATCCGCGGGATCTCTATCTTCGGTGGCTCGGGCTCCCGGTCCAGGCGGGCGAAGATTCGGTCAGTACGCACTCAATCGACGTTACAGCGGGTGAGAGACCGCCCAGGCCGTTCCGGGATCTTCGTGATGACGATGTGATGTGGAGTATGTCTCACTCCGCCTTTTGTTCCCGGGTTCCGCCGAATACCCCGTGACCTCGTTCTCCATTCGCGGCATCCGCTTCCGGAAGGCCTTGTCCGTATGCCGTGCAATTCTCTTTTCCGTGCGGGGAAGCGGAATTGGCCCTCCGGTCACCGGTCCGGTACGCAGTGTAAAGATCATCTCGGCGGGGTACTCCGTGCGTGGCGCACACCACACCCGGTCCGGTCGCGCGGTGAGAGGTGGACCACGCGCCGTGCGGGCGAACTCGCGTACGCTGACCCATCACTCGCCCGTCGACGCCGGGCCCCGGGCGGACCGTGCTGATCAGGTCCTGTCAGGATTTCGCCGGGCCTGCCGGGCCTGCCGGGCCCGCCGACCGCGAGAGCGGTGAGGGTGCGGCCGCGGCGGCCGAGCCGTCCCGGGTCGCGGAGGCCCGCAGTACTGGGAGGTACGTACATGACAGGGACGACCATGACCGGTGCGCGCTCGCGTGCCGCCGCCGGCGCCAACCGCTGGGTCATCCTGGTCGTCCTCTGCGTGAGCCTGCTGTTCGTGGCGCTCGACGCCACCGTCCTGCATGTCGCGATCCCCTCCGTCACCGAGGACCTGCGGCCCGGCTCCGTGGAACTCCTGTGGATCGTGGACGCCTACCCGCTGGTCTGCGCCGCGCTGCTCATCCTCTTCGGCACCCTCGGCGACCGGGTCGGCCGGCGCCGGATCCTGCTGCTCGGCTACGGGATCTTCGGCGCCGCCTCCGCGGTCGCCGCCCTCGCCGAATCCGCGCCCGTCCTCATCGTGGCCCGGGCGCTGCTCGGCATCGGCGGTGCGATGATCATGCCCGCCACCCTCTCCATCCTGCGGGTCGTCTTCCCCGACCGCCGCGAGCGGGCCACCGCCATCGGCATCTGGACGGCGGTCGCCGCGATCGGCGCAGCGGTCGGACCGGTGCTCGGCGGCTTCCTCGTCCAGCACTACTGGTGGGGCTCGGTCTTCCTCGTCAACATCCCGCTGATGGCGCTGATATTGCCGCTCGGCCGCTGGATCCTGCCCGAGTCCAAGGGCAGCTCCGACGGTCCGTGGGACGTGCTCGGGGCGCTGATGGCGGCCGGCGGCATACTCGCCGCCGTCTTCGGCGTGAAGCGCCTCGGTGCGGGAGACGGCTTCCTCGACGGCCCCACCCTGGCCGCCCTGTGCGTCGGCGCCGCGCTGCTCGTCGTCTTCGTGCGCAGGCAGCGCCGCCGCACCCATCCGCTCGTCGACATCAGTCTGTTCTCCCGGCCCGCCTTCGCGACCTCCGTCGGCTGCATCATCATCGCCATGCTGGCGCTGGTCGGCCTCGAACTCATAGCCGTCCAGTACCTCCAGCTCGTCCTCGGCCTCTCCCCGCTCCAGACCGGTCTGCGCATGCTGCCGCTGACCTTCGCCGCGATGGCGGCCGGTGCGACGGGCTCGTACACGCTGCGCGGGCTCGGCCCGCGCCGGATGGTCTGCACGGGCTTCGTGCTGGTGGCCGCCGCCGTACTGCTGCTCGTTCCGATGGGCCAGACCGACTGGCCGATGCTGATGCTGGTGTCGTTCGTCGTGCTCGGCTTCGGGCTCCAGACCACCTTGTTCGCCGCGTACGAATCGATGCTCAGCGAGGCACCGCCCGAGCGGGCCGGTGGCGCGGCCGCCATCGGTGAGACCTCCTACCAGCTCGGCGCGGGCATCGGCATCGCCCTGCTCGGCAGCGTCATGAACGCCGCCTACGCGCCCGGCCTCGCCTCGGTCGCCGGCGTCCCCGCGTCCGCATCGGCCGCCGCGTCCAACTCGCTGGGCGAGGCCTACGAGGTCGCCGGGCGCCTCGGCGGCCCGGCCGGTGCGGCGCTGCGCACCGCGGCCCGCGCCTCGTTCGTGCACGGGCTGCACGTCACCCTGTTCGTCAGCGCGGGCCTCCTGCTCCTCGGCGCGGTGGCCGGGCTGCGGCTGCCCCGCGTCATGGACTGCTCGGTGGCCGGCCAGGAGCGCGGATGCGAGCCCGGGTTCGAGCCCGGATTCGAGCCGAGCTGCGATCCGCGCCCCGAGCAGAAGCCGGCACAGCAGCAGCGCAGCAGGAAGCTGCCCTCTCAGGCGCGGCCGGGCGATGTGGCGGCCGTGGAGTCTGGACGCACGGGACACTGACCCGTAACGTCAGCGCTCAGGTAATAACTAACACTGCTAGTTTTAGTTGAGCGAGAGCCGCGGAGGCGCCCTCATGTCCGCTCCTTCCTCCAAGCTGCCCCCCTTCGACCCGGCCGACCCGCTCGGCATCGACGACCTGCTCGGCGCCGAGGACCTGGCGATCCGCGACACCGTGCGTTCCTGGGCCGCCGACCGCGTCCTGCCGCACATCGCCGAGTGGTATGAGAACGGCGAGCTGCCGGGCATCCGTGAACTGGCCCGCGAGCTCGGCTCGATCGGCGCGCTCGGCATGTCCCTGACCGGCTACGGCTGCGCGGGCGCCACGGCCGTCCAGTACGGGCTCGCCTGTCTGGAGCTTGAGGCCGCCGACTCGGGCATCCGCTCCCTCGTCTCCGTCCAGGGCTCGCTCGCCATGTACGCGATCTGGCGGTTCGGCTCCGAGGAGCAGAAGCAGCGCTGGCTGCCCGGCATGGCGGCGGGCGAGATCATCGGCTGCTTCGGCCTCACCGAACCCGACCACGGCTCCGACCCGGCCGGCATGCGCACGTACGCGAAGAGGGACGGCACCGACTGGGTGCTGAACGGCCGCAAGATGTGGATCACCAACGGTTCGGTGGCGGGCGTCGCGGTGGTCTGGGCCCAGACCGACGACGGCGTCCGCGGCTTCGCCGTGCCGACCGACGCCCCCGGATTCTCCGCCCCCGAGATCAAGCACAAGTGGTCCCTGCGCGCCAGCGTCACCAGCGAGCTGGTCATGGACGAGGTGCGGCTGCCCGCCGACGCCGTGCTCCCCGGCGTCACCGGGCTCAAGGGGCCGCTCAGCTGTCTTTCGCACGCGCGCTACGGAATCGTCTGGGGTGCGATGGGTGCGGCCCGGGCCTCCTTCGAGGCGGCGCTCGACTACGCGAAGACCCGCGAACAGTTCGGCAGGCCCATCGGCGGCTTCCAGCTCACCCAGGCCAAGCTGGCCGACATGGCGCTCGAACTGCACAAGGGGATCCTGCTCGCGCACCACCTGGGGCGTCGCATGGACGCGGGACGGCTGCGCCCGGAGCAGGTCAGTTTCGGCAAGCTCAACAACGTGCGGGAGGCGATCGAGATCTGCCGCACCTCGCGCACCATCCTCGGCGCGAACGGGATCTCCCTGGAATACCCGGTGATGCGGCACGCCACCAACCTCGAATCGGTGCTCACCTACGAGGGCACCGTGGAGATGCACCAGCTGGTGCTGGGCAAGGCGTTCACCGGACTCGACGCCTTCCGGTGAGTCCTCGGCCCGGCCGCGCGGCCGGGCCCGCATCCCGGGGCGCCGTGCCCCACGGCGATCGCGCCGTGGGCCGGCCCCCCGGCCGGGAGGCATCCGTACGTCGTCAGCTCTGGTTGAAGAACCCACCGGTCTGACGGCCGGCGGCCTCGCCGTTGACGATCTCGGTGTCGGCGGGGGTCAGCAGGAAGACTCTCGTCGCCACCCGCTCGATGGAGCCGCGCAGGCCGAAGGTGAGACCCGCGGCGAAATCGACCACGCGCTTGGCGTCCCCGGCGTCCATGCCCGTCAGGTTCACGATCACCGGGACGCCCTCCCGGAACAGCTCTCCGATGCCCCGCGCGTCCCGGAAGCCGTCCGGGGTGACGGTGGCGATCCGGCGGTCCTGCTGCTCGGCCGCCTCGGAGGCCACCCGCACCCGCGGGTCCGTCACCCAGGCCTCGCCGGATTCGGCGGCCGCACCTTCGGTGTACTCGTCGTCGTAGTAGCGGTCGTCGTTGTCCTCGACAAGTCCCAGCCAGGCACTCGCCTTGCGCACCGATCCCATGGACGCCTCCTCTCGCAGCGGTCTTCTTCTTGCGACTTCTTCTGTTCCCTATCCCTATGGTCGTCCATGATGCGGATCCCGCGCCAAGTGGATAGTCGCCGCGCAGGTGATTCGTGACGGTACTGGCACAGAGGATGTGGCGATTCGTCAGGAAACTTCAGGGATAAGGCCGGTACGGGAAGCCCGGTGTAACAAAATGACGAATCCCCCTCCACATGAGTGACGCACGGGTCGTACGGGTGAACGGATCGCTCGATACGATGCGTGCCGCACTGAAGAACGACGCGTCGGCCAAAGTGCTCGACGCCGCCGGGGGAGAGCTGTGTTCGGAATCGTCAGGCCGTGCTCGCACCGGCTCACCGAGGGCCTGAAGGCCGAGTGGATGGCCCATCTCTGCGGGCTCTGCCTGGCACTTCGCGCCGACCACGGGCAGCTGGCCCGGGTCGTGACCAACTACGACGGCCTGATCGTCTCGGTCCTGACGGAGGCTCAGGCCGAGCGGAGCGCCCATGGGCGCCGCACCGCGGGCCCCTGCCCGCTGCGCGCCATGAAGACCGCGCCGGTCGCCCGGGGCGAGGGCGCGCGTCTCGCCGCCGCCGTCTCGCTGGTCCTGGCCTCGGCCAAGGTGCGCGACCACGTCGCCGACGGGGACGGCCTGTTGCGGCGCAAGCCGGTCGCGCTCGCCGCCGGCCGCGTGGCCCGGAGCTGGAACCGCGCGGGAGCACGCACCGGCGCCTCGCTCGGGTTCGACACCGCCGTGCTGGTCGATGCCGTCGAGCGGCAGACCGGCATCGAAGCGCTCGCGGGCCCCGGCACCTCGCTCCTGACGGTCACCGAACCCACCGAGACGGCCACCGCAGCCGCCTTCGCGCACACCGCCGTGCTCGCGGGCAAGCCGCACAACGCCGAGCCGCTAGCCGAGGCGGGCCGGCTCTTCGGGCGGCTCGCACACCTCCTGGACGCCGTGGAGGACCGCGAATCCGACGCGGCGTCAGGTGCCTGGAACCCCCTGACGGCGACCGGCACGACGCTCACCGAGGCCCGCGGGCTCGCCGACGACGCCGTGCACGGCATCCGGCTCGCGCTGCGCGACGTCGACTTCGTGGACGGGCGCCTGGCCCACGTCCTGCTCGCCCACGAGCTGAGCCGGTCGGTCAGCCGCTCCTTCGCCACCACCGCCTGCGGCCACACCGGCGGCGCGGAGCACGACGCCGCGCACCACCCCCACGGGCAGCCGTCCCGGCAGGACGACGACCCCTTCCGCAGGCGCTACACCCCCGAGCCGCCGCGCCCCGACGGACGCGGCTTCTTCGCGGGCTGCGCCGCGTTCGCCGGATTGTGCTGCACCTGCACGATGTGCTGCGCCGACGAGTACGAGGGCCCCTGGTCGCGCAAGAGGCGCGAGGGCTGCTGCACCAACTGCGACTGCGACTGCGGTTGTTGCGAGGTGTGCCAGTGCTGTGAATGCTGCGAGTGCCTGAGCTGCGCCAGCTGCTGACGCCGCTCAACAGCCGGTGCAGGGCGCCCAGTTGGGGGCGTCAGCGGGCCCGGGCGACCCGCCGCTCGTCCCACACCGGCTCCGGCGTCTCGCGCACCACCCCGTCCGAGCCGAAGACCAGGTACCGGTCGAAGGACCGCG
Organism: Streptomyces sp. NPDC048416; assembly: GCF_043200435.1. Classification (NCBI taxonomy): domain Bacteria; kingdom Bacillati; phylum Actinomycetota; class Actinomycetes; order Kitasatosporales; family Streptomycetaceae; genus Streptomyces; species Streptomyces sp. NPDC048416. Next base: position 55,166 of record NZ_JBICXU010000008.1, read on the forward strand.
CGAACCACCGGTCGTGCGTGACGGCCAGCACCGTCCCCTCGTACGCCTCAAGCCCCTCCTGAAGCGCCTCCGCCGACTCCAGGTCCAGGTTGTCCGTCGGCTCGTCCAGCAGCAGGGCCGTGGTGCCCGCCAGTTCGAGGAGCAGGATCTGGAAGCGGGCCTGCTGGCCGCCCGACAGCCGGTCGAAGGCCTGGTCGCCCTGCCGTTCCAGCTCGTAGCGCCGCAGGATCGACATGGCGCCGCCACGGTCCTGGGCGTGCTCGGACCACAGGGTGTCGACCAGCGTCCGGCCCATGAGCTCGGGATGCGCATGGGTCTGCGCGAAGTGCCCGGGCACGACGCGCGCGCCCAGTCTGAAGGTGCCGGTATGGGCCACGGGCTCGCCGGCCAGCAGCCGCAGGAAGTGCGATTTGCCCGAGCCGTTGGAGCCGAGCACCGCGACGCGCTCACCGTAGAAGATCTCCAGCGAGAACGGCTTCATGAGCCCGGTGAGCTCCAGGTCCGCGCACGTCACCGCCCGCACTCCGGTGCGGCCGCCGTGCAGGCGCATCCGGATCTCCTGCTTGCGGGGCGGCTCGGGGGGCGGCCCGATCTCCTCGAACTTGCGCAGCCTGGTCTTCGCGGCCTGATAGCGCGACGCCATGTCGTCGCTCCGCGCGGCGTACTGCTGCATGTCCTGGACGAGCCGCTTGAGCTGGACGTGCTTCTCGTCCCACCTGCGCCGCAGCTCCTCGAACCGCGCGAACCGCTCCTGGCGGGCCTCGTGGAATGTCCCGAAACCGCCGCCGTGCACCCACACATCGGATCCGGCCGGGCTCGGCTCCACGGCCACGATCCGCTCGGCGGCCCTGGCCAGCAGTTCCCGGTCGTGCGAGATGAACAGGACGGTCTTGCGGGTCTCGCCCAGCCGTTCCTCAAGCCAGCGCTTGCCGGGCACGTCCAGATAGTTGTCCGGCTCGTCGAGCAGCAGCACCTCGTCGGGCCCCCGCAGCAGCGCTTCGAGCACGAGCCGCTTCTGCTCGCCGCCGCTGAGCGTGCGCACCTCACGGAACTGGGCCTTGTCGTACGGGACTCCCAGCGCGGCCATGGTGCACATGTCCCACAGCGTCTCGGCCTCGTAGCCGCGTGCCTCGGCCCAGTCGCTGAGGGCCTGCGCGTACTGCATCTGCGCGGCCTCGTCGTCCACCGTCATGATCAGGTGCTCGGCCGCGTCGACCTCGGCCGCCGCCGCCCTGATCCGCGGCTGCGCCACGGAGACCAGCAGGTCACGCACCGTACGGTCGTCGCGCACCGACCCGACGAACTGCGGCATGACACCGACGCCGCCGCTCGACGTCACCGACCCGCCGTGCGGCAGCAGTTCCCCCGAGATCAGCCGCAAAAGCGTCGTCTTGCCGGCGCCGTTGGCCCCCACGAGCGCGGCCACGGAACCTTCGCCCACCCGGAACGACACATCACCGAGCAGCACCCGCCCGTCCGGCAGGTAGTACTCCAGGTGCGATGCTTCCAGGTGTCCCATGGTCCAGAATCCTTACCTGCCGTGCGAAACGGCGCACGGCGTTTTTTGGGTGCGGGTGGGGGTGAGGGGGCGATGTGCGCTGGTCACGGCGTCGCCGCGGCGACCTCGACTCGAAAATGTTCCAGTACGTTCGCCATACGGGCGGCGGTTTCGGCCACGTCCGACCCCTCCACGTGCACATAGCCCGACGAGGCGTGCGAGGCGCGCTGGGGGTCCGTGAAGGTGCCGGGTGTGACGGACACCCGCCCGGCCAGGACACCGGGCAGCTTCAGGAGTTCGTCCAGCGGCGTGACGCTGCGGATGTGTCCCGCGGGCAGGGGCAGCAGCAGGTCGCCCACGCAGCGCCGGCGTGAGTAGCGCAGGCGGGGGACGCGCCCGAGGTAGCTGTCGAGTATCGCGGCGAACACGTCGAAGCCGTACGACAGCCCGTGATTCGTGGGGATCTCGCAGCCGGCCAGGCGGGCCCCGATCTCGCTCATCCGGTAGGAGCCGTCCTCGTCGAGGAAGAACTCCATGTGCAGATACCCGTGGTCGAGCCGCATCCCGTCGACCAGGCGCTGGGTGATCTCCCGTACGTCGATGGGCAGTTCATGACCGCCGGCGATGGTGACGTTGGCGTTCATCGCGCCGTCCACGGTCTCCAGGAGCGCGGCGGGCGTCCAGGAGGGCCAGGCGTCGAGGACTGTGCCGTGGGCCACCAGGGCGCACAGCTGGTACTCCTTGCCGGTCAGGAACTCCTCGGCCATCCACGCGCGGCCGTCGAGCGCCGGCAGCCCGTCGAGGTCGCCGGGCCCGTCGAGCTTGAAGGTGTCGATGCTGGAGAAGGAGTCGACCGGCTTGAGGATGAGCGGCCAGCCCCACTCCTTCGCGTGGTCGGTGATGTCGTTGGCCGAGCGCACCATCCGGTACGCGGCGCAGGGCACCCCCAGTTCGGCGAACCGGTCCTTCATGCTCGGCTTGTGGCGGACCCAGGCGACCTGTTCCGCGTCCAGGTGCGGCAGCCCGGCCAGCCCGGCGAAGGCCTGGGCGATCTCCTGGAGCGGTTCCTGCGGATTGCAGAAGTGGCGCGGCCGCGAGGCCTGTTCAGCTGCCCATGCCCGGTAGCGCGCCGCCTCCTGCTCCAGCGGTACGCCGTCGGCGACGGTGAACGTGGGCAGGTGCCGGGTGCGCTCGCGGTAGTCCAGCGGCAGGTACGACGCCCAGCGCTCGAAGCGGAGCAGGGTGACGGCGATGTCGGTGCGGCCGATGACGTAGTCGGTGAAACTGCCTGGGCGTCCGTCGACCAGGAGGAGGGAGGGCCGGTGGTCTGCCATGGGGTTCCTTCGCTGAATCGGGCACGGGGGGCGGGGACTTGGTGGCCACGGCCGGACGACGAGGTCCTAGGGGGTGTCTGGTGGATCATGGCCGGGGGTGCGGCGCCTGGCACGGCACCTCGCGGCGTTGCCGAAACGCCCCGATAGCTCCGCTATCACGACGTTCCGGCGCCTTGCGATGCACCGCACCAGGCGTCGCACCCTGACCGACCCTGATCCACCAGACACCCCCTAGTCCTGCGACAGGGCGGCGGCCACTGGCGGGACCGAGGGCTCGTCCGGCGACGGCCCCGCGGCGACGAAGCGGTGGCGTGCCGCGAAGGCGAGCGCCGTGCCGAGCAGGAGCGCGGCGATCGCCGCCACGAACGCCGCCCACGTCCCGTACCCGCTGATGAGCAGGCCGCCGACGGATGCACCGACCGCGCTGCCGATCACATTGACGGTGATCACCCAGGTGAATGCCTCGGTGACGGTGCCCGCGGGCGCGGTGCGGGCCACCAGTTCGTACTCCACCGCCGTCACCGGCGCGATGGCCAGGCCGCCGATGGCCAGCGCGACGCCCATCGACCAGTTGTCCCAGGCCAGCAGCGGCAGCGCCGTGGCGACGGCCAGGGCCAGCAGCCCGATCGTGAACGTCCGCTCGGCGGGCCCGTGTTGCCTGCGGTTGCCGTACCAGACTCCGCCGATCACGCCGCCCACGCCCCAGGCGCCGAAGATCAGACCGACGCTGTCGGCGGAGCCGTGGTCCGCGGCGAAGGCCGGCAGGACGAGATTGAACACGCCCATGGAGACGGCGCAGCAGGCCAGGACGGCGAGCAGCCACACCAGGCCCGGTGACCGCAGGGCGCCGAGCAGATCGCGTTCGGTGGGCTCGGCACGCCAGGCGCGGGAGGCTCGCGTGGTGGCCAGGCCGATGGCTCCGGCGCCGGCCAGCAGCCCGCCGATGACCAGGGCGGTACCCGGGCTGCCCCAGAACAGCACGGCGCTCAGCAGCAGCGGGCCGCCGATGACGAACACCTCGCTGAGGACGGCCTCCAGTGAGAAGCCCGCCTCGCGGCCGTCGGGCAGCGCGGTCCACAGGGACCGGATGCACCCGCTGACCGGCGGGATGGTCGCGCCCGCGACGACGGCGCACGCGAGCTGCACACCCTCGGCGTCGGGCGAGGCGCGGACCAGGCAGATCAGGGCTACGGGGTGGACGACGCCGGTGACGAGGAGCAGCGGCGGCTGCCCGTGCACGTCGACCCGGCGGGCGACCACGGGCGCCAGGACGGCGCCGCCCAGCGTGTACGCGGCGAGCAGCAGGCCCGCCGACCCGTAGTCGGTGCCGCGTGACGTGGTCAGGACCACGAGGGCGAGCGTGACCAGGTACAGCGGGAAACGCCCGACGACGCTCCACAGCAGGGGTCCACGCACAGCCCCGTTCTTCAACAGGGTGACGAATCTGTTCTCGGCTGACATGAACTTCTCCGGTGCTCGCGGCTGTCGCGGGGCGTTCGCGGGTCGACGATCAGGGGGGTGTCGGGGCTGTCAGAGCGCGGCGAGGACGGTGGCGATCTGCTTGGCCATCAACCTCTGCCCCTCGGCGTCCAGTTCGGGGGCCAGGGGGATGCACAGGGTGCGGCCGAGCCGGTCACGGGTCGCGGCGAAGCCGTCGTGGCTCAGCGGCCGGTAGCGGTCGTCGCCGTCCGCCAGGTTCCAGGGGAAGCCGTCGGCGTACAGCGAGGCACGTCCCGCGACGACGGGGTGGTCCGGCAGCAGGTACTTGTCGAGGCTCCAGCAGGGCAGCCCCTGCTCGGTGAGCCGGTTCAGGGCCAGGTCGCGCAGTTCGCGCGAGTCCAGCACGAGCCGCACGCTCGTCTTGACGTCGCCGGAGCGCTTGGCGGCCACCGTGATGCCGGGACGGGCCGCGATGGTCTCAAGGGCGAGCGCGTAATGGCGCTCCAGGCTGTCCAGGATCTCGTCGAGACGCCGGAACTGCTGGAGCTGGACCGCGGTGACCGCCTCGTTGGCGCACAGGTTCTCGCCGTAGAACGCCCCCGCGTTCCACGCCGGGTACTTGCCCTGCTCACGGGCCGAGCCATGGTCGGTGTAGGACCTCAGCACGTCCCAGTCGGCGCCGTCGCGGACCACGACGAGGCCGCCCTCGCCGGACGTGAGGATCTTGGCGTGGTGGAAGCTGAAGGTGCCCGCGTAGCCGACGGTGCCGGCGTGCCGGCCGTCCTCGTGGCGGCCGCCCATGGCCTGGGCGGTGTCCTCGATGATGTATGGCACGTGCTCGGGGAGTTCGGCGACCAGGCCCTCCATGTGGGCGACGACGACCCGCTCGGCGCCTTCGGGCAGCAGCGACGCGTCCAGGCCGAAGCGCGCGTCGACGTCCACCGGGACCGGCACGAGCCCGCAGGACAGGACCGCTCCGGCCACGGCGACGAAGGTGACGGCCGGTATGTACACGGGGTCGCCCACCCGGGGGCGGGTGCCCATGAGGGCCACCCGAAGGGCCTGCGTGCCGTTGGGCACCGCCAACGCGCGGGCCGCGCCGAGCCGTTCAACGGCGTAGGACTCCAGCTGGTCGGCGTTGCTGGGGGCGGGGGCGCTGTAACGGAACAGGACCTTGTTGTCGAGGGCCTGGCGCAGCTCGGGGGTTTCGCGCCAGCCGAGGTAATTGGCGCCGTAGGGAAGGGGACGCAGCACGGTGGGAGGTTCCTCTCTGGGACGTCTGAGGATCGGGAAGGCCAGGGGGAGGGAAGACCGGGAGGACCGGCAAGGGCGGGGGAGTGGAGCGCGGGGCCGGAAGGGTGCGCGCGGGCGACCGGGGGCCGAAGGCGCGGGCGCTGCGACCGGCCGCGCGCGGGGTCAGAACGGGGCGAGCAGCAGCTGGCGGACCTGGCGGGCCACGCGCTGCGCGCCCCGCCGGTCGTCCCCGGCCTCGTCCAGGGCGGCCGAGACGCGCTGCCACAGCGCGTCCGCGCCCCGGACGGCGGCGTCCACCGCCGGCCCCGGTCCTCGCGGGTCGAGCACGGGAGCTCCCACCGCGTCGGTGATCTCGGCCAGCCGGCGCTCCTGCTCGTCGCCGAGCGCGGGGAGCAGCAGAAGCGGTACGCGCGCCGCGTGCGCCTGGTTGACGGCGCTCAGCAGCGGGGACGAGATGAGCACGGACGCCTGCGCGAGCAGCCGCTCGGTGTGCGCGTCGGCCCCGGAGTGCACCGGCACGCCGTCGGCGCCGGGCTGCGGGCCGAGTCCCGCGGCGGACAGCAGGGACGCCCGCGTCGGCTCCGGCGCGTCCAGCACGAGGGCCGGCACCGGCAGGCCGTCCCGGCGTGCGGCGTCGGCGGCGGCGCGCAGCACGGTGCTCGCCCGCTCGAAATCCGGTGTCCCCGCCAACAGCCCGACGGGCGTGGACAGTTGGACGACCGCGCCGCGTGCCGCACGGGCCCTGGCGGCACGCGGCGGGGCGATGGTCCCCACGCCGTGCACGCCCTTGACGCGTCGGGCGGGCAGCCAGCCCGGCCGGTGACGGCAGTGGATCAGCGCGGCCGGCCGGCTGTCGGTGTCCCGGACGCCGCCTGCGTCGACGAACACCACCGGCACGCCGGACGCGCTCAGGCGTGCCGCGAGCTCGGTGTCGTCGCACACCACGGCGGCGTCGGGGGCGCGGCCGGTCCACTGCGCGCCGACGAGGTCGACCTCGGTGAGGTGGGCGCCGATGTAGCGCATGACGGCGCTCGACTCCAGGTCGTCGTGGGAACCGGCCACGACGCGCAGCCGGGGAGGTGCGGATCGGGGTGTAACGGTGGGAGAGGACATGGGGGCTCCGGGCCGTGTGAAGGGAATCCTTGGCGGGTTCAGTAGCTCCAGGCGGGCACGGTCCCCATGCGGGCCAGGTCGTCGCTGTACCCGGCGGCGGTGGCCGAGCAGCCGCTGCACATGGACGGGCCCTGCTGCTTGAACAGCTCGGCGTGCTGGCGGAAGACCGGACTGTCGAGCATGACCTTGCCGTCGTCGTTGTGCAGCGGAGCCCCGCCGGGCCCTTCGTCGCCCTCCTTGTGCGGGAGGCAACTGCACGAGAACGTGCGGCCGTTCTTGCCGTCCAGGTAGATCACGTCGTCGGTGACCAGACACAGCGGCTCGGAGGCGCGCGGCGGAAGCGAGTCCTCGAAGAAGTCCCGCTGTTCCTGAGGGGTGTCGCCGTAGAAACGCTTGCCGAGCGGCACCAGCTTGGCGGCCGGATCGGCGGTGTAGATGGGTTCGCAGGCCTCGATGACCTCCTGGCCCGAGGGATAGCGGATCTCGCGGTCCAGCTTGATCGCGGAGAGTTCCCACTGCTGTACGCCGATGTCGGTGAGGACGTTCTGCAACTCGGGCATCTGTGCGAAGTTGTGCGGGCCCACGACCGAGTTGACGCGCGGGATGATGCCGAGCTCCTTCGCCCTGCGCAGCCCCTCGACGCCATTGTCGAACATGCCGGGTGAGCGTCGGTAGACGTCGTGGGTGGCCGCCGACGAACCGTCGAGACTGACGATCACCTGGGCGAGCCCGGCGTCGGCCAGCCGGTCCACGAAGCGGGGCAGGAACATGCCGTTGGTGATGATCGACATGCGCATGCCGTGCTCGGTGCCAAGCCGCACCAGTTCCACCACGTCGCGGTGCATCAGCGGCTCACCGCCGGTGAAACGGACGTACCCCACACCGTTGGCCACCGCGTCGGGAAGCAGCTCGGCGAAGTCTTCGAGGCTGAAGCGGTAGCTGTCGCGGGACAGGGCGAACTCGCACATGAAGCAGTCGGCGTTGCACGCCTCAAGGACGCGGACGAACAGATACCGGTGCCGGTTCTGCATGAGGGACCACCTTTCAGAGGGAGGTGCGCGCGGAGCCGGCGCGGGCGGTGGCGAGGACGGCGTCGGCGACCTGCGCGGCGCCGCCGGTACCGACGAGGCGGGCCAGCGCGGTCCAGTGACCGGCGTGCGCTTCGACCGCGGCGAGGCAGGTGCCGATCCGTGCGGTGAGGGCGGCGCGCACCGGCTCGGGGTCGGCGGCGGCGCGCGAGATCCCGCCGTAGATCAGTTCGAGGGCTGCGTCCTCGCCGGGTGAACCGCCGTTGTCCTGCTCGGTGTTGGTGCCGGTGTTGGTGCCGGTGCCGGTGCCGATCCCGGTGTCGATGGCTGTGCCGGTGTCGGCGTCGTTCGTCGGGCCGCCGTCGCCGAGGCGGGCGTCGAGCACGTCCTGGGCGCGGAAGACGCTGTCCGGCCAGGCGGCGGTCGGGGCGCCGGACGCCTGGGCGTAGAACGTCGCGTTGAGGATCTGGCTGATGTTCTGCGGTGGCAGGCACACCACGGGGACTCCTCGCGTGCTGGACTCGAGGAGCGTGGTGAGGCCGGGCGATGCCAGCAGCGCATCGGCCTCGGCGACGGCTTCGAGGAAGCCCTGGTGTCCGAGGGCGCCGCCGCGCACCTCCATGCCCTGCGGCGCCGCATCGCGGAGCCCGTCCGGCAGCGGAGCGGACAGATTGCCGCACAGGGTGACCTGGGTGACCCCCCACGCGGCCAGTGCCCGCAGCGCGGCCGGCACCACCAGCGACAAATACTCGCTCGGGTCGTCCAGCAACGGCGACAGCAGTCCGCCCAGGCTCACGACGGCCCGGCGCAGGCCCGGCGGCCGCACGTCCCGCTCGGGGCGGGCGGGGGCGGGCACCACCACCGATTCCACCCACCGCAGGTTCTCCACCCGCGCCATCACCGGCCACGCCGGGCCCGGCAGACCGGGGCAGAGCTGGGCGCAGTAGACGGCGGCGCGCAGGGGGAGGCCGGCCAGGTCCTCCTCGGTCCACAGGAAGGGGAGGCTGTCGACGAAGACGACAGGACAGCCGGCCTCCTCCAGGCCGACCGCGGTCGCGCGGTCGAGGACGCACAGGGCGACGTCGATCGACTGCTCCTCGACCAGGGCGCGCAGGGCCCGCCGGTCGGCGACGTCGACGTCGTGCCACTGGGTGACGCCGTAGCCCCGTACGACGTCGCGACCGAGCCGTGAGCCGATGCCGACGAAACGGATGTCGTCGCCGAGCCGGGCGCGCAGCGCGTCGATGACCGCGCCGAGCTTGCCCGCGCTGCCCCAGCCGAACTCGACCCCGCACAGCGCCACGGTGGGCGCGGTGCTCCCGGACGCCGTGGCGTCCCGTGCGGTCGTAGAGGTGATCGTCATGATGCGGCTGCCTCCTGGGTGCGACGGTGATAGGCGAGCGCCGTGTCGAGGTCCGCGGCGCCCCACGGTCCCGGGCGGGCACCCAGGGCGCCCGCCCAGCCGAGGGCCGCCGAGACCGCCGCCGTGACGGCCTCCTTGCTCCAGCTGCCGTCGAAGTCCAGTGGCAGCACGGGGGAGACCTCGCCGAGCGCCGAGATCATCGGGCTGTAGGAGGTGCCGGGGTCGAGCAGCAGCGCCACCGGCTTGCGCATCGCGGAGGCCCAGCCCAGTTCGAGCGCGACCCCGGTCGAGGCGGGGGTGCCGGGGTAGGCGAGGACGAGGTCGGCGCACTGAAGGGCGCGGAAGTCGGAGGGGACGCACTCCTGCGGGGGCAGCCCCCACTCTCCCCAGCCCTCGTTGTGGTGGGCGTTGAACACGGCGTGCCCGGCGTCCATCAGGGCGTCGCGCAGCGACGAGAGGCGGGCGCGCCACAGCGGGCCCACCACACCGTCGTCCGCGTCGATGAACTGGACGAACGGAGCCGCGAGGAACACCCGCAGCCCGCCGGACTCCGTGCCGGACCTCGTGCCGGGTTCCGTGGCCGCTCGTGTGCCCGGTTCCGTACCGGATCGCGTACCGGACCCCGTACCGGCGTCGTGGGCGGCATCCTGTGCGGTGTTCCCCGTCATGCCGTCCCCCCGTTCGCGGCGAGCTGGTCGTACTTGAGGGCGTTGCCGCGGGCCAGTTCCACCGGATAGCGCTGCTCGTTGACGGCGAGCTTGTCGCGGGCCGCGGCGAGCAGGTCGATGTCCACCGAATCGGCAAGCCGCAGAAGGTAGTTGAGGATGTCGGCGAGCTCGAAGCCGAACGCGCGTCGGAAGCCGGCGTCCTCGACGGGCTTGTGCTGTGCCTCGTCGGGCGTGAGCCACTGGAGCATCGCCAGCAGCTCGCCGGTCTCGCCGCCGAGCGCCATCGCGAGGTTCTTCGGATTCTGGAACGCGTCCCAGCCGCGGGCGGCGACGAACGTCCGCAGGTCGGCGGCGTACTGTTCGAGGTCAGTCATGTGCTTCTCCGGATCGGGGCTGCGCCGAGGGCAGGAACAGGCCCCACTGGACGGTGCAGGTGTCGGGGTGGTAGGCGGCGGGCAGCAGGCCCTCAAGGGACCATCCGCTGCCCTGCATCCGCGCCGTGATGGCGGGGTCGGGCGGCAGATGCGAGTAGAGCTTGCGGCCAAGTCCCGCGAAAAGACCGGGCAGTTGGTCGAGAAGGCGGCCCAGGAGCGCGGGGCTGTCCGCGCACAGCGGCATCAGTTTGACCGGCTCGCCCTTCTTCGGCCCGGCCGCGGCGACACCGCGCACCGTGCCCCGGTCGTCCACCGCCACGTAGATGATCTTGAATTTGTGGTTGACGTCGGCCGCGTGCCGTCTGTTGTGGCCGGCCACCAGGGCGTCCACCCAGTCCGTGTCGACGCCGCGGTACGCCTCGGGCATGGTGCGCAGGATCAGGTCGCGCAGTCCGGGCGCGTCCTGCGGCTGGAACAGCCGGACCCGCAGGTCGCCCACCGTGTCCGTCTCGTCGTCGGCGGGCAGGTGCCCGGGCGCCGCGGGTACGTCCTTGTAGAGCATGTACTCGGTGACGCCCGGCTTGTACTGGCCGGGTGCCCCGCCGGCCAGGACGAAGCCGTGGCTCAGGAAGAAGCCGAGCGCCGCGGTGTTGGCGGCGGCGACCGTGCAGTAGAGCTGACGGGCGCCGGCCTCGCGGGCGAACTCCTCCGCGGCCCCCAGCAGCGCCGTCCCGAGGCCGGACCGGCTGCGTTGCTCCGGTACGAGGATGAGCGGGCTGATCTTCACCGTGCCCTGGCGCTTGACCACCAGGTGCAGGACGCCCAGCCGTGCCGCGTCATGCTCCTCGTCCGCGCACAGGACGAAGGTGCGCTGCGTGAGGGAGAAGTGGCCGAACCGGTCGCGTCCCGAGGCGAGATGCGCGTCCAGGACGCGGTCCGCGTGGGCGACGTGGTCGCCGTTGTAGAACGGTTCGAGCGTCTGGGCGAAGAGGGTCCGCAGGAAGTCCCGGTCGTCCTCGGTCGCCTGGCGCATGCGGGGTGCCCCGGACGGCAGCGGCTGGGTCGTGGAGCGGGGAGTGTAGGTAGGGGCTGTCACCGTGTGATCACCTTGGCCTGGTCTCGGGAGTGCCGAAGTGCGCTGCCGCTCATGTCAGATGGCGTCCGGCCGAGTGTCCGCGCATGTCGCGGGACTTGCGCAGGTCCCGGGTGGACACGGTCTTCTTCAGCCAGCGGTCGGTGCCGTCGTAGCGGGAGGCGAACGCCCTGCGGCCGTGAACGGCGCGGTAGTTGTCCACGAACAGGAGGGAACCCGCCTCGACCACGACGTCGCTCTGGACGCGGTCGAGCTCGGCGGTCAGCCGGCGCAGCGCCCGCGCGGTTTCGTCGTCGTCGTTCAGCTGGGGCATGAAGTAGGGGTCGATGCGCAGATAGGGATCGCTCTCGTCGCCGAACAGGACGGCGACCGGCTCGGGCTCGTCCCGCATCCGCTGGAGGCGCAGCAGCGCGGGCGAGTCCGGCGCCGTCAGCCGCAGCTGCCGCAGGTGCTCGTCGTCCGGCAGGGTCGTGAAGCGCCGCTCGTGGAGGATCCGGCGCGATCGTCCGTCCAGGTCGATGTCGGCCACCGAGGCCAGCGTGGTGGGCACCTGGTCCTGGTTGCGTACGCCGAACAGGCCCAGGTAGTCGCACCGGTAGGGATGGAAGCCGTCCTCGGTGTGCCAGGCGAGCAGGACGTCGCTGCTGTGGCCGCTCTGCTGGGTCTCCTCCCCCGGCATCGGCAGGACGTTCTGGATCAGGCGCCCCTCCTGGAGGGTGGGCCAGCCGAACACCTCGCCGACGCAGCCCGTCAGGAGCGAGAGGAAGAACTCCTCGCGGCGGGCGGCATCGCTCTTGGCCGCCTCGGTCCAGTGCAGCGGGGTCGGCCCCACCGCCTCGTCGTCGACCGGCAGGCCCGTGACCTTGCAGGCCGCGGCCGTCTCGTGGGTACGGAAATCGGCCAGGAACTCGCGCAGGCCGACGGGCAGTTCGGCGACGAAGCGCCACAGGCCGTCGTGGAAGCCGGGCGCCGCCGGATCGTGATCCCCTTGCGCCAGTGCGGTGAGCAGGCTGTCGAGCTGACAGATCTCAGGCTCCGACAGGCGATAAGTAAGCACATGTGTGGGCGAGCTCATGGGACTCCGCATCGTGTGTCGCCATCTCCCGCGGGGGGCTTCGGCCACTCGCCGCGGGTCTCGTTCGACCAGGACGCTAAAGGCGTTTGGACAAGTCTGTCAACGGTCAATCAACGGTTGTCAATTTTTGGCAACTGATCTAGCTTGTGACGCATCACGGCATCACCGGGCGTCGGCACCGACCAGCCGCGGCCCGGAGAATTCGCTGCATATCCCGCCGCATATGTCGATGCGGCGGCATCGCCCGAGAACTCCCTGGGGGGACACCTTGAAGAACATGCACCGCTTCGCCGTAGCCGCTGCCCTGTCCGTCCTGCCCCTCACGCTCGGGATGGGAGCCTCCGGAGCGAGCGCGCTCACCGGGGCGAACGGCACACCGGCGAGCTCCGCGACCTCGGGCATCGACTGGCCGGGCGTCGGCACCTCTCCGACCTCGGGCATCGACTGGCCCGCCACGAGCCGGGCGGCGTCCGGCATCGACTGGCCGGGCGTCGGCACGTCGCCGAAGGCGGGCATCGACTGGCCCGCCGCGGCGCGCCCGGATGCCGCCGGGCCTGGAGTGACCGCGGGCAGGGTGATCGACTGGCCGTAGTCCGGGTCGTGCGCGCCGGGACCCGACGGCGTTCCGTGCGGACGGACGGGGCGGGCCCGGGGCAGGCCCGTCCCCGCGGCGGCAACCCGCACTGCAGATATTGGCAATGCGTTGACGGGCGTGGCACCATGCTTCGGCATTGCCCCACCCGGTGGCAAGCACGACAGGGGGCCGGCCCGGGCAGTGCCCGACGGGACAGCCCCGATCTTCTGGCTCGCGGAGCATGGGATGGCGGAAGTGCTCGAACAACCTTCGTTCGGACAGCAGTTGAAAGCACTCCGGCAAGAACGTGGCCTGTCGCAGGCCCAGGTCGCCGAGGGCGGCATGTCCACCGCGTACTTGTCACGTCTGGAGTCCGGTACCCGACGCCCGACCGTGAAGATCCTCACTCATCTGACGGAGCGTCTGGGCGTCCCGTCGTCGGTCTTCGAGGCGACGCAGATGTCCCCGCTGGGCCGGGCGCTGGCGTCGGCCAGCTCGTCGGACGACAACGACGACGCCGTCAGGCTCCTCGAAGAGGTCGTACGCGCCGAGCGGGGCGAGGACCTGAGCCTGCGCTGGCTCTCGCTGTGGAAACTCGCCCAGCTCCACGCGAAGCTGGGCACCCGGCAGCAGGAGCTCTCCACCGCACGGGAACTCACCGAACTCAGTGACCGCATGGGGGTCCCCACCTTCCAGGTGCGTGCCCGCACGCTGCTCGCGAGGTGTCTGCGCGCGGTCGGCGAGATCGAGGAGTCCCGCGTCGTCGCGCAGATGGCCGTCTCCACCGTCGCCGACCAGGTGCTTCCGGTGTCCGACACCGTCCGTGCCCAGCTGGTGCTCATCTCGGTGGAGTCCGAATCGGGCATGATGGCCGAGGCGCGCTCGCACGCCGAGCAACTGCTGGGCGTGATCGAGGAGTTGGGCACCGTCCTGCGGGCCGAGGTGCTGTGGGCGGTCGCCAACGTACGCATCCGTCAGAACGACTACACCGGCGCCTCGGAGCTGTTGGAGCGCGCCTTGGACGAACTGCCGAGCCACGACGGGCTCATCCTGTGGCTGCGGTTGCGGCTGGCCGCATGCTCGCTGTATCTCCAGATGACGCCGCGCCGGGTGGCCGAGGCCCGCCGGTGCCTCGAAGAGGCCGAACGGGCCCTCGACCTGGTGGGCAGCCCGCTGCACCGGCAGGAAATGCTCGTCATCAAGACCCATTTGGCTTTCCAGCAGAGGGATCTGGAGCAGGCCCGCGCCCTGTACGACCAGCTCAAGGACGCCCTCCCACAGCTCACGTTCCGCGACCGCGTCCGCCTTGAGGTGCTCTCCAACCAGATCCTGATCCTGGAGGGCGACCGCGACACCGGCGTACGCAACGTCGAAGAGCTCGCCCGGGAGGCGGAGGACGCCTCCAACATCCATCTCGCCTCCGAGATCTGGCGCACCCTCGCCGAGACGCTTGCCTGGGACTCGGAGCCGTAGGGGGGGCCTGGCGGACCGGGGCCGGGGTCGCGACCGGGGCCGGGGTCGCGGCATCCGGCACGGCACCTCGCGCCAGTCGCCGCGCCCCGGCACACCCTGATCCACCAGCCCCCCAGCCCTTCGTGAAGGAGTCACCGCCATGCAGTCCGCGCCCCACGCCCCCGCCGAAGAACCGGCGTCCGCCGTGCCCGCCGGGTCCGCGGTGTCCCCGGCGCCGACCGGCCCCCCGGTGTCGTCGGCGCCCGCCGGCCCCCCGGCCGCCCCGGTGTTCGCCGCGACCGACGACCCCGGCGCATACGCCGCCGCGGTCGAGGATTTCCTCGGCGCCGCGTCCTCGGGACCCGTCCCGGTCCTGACCGGCGGGCGCGCGGACGTGCTGGCTTCCGTGGAGCGGTCGGCGTCCCTCTACGCGGCGGTGAGCCGCCCGGCGCCGCACGCGCGTGGCGTACTCCTGGGCGCCGACGCCCTGCCCGCCGGACTCGCCGAGCTGATCACACCCCTCGCCACGACCTGGCTCGACGAGGCGGAACTGACCGAGGCACTGTTCGACGCGGACCACGGCGAGCACGCCCTGCTGGTGGCCGGAACGTACGAGCACTTCACGCTCGCCCCGCTGTGGCGGACGCTGCTCGCCGCCCAGCGCCACCACGGCATCCAGGCGACCTTCCTCACCGGACGCGACGCCGTCTCCCTCGCCTGGTTCACCGCCAAGCAGTACGCCCAGGTGGCCCCCGACGTCGTCGCGCTCGGGCTGTTCACCTCCACCGACCGGCCGGCCGCCCCCGCCGGTGTGCTGCTGCGGGACGAACGCGGTGTGGAGAGCGAGGACGTCAAGGCCGAGGTGCTGGGCACCCCATGGCGGCGGATCCTCTTCCAGGGCCACGGCAAGGACGACTCGATCAACCTCGCCGACTTCACCGTCTGCGGCCTCAACGAAGCCGCACCCCGAAGCCCCGGTCTGCTCGGGCCCTCCTGCGCCTACGGGCCCACCTGCTACAAGCCCATGGACAAACTGATCCAGCTGCGTGAGGTGCGCGCCGCCGAGGTGGTCCTGAGCTCGTGCAACAACGCGCCCTTCGCCGACGCGGCGACCTACGACCCCAAGTACCAGCTCATGCTCAACGCCATCGACGGCACCGCCAAGGACGTCGTCGCGGCCATCACCGTCCACGACTCGGACCGGCCGGAGAACACCGCCTGGATGGACGCCGTCCTCGCCGGAGCCCCCTCCGTCACCGCGCTCAACGAGAGCATCGCCACCGCTCAGCCCTTCCCCGCCTACCTCCACTTCGGCATGGCCCCCGACACCGGCACGGCCCCCGCCCGGCCGTCGTCGGCTCCCGACCCCCTGCTGCTCACCGCCTCCGCACGGCTCACCGCCTACCTCGCCGGCGGACTGCTGCCGGGGAGCAACCGGCTGCGTCCCCGTCTCGTCAAGCTCGCGGGCAAGGTGGAGCAGCAGGTCACGCGGCGTGCGGTGGCCGCGCAGGACGCGGCTCAGGCCCGGCGCGTCCTCCTCGACGACCTCCAGTCCCTCGACCACACCATCGCCCAGCAGCTCGGCGAGGAACCGGAGAACGAACTCGCCGACTATCCGGCCCACTTCGGCGACCGCAGCACCGCCGACCCGGACTCCGTACGGGAGGTGCTGTGCCAGTGCGGCCGCCCGGCGCAGCTCTACATCAAGCGCGCCCTGGTGCCCACGGCACTCGACACCGAGTGCGTCATCTGCCCCCGCTGCGGCGACGTGTCCTTCCGTCTCCCGGATTCGCCCGCCCTTTCGGTCCACGCCGAGGACGACGTCAGCCAGGGCGGCACCCTGCGGGTCCGGGTCGCCGTGCGTGGCAGTCGCAGCGGTCCCGTGCGGGTGGGCCTGTTCGTCCCCGGCTATCTGCGCGCCAACTGCGAGGTGAGCCCCCGCCTCCGGAAAATCCGTGCCACCGCCGACGGGGAGCGCGAGGCGGACTTCACGCTGACCGTGCAGCCGGGGACGCCCCCACAGGCGTACTACCTCACCGCGTTCGCCGTGCAGGACCTGGCTCTCACCACCGCCCGCCGCCACTTCGGCGTCGTCCCCGCCGAAACCCCCCGGCCGATGTGAACCCGCCACCTCCTTGTGCCTTGTGCGACGCGCGCGGGGGCCGGTGGACGGGCGCGGACACCTTCCGGCCGACGGGCGGCCCCCGCCCTCTGCATCCCTACGCGGAAGCACCCCGTCCGCACCTCCGGCACCAACTGCCCCTGGGATACGCACGCCTGCGAGTTCCGGCCAGAAGGCCCCCTTGCGCGCCCCGGCCGGCCCCCCGAATACTCCTCCGCAGCGCTTGTCAGGAGCACGGTCGGCGTCTTTCCGTGCTGCCGTCATCCTTGGCTGCGCCTCACGGGGTCCCCCCATGTGCACGGACCCCACGATTCCCCTCGGGAGGAAAAGAGTGAGGATCAAGCGCACCACCCCCACATCCCCGTCAGGCCCGGCGAGACGCCTCAAGATCGGCGCCGTCGCCGCCGGACTGCTCGCCGCCGTGGCGATCGCCGTACCCAACGCCAACGCCAACGCCGCCCCGGCGCACGCCTTCCAAGCCGCCGAGCTGACCGCCGCGAGCGACGCCGTCCTCGGCGCGGACGTCGCCGGAACCGCCTGGAGCGTGGACAGCGCGACCGGCAAGGTCCTCGTCACCGCCGACTCGACCGTCTCGGCGGCGGACCTGGCGAAGATCAGACGCGAGGCCGGGGCCAACGTCGGCGCGATATCCATCGAGCGGACCCCCGGAAAGTTCACCAAGCTGCTCTCCGGCGGCGACGCCATCTACGCCACCAGCTGGCGCTGCTCGCTCGGCTTCAACGTCAAGAAGGGCTCCACGTACTACTTCCTGACGGCGGGTCACTGCACCGAGGGCTACCCGAACTACTACACCAACTCCTCGCACTCGACGAGCATCGGCCCCACCGTGGGCACCAGCTTCCCGGGCAACGACTACGGGCTCGTCCAGTACACCAACACCTCGCTCGCGCACCCGAGCGCGGTGGGCAGCCAGCCCATCACCAGCGCCGCCAATCCGACGGTCGGCCAGACGGTCACCCGGCGCGGCTCGACCACCGGTGTTCACAGCGGCAAGGTCACCGCGCTCAACCAGACGGTCAACTACGGCAACGGTGACGTCGTCTCCGGCCTCGTCAAGACCACCGTGTGCGCCGAGCCCGGCGACTCCGGCGGCCCCCTCTACGCCGGCTCCACCGCGCTCGGTCTCACCTCGGGCGGCAGCGGCAACTGCTCATCCGGCGGAACGACGTTCTTCCAGCCGGTGGTCGAAGCCATGAACGCCTATGGCGTGAGCCTTTTCTGACGTTCCCTCAGCTCCGCTGTGTACGGCACCGCCCGAGCCCTCGTCCGGGAGAACCGGACGAGGGCTTCCGGCTGGACGTGATGCGCTGATTTGAGAGGATGTGCAGGGGCGGGACGAAGAGCGGTCCGCCGGTGACCGGCGCCGGACACACGGGGTGAGACGCAGTGAAGCGCATCGGAGTGACCGGCCACCGCGACATCCCTCCCGACGCCTTCGAGGAGATCCGTGACCGGCTGCGCGCGCTGCTGTGCGGGCTGGAAGGCTCCCTCGAAGCGCTCTCCAGCCTCGCCACCGGCGCCGACCAGCTCTTCGCCGCCATCGCCCTGGACTGCGGCGCCGCCCTCACCGTGGTGATCCCGAGCGGCGACTACGAGGACGGCTTCGCCGACGCCGCCGAACTGGCCCACTACCGGGGCCTGAAGCGCCGGGCGAGCCAGGAGGTCGCGCTCGGCTACCCGCACTCCACGGACGAGGCGTACTACGCGGCCGGTGCGTACATCGCGGACAACTGCGACCGGCTCGTCGCCGTCTGGGACGGCCTGCCGGCCCGCGGCCTCGGCGGCACCGGCGACATCGTGCGGTACGCCCGGGGCCTCGGCAGGCCGGTCACGGTCGTCTGGCGCGAGGGCAGCCGCCGGGCGTGAGACCGGCGCGGGTCAACTGCGCAGCCGGGCAAGCCAGTCGGTGTGCTGCGGGGAGACGATGCGCTCGGTCTCGTACACGGCCTGCGGCCACTGCCGTTCGGTCACCGTGTGCTCCATCGCCACATGCATCTCCATCAGATCCTGTTCCACCAGCGCGTGGGCCGATATCAGCGGCTGGTGGCGGCGGATCTCGCTCCAGGCGAGGCAGGCCGCGGCCGCGGCCGACAGAAATCCCGCCGTGTCGACCTCCCGGGCGACCGAGAAGGTCTGGAGCACGGCGAAGAACAGCGCGAGAAGGGTCAGCAGCGTGATCGCCGTCGACCACAGCCGGGTCGCCCGCCGCGAGGTCTCCTGCCGGCGCCGGTACCAGTTGCGCTGCTCGATCAGCCGGTCGCGTACGTACGTCTCCTTGCGCACGTTGAACGACTTGCCCCGTAACTCCCGCATGCTGGGCGTGACAAGGCCTCCGGAGGCGAGCTCACCGTCGTCGCGTGGGTCGCGCCAGCCCACCTTCTTCAGCTCCCGCAGCCCCTCCTCGACGCGGGCGACGAACAGCGCGTCCGGGTCGGGGGCTCCGAGGTCGAAGGGGGCGCCGTGCACGGCGTAGCGCCAGCACATCGACTTGATGAACTCCGCGGCGGACCGGTTGAGTTGCCAGTGCGACGCGGCGTGGCGCCGGGCCGCCCCGAAGGTCGCGAGCAGCGCCCCGGCGTAGGCGAGGGCACTCAACGAACTGAACACCTGGAAGTCGTGGCCGACCCGCACGTGCGGCAGTGCCGAGGCCGCCGCACCCACCACCAGGAGGGAGAGCTGGGTGCGGGTGAGCTTGACCGCCGACTGCTGGCGGCCGATCGCCAGTGTGTCCGCGTGATGGAAAAGGCCCGGCAGATCCGCGTTCCGGAAGACCATGCTCTGCAATGGGCCGGGAATCGCCGTCACATGCACCCCCGTCTGCGGTTTTTCCTGCATTCCTGGTGAGGGATGGCAGGTGTGCGCCCTGTTTGCGTGCTCCATCCGCTGGTGGGGACGAGAGTAAAGTCGTCCCGCCGACACTGCAACGGTGCATGTGCCGGTATCACTGTCCAGGTGCGGTTGTCCCCCACTGCGGGGCGTAAGTGAAAACCCCGCGAATTCAGCCCCGTCCGCCGTGCGGACCGGGCCGTCGGCAGGATGCCCATGAGGTCTCCGGACGTTCGGGTGGGCTGTCCTGGCCGCAAGTCCGTACCTTCAACTCGTGTCGCTGCGAACGGAGTTGGCAGGATTCTTCCCCTGGGCGTGTCGGGCGGGAAGGCTGCGACGGGCGGGTGGCGCGGGGCACGAGGGCATTCCCGGGAGAACTCCCGGGCCGGACGGTCGAATTCCCACCCTCGCCAAAACCGCGGAATGACAGGAACCGCTGGCTCCTGCTTCCTTTTCGCGAGATTGTGGGGCAGGTGCGCGGCGGGGGCGTGGCCGGCCCGTGGCCATTGTCATGGGGGAGTGGGGAGTGGGGAGTGGGCGAGTGGGGGAGTGGACGGTGCTCGATGCGCGCCCTGCCGGTAAGGGGAAGAGGTCTCGCGTGGCCGACAACGGTGCCGACAGCAGCGCCGACAACAGTGCCGGTAACTGTGCCGACAGCGCCGTTGGCCAAACCGCCGAAAACAGAACCGAAAACAGCGTCGAGGGCAGAGCCGAGGGCCGTACCGGGGGCCGTACTGAAGGTCGTACCGACGGCCGTACTGAAGGTCGTGCCGAGGCCCGTACCGAGGGCCGTTCCGAGCATGTGGCCGGGGGTGGCGCCGACCATCGGGGGCCGGGGCGCGACGCGGCCGGTCCGGTCGCCCAACTGCGCGCACTCGGCGTCCAGGAAGGCGGGGTCCTCCTCGTCCACGCCTCGCTGCGCGGCACCGGGCTGCGCGACGACGTGCTCCTGAACGCGCTGCGTACGGTGCTCGGGCCCCGGGGGACTCTGGTGGTCCCGGCGTTCACGCCCGAGAACTCCGACACCTCGCCGGCCCATCTCGCCCTGGTGAGCCGGGCCCCCGATCCGGCCGCCTTCCGGGCCGCGATGGCGCCCTTCGACCCGGAGCGCACCCCGTGCCCGGGGATGGGACGGCTGGCCGAACGGGTCAGAACCACCCCCGGCGCCGCCCGCAGCGACCACCCCCAGACCTCCTTCGCGGCGCTCGGCGGCCGGGCCGCGGAGCTCATGAAGGGCCACGCCAGGGACTGCCACTTCGGCGAGGACTCCCCGCTCGCCGGGCTGATCGCCGCCGAGGCGCAGGTCCTCCTGGTCAATGTCGGGTTCGAGGTGTGCACCGCCTTCCACTTCGCGGAGTACCTGGTGCCGCCGAGGCCGGTGCGTACCTACCGGGCGGTGATCAAGGACGACGCGGGCGCGGCCACCTGGTTCACCTACCGGGACGCCGAGCTCGACGACAGCGACTTCGCCCGCATCGGCGCCGCCTTTCCCGCCCGGCACCTGGCCCGCGGCGCCCTGGGGCGGGGCGGCGCACAGCTCTTCCCCGTCCGGGCGGCCGTCGAGCACGCTGCCGCCTGGATGGCCGGCAACCGCAACCGGCGCTGAACGCCTCCCCCTGGGGGAGAAGCGGAGTTACCGTCGAAGGACACGTCCGATTCGCCACCCTTGGGGGCCGTGATGGTCGAGGCACTCGTGACGGCCGGCATCGCCGTCGGCTCGGTCGGCGTCGTCTATGTGCTGGCGGCGGCGCGGGTCGTCAAGCAGTACGAGCGCGGGGTGGTGCTGCGGCTCGGCCGGCTGAAGGACTCGGTGCGCGGCCCCGGTCTGACGATGATCGTCCCCTTCGTCGACCGGCTGCGGAAGGTGAACATGCAGATCGTGACGATGCCGGTGCCCGCGCAGGACGGCATCACCCGGGACAACGTCACGGTGCGTGTGGACGCGGTGATCTACTTCAAGGTGATCGAGCCGACGGATGCGCTCATCCAGGTCGAGGACTACCAGTTCGCGGTCGCGCAGATGGCCCAGACCTCGCTGCGCTCCATCATCGGAAAGAGTGACCTGGACGACCTCCTGTCGAACAGGGAAAAGCTCAACCAGGGCCTGGAGTTGATGATCGACAGCCCGGCCATCGGCTGGGGCGTCCAGATCGACCGCGTCGAGATCAAGGACGTGTCGCTGCCGGAGACGATGAAGCGCTCGATGGCCCGCCAGGCGGAGGCCGACCGTGAGCGGCGGGCCCGGGTGATCAACGCGGACGCCGAGCTCCAGGCCTCGAAGAAGCTGGCCGAGGCGGCCGGGGTGATGTCGCAGGAGCCGGCCGCGCTCCAGCTACGGCTGCTACAGACGGTGGTGGCGGTGGCCGCGGAGAAGAACTCGACCCTGGTGCTGCCGTTCCCGGTGGAGCTTCTGAGGTTCCTGGAACGCGCCCAGCAGGGTGCCCCCTCCCCGGCGCCCGCAGCCCCGGACGTGCCTGCGACGCCGACACCGGTCGCCCTGGATGCGCCCGAGGAGCAGACGCCTGCCGCCCCCGACGTGCCTGCGGCGCAGGCGCCCACGGAACCGGACGTGCCTGCGGCACAGACCCCCGCTCCTCCTGCAATACCTGCAGCCCAGGCGCCCACGGAACCCGACGTGCCTGCGGCCCAGGCGCCCACGGAACCCGACGTGCCTGCGGCCCATGCGCCCACGGAACCCGACGTGCCTGCGGCCCAGGCGCTCACGGAACCCGACGTGCCTGCGGCGCAGGCGCCCGTGGAGCCGGCCGGTGATGATCCTTCGGCGTGGCCGCCTTCCCCCGTGTGAGGTCCCGCGCACGCGGGGCCCGCCCGCGTCGCGTCAGACGCCCGCCGGCTCGTCCCGGCGGGCCCGGTCCCGGCGGAACCCGGCCAGGAGCACGGTGACGACGGCGCCGAGCACCGCCCAGATCGAGAGCACCTGCAAGGGGCCACTGAGGGATTCGCCCTTGAAGTACGCGATGGACCGGGCCGCCCAGGTCCCGGCGCCCGGCGGGAGCCCGGGCCCGATCGTCCGCCAGAACGGCGGGAGCAGCGGATACGGGTAGGCGCCGCCCGCGCTCGGATTGCCGAGGACGACGATGACCAGGATGGCCAGTCCGATGCCGATGATTCCGGCGAGTCCCTGGAAGGCGAGCGTGGTGGCCCCCACCGCGAACACGACCAGCGCGCCGAGCCCGGCGAGCCCGATGTAGCTGCCGGGCAGCGCGCCGAGCACCGGCCCGATGATGAGCGAGCCCAGCAGCCCGGCGGCGATGGAGTACCCCGCGAGCACCAGGAGCCGGATCAGCGCGCGATGGGGGTTGGCGGGCCGGGCGCCCGCGCTGATGGCGAGGATCGCGGCACACAGATAGCCGCCCACGCACCAGCCGACGACGAGGTAGAACGAGGACAGGGTGCGGGAGTCGTCCCGGGCGGCCGGTGCGACGTCGACCACCTTGACGGCGCGCTGCTGGGCCTTCTCTGCGGCTGTCGCGATCGCCTCCACGGCCTGCGCGAGCGAGGCCCCGCCGCCGCTCGCCACGAGCAGCTTGTCGGTGGTGCCCCGGGGGTCGACGAGCAGGGCCCCGTCGACGCTGCGGTCACGCATCTGCCGCAGGGCGTCGGCCTCGTCCTTGGCCGTGCGTACGTCCAGCGGATCGCCGGGCAGTGAGCCGAGGCGCCGGGTGAGCTGCCCGCTGACCTGCTGGGGCGCGACCACGGCGAAGGGAATGTCCTTCGGCTTGGGGCTGTGGAAGGCACCGGCATAGGACGCGATGAAGGCGACCATCAGTCCCAGTACGCCGACGACCAGCAGTCCGGCCCGCACGCTGACGGCGTTCTTCACCTCGTCGACGAAAGTCATGCCCCCACGCTCGGCCCCGCCACGCACTCACGCAGTCGGGGCGGGGCCGAATGGCTGAGCGGACCCGTTCGGCTGTCGGGAGGGGGCGCCCGCTGCCACGCTGGATCCAGGCTCCCGGGGCGGCCTGTCCCGGGAGGACGACGTACGCGACAGGAGCACCCTCAATGCTGACCTCCACGCAGGTACCGGGCGGGCTGGCCTGGCTCGACCTGGGGACCCCCGACATCGACACGGCCGCCGCCTTCTACGAGAGCCTGTTCGGGCTGCGGTTCCAGTCCGCGGGCCCGGAGGCGGGGGGCTACGGCTTCCTGCAGAAGGACGGCAGGACCGTCGGCGCCATCGGCCTGCTGACCGAGGAGGGCGCGCACTCCGCCTGGACGGTGTACTTCCGCACCGAGGACGCCGACGCCACCGCCAAGGCCGTCGAGCAGGCGGGGGGCTCGGTGCGCGTGCCGCCGGCGGAGGTCTTCACGGCCGGGCGGATGGCCGGCTTCGCGGACCCGGCGGGCGCCGAGTTCGCCGTGTGGGAACCCCGGGACACCGACGGCCTCGAACTCGTCAACGAGCCGGGCAGCGTCAGCTGGATCGAGCTGTACACCACCGACGCCGAGACGGTGAAGGAGTTCTACCGCACCGTCCTGTCCTGGGACACCCGGGACATGCCCATGGGCGAGGGCGTCGTCTACACCATCGCCGGGCCCGCGGGCGGCGGCGAGCGGACCATGCACGGCGGCATCATGCAACTGCCCCCGCAGAACCAGGACGCGGGCTCGCGCTCCGAGTGGCACCCGTACTTCGAGGTCGAGGACTGCGATGCCACCGTGACCCGGGCCAAGGGAATGGGCGCCACCGCCATCATCGCCCCCGTCGACACCGAGGGTGTGGGGCGCATCGCGATGCTTCTGGACCCCTTCGGTGCGCCCTTCGCGGTCATCACGAGCGCCACGGCCTGACCACGCGCCGACGGCGGCCGGGACCGCGGCCCGGATCACGGCCGGGCACGGCCTGACCGCGTGCCGACCGCGGCCGGGACCACGGCCGGGACCACGGTCGGGACCCCCGGTCGGCCCCCGACGGCCGCCTGCCGGAGCCGCCCGGCAGGTGGCCGTTCGAACATGTCGCACGTACGTTCGAAACTGGTCTATGGTGGAAGGGAGGGGGTGGTGAGAACGGATTGGTAGGAGGTGCGGATGCCCGGTTTCACGCATCTGCACACCGTTTCCGGGTTCTCCCTGCGGTACGGGGCCTCCCACCCGGAGCGGCTGGCCGAGCGCGCCGTCGACCGGGGCATGGATGCCCTCGCGCTGACCGACCGGGACACCCTCGCAGGCACGGTCCGCTTCGCCAAGGCCTGTGCCACGGCGGGCATCCGGCCGCTGTTCGGCGTCGACCTCGCCGTGCCGGAACACCTCGGGGACGCGGGTCCCACCCGGGGCCAGGCCCGGCGCACCCCCGTACGGGGCGGCGCGTTCGTCGACGAATCCGCCCCCCGTGTCACCTTCCTCGCCCGTGCGGGCGCGACCGGCTGGGCCGAGCTCTGCCGTCTGGTCAGCGCCGCGCACACCGCCGAGGGCCGCCCGCTCCTGGCCCATGACGATCTGCCCGCCGAAGGGCTCACCGTGCTGCTCGGGCCGGCCTCCGAGATCGGCCGCGCGCTCAGCGCGGGCCGCCCCGACCGGGCCGCGAAACTGCTCGCGCCCTGGCGGGAGATCTACGGCGACGCGCTCCGTCTCGAAGCCGTCCACCACGGGCTCAGGGGCACCGGCCCCGGCTCACTGCGGCTCGCCGCGCGCACCGTGGGCTTCGCCGCCGAACAGGGCGTACGTGCCGTCCTGACCAACGCCGCGCGCTACGCCGACCCCGGGCAGGGCCAGGTCGCCGACGTGCTCGACGCGGCGCGGCGGCTCGTGCCGGTACGGGCGCCGTTCGACAGCGGGGAGCGCTGGCTCAAGGGCCCGGACGCCATGTTCAAGATCGCCGAGCGGGTCGCCGAGGCGGCCGGCTGGCGGCGTGACGTCGCCCACCGGCTGCTCGCCATGACCGAGGAGAGCGCCGCCGAATGCCTCGTCGACCCCCAGGACGACCTCGGCATCAAGACCTTCGCCTACTTCCCCGAACCGCATCTGGTCGGCGCCGCCGACCGCACCCCGCAGCGCGTCCTCGCCTCCCGGGCCGCCGCCGGCATGGTGCTGCGCGGCTATGCGGGCCGGCGCGCCTACTGGGAGCGCATGCACCACGAGCTGGACATCATCGCGCACTGGGGATTCGCCTCGTACTTCCTCACCGTCGCCCAAGTCGTCGGCGACGTACGGGAGATGGGCATCCGGGTGGCGGCGCGCGGCTCCGGCGCGGGCTCGCTCGTCAACCACCTCATCGGCATCGCCCACGCCGATCCCGTCGAGAACGGGCTCCTGATGGAGCGCTTCCTGTCCAAGCAGCGGCCGGTGCTGCCCGACATCGACATCGACGTGGAGTCCGCCCGCAGGCTCGACGTCTACCGCGCGATCATCGACCGCTTCGGCACCGAACGGGTCGCCACCGTCTCCATGCCCGAGACCTACCGGGTGCGGCACGCCATCCGGGACGTGGGCGCCGCGCTGTCCATGGACCCGGCCGTGATCGACAAGATCGCCAAGTCCTTCCCGCACATCCGGGCCCGCGACGCCCGCACCGCCCTGAAGGAACTCCCCGAACTGCGGTCCCTGGCCGGGGAGATGGAGAAGTATGGCAAACTCTGGGAGCTCGTCGAAGCCCTGGACGCCCTGCCGCGCGGCATCGCCATGCACCCGTGCGGCGTGCTCCTCTCGGACGCCTCGCTGCTGCGCCGCACCCCCGTCATGCCCACCAGCGGCGAAGGTTTTCCCATGTCCCAGTTCGACAAGGAGGACGTGGAGGACCTCGGCCTGCTCAAACTGGACGTCCTGGGGGTGCGGATGCAGTCCGCGATGGCCCACGCGGTCACCGAGATCGGCCGCACCACCGGCAAGGAGCTCGACATCGACGACCCGGCGCAGGTGCCGCCGGGCGACGCGAAGACATACCGGCTCATCACATCCGCCGAGACGCTGGGGTGCTTCCAGATCGAGTCGCCGGGCCAGCGCGACCTGGTGGGACGGCTCCAGCCGTCGACCTTCCACGACCTCGTCGTCGACATCTCGCTGTTCCGGCCGGGGCCGGTCGCCGCCGACATGGTGCGCCCGTTCATCGAAGCCCGGCACGGGCGGGCCCCGGCCCGCTTCCCGCACCCCGACCTGGCGGACGCGCTGCGCGACACCTACGGGGTGGTGGTCTTCCACGAGCAGATCATCGAGATCGTGAACATCATGACCGGCTGCGGCCGGGGCGAGGCCGACCGGGTGCGGCGCGGGCTCTCCGACCCGGAGTCGCAGGCACGCATCAAGGTCTGGTTCGCCCAGCGGGCCGAGGAACGCGGCTACGCGCCCGAGGTGATCGCCCGCACCTGGGAGATCGTCGAGGCCTTCGGTTCGTACGGCTTCTGCAAGGCGCACGCCGTCGCGTTCGCCGTGCCGACCTATCAGTCGGCCTGGCTCAAGGCGCACCACCCGGCCGCCTTCTACGCCGGGCTGCTCACCCACGACCCCGGGATGTACCCGAAGCGCCTGCTGCTCGCGGACGCGCGGCGGCACGGAGTGCCGATCCTGCCGGTGGACGTGAACCGGTCCTCGGTCGCCCACACAATCGAACTGGTGTCCGGCACCTGGGGGGTGCGGCTCGCCCTTGCGGACGTCCACGGCATCAGCGAGGCCGAGAGCGCGCGGATCGAGGCCGGCCGGCCCTATGCCTCGCTGCGCGATTTCTGGCAGCGGGCCAGGCCCGGCCGCCCGGTCGCCGAACGGCTCGCCCGGATCGGCGCGCTCGACGCGTTCGGCGGCAACCGGCGCGACCTGCTGCTCCACCTGTCCGAACTCCATGGCCTGCGTCATGCTCCTGGCTCCCAACTCCCGCTGGACGGAGGCGCCTTGACGGCCGGTGCGGGGCTGCCCGACCTGGACGACGCGGAACGGCTCAGCGCCGAACTCGGCGTCCTCGGCATGGACGCCTCCCGTCATCTGATGGAGGACCACACCGCCTTCCTGAAGGAACTCGGCGTCGTCTCCGCCAAGCGGCTGCGCGATGCCGAACACGGACAGACCGTTCTGGTCGCGGGCGCCAAGGCGGCCACCCAGACCCCGCCGATCCGCTCCGGCAAGCGCGTCGTCTTCAGCACCCTGGACGACGGCACGGGCCTGGTCGACCTGGCCTTCTTCGACGACAGCCACGACGCCTGCGCCTACACCGTCTTCCACTCCTGGCTCCTGCTGGTGCGCGGCGTGGTGCAACGACGCGGCCCGCGCAGCCTCAGCGTGGTCGGCGCCCGCGCCTGGAACCTCGCCGAACTCGTGGAACTGCGCCGCGTGGGCGGCCTGGACGCGGTCGCGGCCCACCTCGCGGCCCCGCCCGAGCCGCCCGTCCCTTCCGCCCCCTCCGAGCAGCCCGGCCCCTCCGAGCGGCCCGGCCCCTCCGAACCGGCTGCCGCGACGACCGCCGAGCCGTCCACCGACAACGGCCGCCGCATCCATCTGTCCACCGGCTACGAACTGAACCCCTGGGCCGACCTGCGTCCTGCGGGCGAACCGGCCGCCACCGGGCGGAAGTTGTGGCACTCAAGCCCAGGGAGCGCGGGATGATCCTCTGTGCGCGCTTCGCCCTCGCGGACGCGGGAGCGGCGCTTTCCCCCCTGATCGCGCTGACCGAGAACCTCACCCCGGTCGTCCAGGCCCTCCCTCCCGACGGGCTGCTCGCCGACCTGAGCGGCGCCGAGAAGTACTTCGGCCAGGACGCGGGACAGCTCGCCGCGGTCCTGCGGGTGCGCGCCCTGGCCCACTTCGGCCTGGAGTGCGCCATCGGGCTCGCACCCAACCCGATGCTCGCCAGGATGGCGGCCAGGGACGCCGGACCCGGGACGACCCGCACAGTGCGCCCGGACGAGGTGGACCGCTACCTCGCCACCAAGCCGGTCCGCGCCCTCGACGGCATCGGCCGCTCGACCGCCCGCACCCTCTGCGCGTACGGACTCGACACCGCTGGGCGTCTCGCCGACGCCCCGGCGGGCACCGCCCAGCGGATCCTCGGCGCGAGGCCGGGACGCGAGCTCCAAGAACGTGCCCGCGGCATCGACCGCACGCCCGTGGTCCCGAACGCCTCCGCACGCTCCATCGCCTCCGAACGCTCCTTCCCCCGCGACGAGTTGGACCCGGTGCGCCAGCGCCGGGCACTGCTCTCCCTCGCGGAGGAGCTGGGCGTCCGGCTGCGCGGCGAGGGCCAGGTGTGCCGCTCCCTCAGCCTCACCGTGCGCTACGCCGACCAGTCCACCACGACCCGTACCCGCGCCCTGCGCGAGCCCTCGGCCCACTCGCCCGCCCTGGCCGACCTGGCCTACGGCCTCCACGCGGCCCTGGGTCTGCAACGCGCCCGGGTGCGAGGCATCGCGCTGCGGGCCGAGGGCCTCGCGACGGCCGAACTCGCCGCACACCAGCTCACATTCGACCCCCAGGACGAGCGGGCGCGCCGTATCGAGGCGGTGGCAGACCGGGCCCGCGCCAAGTTCGGCCCCCGCGCCATCATCCCGGGATCCCTGTCGGACGCGGCCTGACACCTGCTGTCGCACGCGGGTCGGACGCGGCCTGACACCTGCTGTCGCACGCGGGTCGGGCGTGCCCTGGCTCCCGGTGTCGGGCGCGGGTCGGGCGTGCCCCGGCACCTGCTGTCGCACGCGGGTCGGGCGTGCCCCGGCACCTGCTGTCGGGCGCGGTCTGGCCCCTGCCTGGACCATGACCAGGGGCGATTCGGGACTGTCGTGCCGGCTCAAGCGGCTACCGCTCGGCGGTTCGGGCCCCCTGCCGGCCGGGGGCAGGTTGGCGAATCCGCCCCGCCGTCCCCGGGGCTACGCACCCGATGCCAGGCGGGCACCTCCGTCCACCGTGAGGACGACGCCGGTCGTGAAGCTGTTGCCCACCAGGAAGGAGAGCGCGTCCGCTATGTCCTCGGGGTGGCCGCAGCGGCCGGCCGGTGTGGACTTGGCGTAGGCGGCGAAGGTCTCCGCCTTCGCCTCGGCGTCCATCCAGTCCCACCACGGGGTGTCGACGATCCCCGGGGACACCGCGTTGCAGCGGACCGGGGCCAGCTCCACCGCCAGGACCGGGACCATCGCCGCCACCGACGCGTTGACCGCGGCCAGGCCGGCCGTGCCGGGCATGGCGGCCCCCGCCGACGCGGCGGTCACGAAGGTGATCGAACCGGTGGGGGAGAGGACGTCGAGCGCGGCCCGCGCGGTGAGGCTGTGCGCTATCAGCTTGCCCTCCGCGGCGTCGCGCAACGCGTCCGTCGTCACCGAACGGAACGGTCCCGCCGCCGTGGAGCCCGTCGCGGCGACGATCACATGGTCGACCCGGCCGAGCTCCGCGAAGAATTCCTGGGTCGCCGCCTCGTCCCGGGCGTCCACGACCGAACCGCTCGCCGTGCCCGACGCGCCTTCCAGCGCGGCCAGTTCATCCAGCGCCGCCCGTAGCCGCTCAGAGCTGCGGCCGGTGACCACGACATCCCTGCCCTCCTTGAGCTGGCGCCGCGCCGTGGCCAGGCCGATGCCGGATGTGCCGCCGACGATCACAACTCGCTCGTTCATGGTGCAGTCCTTCCAGACCCTGTCGCGCAGGTCCTCGTTCATTTC
Organism: Streptomyces sp. NPDC048416; assembly: GCF_043200435.1. NCBI lineage: Bacteria > Bacillati > Actinomycetota > Actinomycetes > Kitasatosporales > Streptomycetaceae > Streptomyces > Streptomyces sp. NPDC048416. Next base: position 84,990 of record NZ_JBICXU010000008.1, read on the forward strand.
GAGGCTTGCTGTCTCGTAAAGAGTATTCCGAGGCACGGTGTCTTGTAAACTGTCCGCATGAAGAAAAACGAGAACGAAGCAGAGGGCGGCTCCACGGACGGCTCTCCGCCCCGCGGGCGCCCCCGCAGCGAGACGGCCAGGCGCTCCGTGCTCGACGCCGCGCTGGAGCTCTGCCGACGGGACGGCTATCAGGAGCTCACGATGAAGGGCATCGCGGACGAGGCGCGGGTCGGGCGGCAGACCATCTACCGTTGGTGGCCCACCAAGCAGGACGTGCTGCTCGAAGTGCTGACCGAGCTCCCGCACCGCACCCGCGCCGAGCTGTTCCCCGACACGGGGGACGTGTACCGCGACGTGGCGGAACTGCTCGGCCACACCTTCCGGCTGACCCGGGGCCCCGCGGGCCGGGCGGTGGTGGGCCTGATGGCCGACGCGCAGGCGGACGCGTCTCTCGCCCGCAAGCTCCAGGAGGACGTGATCACCCCGCGCCGAGCGGCGCTGCGCGACATCCTCGAACGGGGCGTGGAGCGCGGCCAGTTGCGCCAGGACGGCGCCGTGTCCCTCGATCTCGCGGTCGACTTCGCCTTCGGTGTCATGTGGTACCGCCTGCTCAGCGGGCACGCCCCGGTCGACGAGTCGCTCGCCGGGGACATCGCCACCGCGCTGGGGACGCTGCTCGCGAGCGAGGCCGCGGACCGGGGGTGATGTGTCGCGGATGACGGCGCCCACGCACCCGCCCTTATCACCCTTGGCGCACGACTCCGCAGGTTTTACTGACGCGTAACTTCACTCCCACGCTACCGGTGCGTAATTTGGCATGAGCACGCCCCGTACGCACCCAGTACGGCACCTCACTTGTGGTCCGGGCCGCAGGGCGAATCCCCCATCGCAACTCCCCTTGAGCCGCAAGGAGACCACCCGATGCTGCCCTGGAAACGTGTGCTCAGACCCCTGTCCGCGCTGCTGCTCGCCGCCGCTGCCGCGCTCGCCCCCGCGACCGCCGCGCACGCCCAGTCCGCGCCGAGCAGTGGCTGGAACAACTACTCCTGCAAACCCTCCGCCACCCACCCCCGGCCCGTCGTCCTGGTGCACGGCACCTTCGGCAACGGCACCGACAACTGGCTGGCCCTCGCCCCGTACCTCGTCGACCGCGGGTACTGCGTCTTCTCGCTCGACTACGGCCAGCTCCCGGGCGTGCCCCTCTTCGACGGTCTCGGCCCCATCGACAAGTCGGCCGCCCAGCTCGCCACCTTCGTCGACAAAGTGCTCGCCGCCACCGGCACCCCCAAGGCCGATCTGGTCGGCCACTCCCAGGGCGGCATGATGCCGCGCTGGTATCTGAAGTTCCTCGGCGGCGCGGCCAAGGTCAACGCCCTCGTCGGGATCGCTCCCGACAACCACGGCACCACCCTCGACGGCCTGACCCAGCTCCTGCCGTACTTCCCCGGCGCCGCGGACCTGCTGACCCTCGCCACGCCCGGCCTCGCCGACCAGATGGCCGGATCCCCGTTCGTCACCAAGCTGAACCAGGGCGGCGACACCGTCCCCGGCGTCCACTACACGGTCATCGCGACCAAGTACGACGAGGTCGTCACCCCCTACCGGACGCAGTTCCTGAACGGGCCCGACGTGCACAACGTCCTCATCCAGGACAAGTGCGCGCTCGACCTCTCCGAGCACGTGGCGATCGGCCTCACCGACCGTGTCACTTACCACGAGGTGACCAACGCGCTCGACCCCGCGCACGCCACCCCCACCACCTGCGCCTCCGTCATCGGCTGACCGCGCCACCGGATCGCACGACCGTACGCCGCCGCCCCTCCCGCAATCCGGGAGGGGCGGCTCGGCGTGCGGGGGCGTGCAGGGGCGTGCGGGTCAGCGGCCGTGGCGCCCGGCCGCGGCGCCCCTGCGCCGGAGCGTCGCGAAGAGCGCCGCCGCACCGACGGCGATCGCCCCCGCGCCTCCCACCGCCAGATACGGGGTGCTGCTGCCGCTCCCCGTCTCGGCGAGGTTCTGCGTACCGCCCGCAGCGGCCGTGCCGGTGGCGCCGGTTGAGCCGGTCGTGGCGGACGTTCCCGTCGTGCCGGCCGGCGCGGCCGCGGCCGAGTCCGTCCGAGGCTGGTTGCCGGAGGTCCCGGTCTCGGACGCCGCGCCGGCGCCCGGCTGGGTGCTCGGGGCGGCGGAGCCGTGATGGTGCTGGACCGTCGACTTGGCGGCGCCGTCCGCGATCTCCTGTTCGGTGGGCGCGGACGCCGTCGGAACCGGGGCGCCCGCGCCGCCGCTGTCCTTGCCGAACACCACGTCGGAGCAGGTGTAGAAGGCCTCGGGGCTGTCCGAACGCTGCCAGATCGAATAGATCAGGTGACGGCCCGACCGGGCCGGGATCTTCCCCTCGAAGACATAGTCACCGCCCCGCATCGGCGGGTCGGTGACCTGGGCGAACGGAGTTGCCTCCAGGTCCGACCACCTGAGTGGCTTCGACGGGTCGTAACCGTCCTTGGTGATGTACAGCGCGAACGAGCCCTTGTGCGGGGCCGTTCCCTTGTAGTGGAAGGTGTGGCTGCCCGACGTGAGCTGGGTGGCGGGCCAGTCCGCGCGCGGCAGGTCGAGCCCCCGGTACTTGTCGTTGCCGGCACTGCACAGCTTGCCGTCCGGGATGATCTCCTTCGACCTGCCCGCGGCGTTGGCCATGTTCACCGCGTTCCAGTCGTAGAAGGCCTGCGCTCCACTGGCCGCGACAGCGGCCTTGCACGCCGCCGACTTGGGGCTCTCCGGGCCCTCCGCGTAACAGGCCGAGACCCGGCTGACCGGATCCGTCATGGAACCGTGGGCCGCCGCCGGCCCCGCCGCGAGCCCCGCAAGGGCGAGCGGCACGAAGCCGACGGCGACAGCGGTGGCGGCGGCCCTGCGCCGACGGGGGCCCCGCTGCCCGGACGCGGTGGAGAGCTGGGGGAAGGTCATCGTGGCGTACTCCTTCGACGGTGCACCGGCGTGCGGGTGATGGGGGTCCCGATCGCCGGACGTCCCGTCCGGCGATCAGCACGCTAGCCCCAAGAAATCGCGAAATCCCCTGCTGGGAGCGGGGGATGGCCATCCTTATGGTGCGGTTAAGGAGCCCCTGAGAAGTGATTAAGAACGGGCCTGTCCGCGATGTGCCGTGGCTGCGGCAACCCCCCGTGAACACCCCCGGAACTACCCGGTGAGTGCCCTTGCGGGCGGCCGGTGCGGAGGCGGACCGGCGCTGATTGTCAGTGGCGCCTGGCAGCATCGGGGCATGGACATCGACTGGAACGAGGCCGCCGCCACCTTCGACGAGGAGCCCGACCACGGCCTGCTCGACCCTGCCGTGCGGGCCGCGTGGGACGAACGTCTCGGGAGCTGGCTGCCGGGCCGTGCGGGCGAAGTGCTCGACCTCGGATGCGGCACCGGGAGCCTGTCGCTGCTCGCCGCCGCGCGGGGCCACCGGGTCACGGCCGTCGATCTGTCGCCCCGGATGACGGAGCGGGCCCGGGCCAAACTGGCCGGCACGGGCGCCGAAGTGCTGGTCGGGGACGCCGCGCGGCCCCCCGTCGAAGGGCGCACCTTCGACGTGGTGCTGGCCCGCCATGTCGTGTGGGCCCTGCCCGACCACGAAGCGGCGCTGCGGCACTGGTGGTCGCTGTTGCGTCCGGGCGGCCGGCTGATCCTGATCGAGGGAGTGTGGGGCGACGTCGGCATACCCGCCCGGCGCCTCACCGCAGTGCTCGCGGAGTTGAAGGCCCAGACGCGTCAGGAACGGCTGTCCCAGGACGCGAGGCTGTGGGGACGCGCCGTGCACGACGAGCGGTACGTGGTGATCGCCACGGCGGCCTGACGCCGGCCAGGGTTGCCGGAGCCCGCAGACCTGCCGTGGGCCCGCATCGCGCGCCGCCGCGCGCGGCCGGGCGCCGTCGCGCGCGGCCGGGCGCACGCGCGAGCCCGGCGGTTCGGCGGCGCGTCAGTCGATGAGCGCGGTGAACTGGCCCAGTTTGGCCAGGAGTTCGAGCTCGTCCAGCGCGGCGACGGCATGGGCCGCCGCCGCGGGGTCGCGCTCGGCCAGACCGCTTTCGGCGAACTCGTCCTCGTCCAGGCGCAGTACGGCGGCGCCGTCGGCCGAGACCCACAGGTCGAGGTCCAGGTCCTCGGCGATCAGCTCGCCGTCCCGCACCACCGCGGGCCGGGTGATGTCGCAGTACCAGCCCTTGAGCGCCGAGTCCGCGCCGCGTACCTCCTTCACGGCGTACCAGCGGTCGCGCCAGTAGTGCTCGGTGAACACATCGCCCGGCTCGAACCGTACGAAGCCGAAGTCGCGTGGGCTCTCGGCCGCCCAGGGCGCGCGCACGACCAGCCGGGCCCCGTCGTCGGACACCACCGATGCCGGGTAACGCAACTTCGTACGCCCTGACTTGACCAGGACGACATGGATGGGGGTGCCGGCGCCGGCCTCGGCCGAGCTCGTGGACAAGACATACCTCCGTGACGCGTATCGAAAAACAGCCGGATCGTGGAGCGGGAGCCGGAGTTGTCGTAGCCGTAGCCGTAGCCGTAGCCGTAGCCGTAGCCGTAGCCGTAGCCGTAGCCGTAGCCGTAGCCGTAGCCGTAGCCGTAGCCGTAGCCGTAGCCGGACCGGGCAGGCCGTTGTGGTCGTGTGGGCGTGGTCGTCGGGCGTGCTGCATGGCGCGGACGTCGCCGTCGGCGGGTCGGGAATCGTGCACGGTCTCGGGCGTGGCTTCGCACGGTACGTCGGCCCGTGCGCCGACGCCTCCCGTTTTCGCCGGATCGCGGGGCGCATCCGGTTTTCGCGGGGCGACGGCGCGGGGGAGAATCGGGCTGTGACCCTCAAGATCGTGATTGACCAGGGCGCGGCCACCGCGCCGTACGAGCAACTGCGCGCGCAGATCGCCGACCGGGCACGTTCGGGGAAGCTGCCGGTCGGCTACAAACTGCCCACGGTCCGTGGCCTCGCCGAGGACCTTGGGCTCGCCGCGAACACGGTGGCCAAGGCATATCGGGCCCTGGAGGCGGACGGGGTCATCGAGACCCGGGGCCGCAACGGGACGTTCGTCGCGGCCGCGGGCGATGCCTCGGAACGGCTCGCTGCGGCGGCGGCCGCCGCGTACGCGGGGGAGGTCCGCAGGCTGGGCCTCGGGCGGGACGCCGCCCGCGCCGCGGTCGAGGACGCGCTGCGGGTGGCGTACGGGACATGACGGGGGAGCAGCGGACCGCGCGGGCCGGGCGTGGTCCCGCTCTCAGAGGTAGAGCCCCGCGTCTGAATCCGGTCGCTGGTCCGGGACGGACGCCGGGGACGTGCCGCGACGCAGGGCGTACAGCTCGGCCAGCGTGGTGCCGTCGCGGGTGACGCCCTGCTCCCGGCCCAGCCAGCCGACCGCCTCCGCCCGGGTCAGCGGGCCGACCTCGATGCGCGCGAGGCACCGGCCCGGCCGCACCACTGCCGGGTGCAGGCGCTCCAGATCCTCGTTGGTCGTGACGCCCACCAGTACGTTGCGGCCCTGGCCCAGCAGGCCGTCGGTCAGGTTGAGCAGCCGCGAAAGCGCTTGGCCCGCGGTGTGCTTGGCCTCGCCGCGGATCAGCTCGTCGCAGTCCTCCAGGAGCAGCAGGCGCCAGCGGCCCTTCGCGCTGCCGTCGTCCTCGCCGATCGCGATGTCCATCAGATAGCCGACGTCGTTGAACAGGCGCTCCGGGTCGAGCACGCAGTCCACCTGGCACCAGTCGCGCCAGGACCTGGCCAGGGTGCGCAGCGCCGAGGTCTTGCCGGTCCCCGGCGGCCCGTGCAGCAGCAGGAGGCGCCCCGCGATGTCGTCCGGGGTGATCTTCATCAGGCGGTCGAGCGCGTCGGCCACCGGGGCCGTGTAGTTGGGCCGCACCTCGTCCCAGGTGCCGGCCGCGATCTGGCGGGTCGTGCGGTGCGGGCCACGGCGCGGCGACACGTACCAGAAGCCCATCGTGACGTTCTCGGGCTGCGGCTCAGGTTCGTCCACGGCTCCCTCGGTGGCCTGTTTCAGTACCTGCTCGGCCAGCTCCTCGCTGGTCGCGGTCACCGTCACGTCCGCGCCCCGGTTCCAGCGCGAGACCAGCAGCGTCCAGCCCTTGCCCTCGGCGAGTGTCGCGCTGCGGTCGTCGTCGCGGGCGGCCCGCAGCACCTTCGCGGCGGGTGGCAGCAGACTGACACCCTTCTTGACCCGGTCGATGGAGGAACTGTGCGAGAACGGCTGCTCGCCCGTGGCGAAGCGGCCGAGGAAGAGCGCGTCGACGACATCGGACGGCGAATCGCTGTCGTCCATGGTCAGCCGAATCGGCAGCGCGGCTTCTGGGTTGGCAGACATGCCGCCCATGATCCGGCAACACGACCGCCCGTGCACGCGCTTTGTCCGGTTGGTGATTCGCGGACGATTCGCACCCGTTCCGGTGAAACCGGCCGGAATGCCAACTGCCGTCGCTACGCTCGCTCGTGATGGAACGTCACCAGGGACGAGGAGCCCGGAGCGGCGGAGGACCTGGCGCAGGGCCCGGTACCGGACCCGGCGGAGGATCCGGCTCGGGACCCGGCGCAGGACTTGGCACCGGCGCAGGACCTGGCACCGGCACCGGCACCGGACCCGGCACCGGCACCGGACCCGGCACCGGACCCATCGGCGGAACGGGCCTCGGGTCTGGCAGCCGGCCGGGCGGCGGGCCCGGCGCCCGGCCGGGCGGCCCGCCCCGGCGCTGGATCGCGGTGGCGGTGGCCGCCGCCGTCCTCGCCGCGCTCACCCTGCTCCTGACGCGGTGCGGCCCGGCGGACACCACCACGGGCGGCCCCGGCCCGACCGGAGCGAGCAACACCGACCCCGCGCTCGGCTGGGGCTTCACCCACACCGAGTACAGCGCCGACACCGGCGACGACGACGCCGTGGCGCGCGCCCGGATGCTGTTGTCGGCGCAAGGCCTGCCACAGAACCAGGCGATCATGGGCTGGGGCGCGGGCAACCCCGAGCCCTCGCCGGGCGTGTACGACTTCTCGGACCTCGACCGGCGCATCGCCTACATCCGCTCCACCAAAGGCACCCCCGTCATCACGCTGTGCTGCGCCCCCGACTGGATGAAGGGCGGCAGAGCCGGCGCCGGCAGGACGGACTGGAGCGTGCGGGCGCTGGAGTCGGCGCCGCTGCCCGCCCACTACAAGGACTTCGCCGCCCTGGCCGCCAGGGTCGCCGCACGCTATCCGGACGTACGGCACTTCATCGTCTGGAACGAGTTCAAGGGCTTCTACGACGACAGCGGCGGCCGCTGGGACTACCAGGGCTACACGCAGCTCTACAACCAGGTCTACGCCGCCCTGAAGAAGGCCGGCGCCGACAATCTGGTGGGCGGCCCCTACCTGGTCATGGACAGTTACGGGCCGCAGGACCAGACGTACGCCTCCGCCCTGAAGGGGCCCTGGGGCTCGGTCGACCAGCGGGTGCTCGACGCCTTCACCTACTGGAACAAGCACAAGAAGGGCGCCGACTTCGTGGTCGTCGACGGCGCCGACTTCACGCGCACCGGCCAGACGCTCCCCGACGCCTTCGGCGCCACCGACAAACTGACGGCCGTCAGCGACTGGGTGCGGGAGCGGAGCGGACTGCCGCTGTGGTGGGCCGAGTACTACGTCGAGCCCGAGCGGTCGGGGTGGAGCGAGCAGCGCCGCGTCGCCACCCAGGCCGTGGGCATGGCGGCCCTGGCACGCGGCGGCGTCAGCACCGCGTTCTACTGGAGCCCCGAGGAGCGCGGAGGACCCTGCCCCGGATGTCTGTGGAGGCCGACCCAACAGAGCGCCGGAGGAGCCGGGTTGCCGATGTACGCGCTCATCGCCAAGTTCGCCGGAGCCTTCCCTCCGGGCACCCGGTTCACGGCCGTCGATGTCGCCGCAGGTGACGCGCGGGCCGTGCGCGTGCTCGCGAGCGCCAAGGACATGCTCGTCGTCAACACGCTCGACCGTCCCGTCGACGCGGAGATCGACGGCAGGTCGCTGCGGTTGGCCGCCTACGAGGTGCGCTGGCTGACCCGCGCCCACGCGCAGCACTGACGCGCCCCGCGGTCGCCCGTCAGCCGCCGCCGAGCACCCGCCCGGCCCGGCGCGCGCCACGGACCAGGGCGTAGCCCTTCGTCAGTACGCGGTCCGCGACGAAGGTGCGCGCGATGTCACGGCCGGTGCCCGCGACGAGCCGTTCGAACGCGTCGAGGCCGGTGCCGCGCCGGACTGTCACCCGCTCAAGGGCGTAAGGGCCCTGGCGGCGCTCGGCGAGCGCGTTGCCCACCGCGAGCGCCTGGCCGAAACCCGCGGAGCGCACCGTCCGCCGCACCCGGCGGTTGGAGTAGCCGTAGGGATAGGCGAACGAGGCGGGGCGCCGGCCCAGCTCCTCGGTGAGGATGTCCTTGCAGCGCGACGTCTCGAACCACAGCCGCTCGTCCGCGAGTTGGTCCAGCTGGGGATGGCTGTGGCTGTGGCCGCCGATCTCCACGCCGGCCGCGGCGAGCTCGCGCACCTGGTCCCAGTCCAGCATGGTGTCCAGGGCGCCGCCCGCGTCGTGGGCGCCGCGCAGCCAGCCCGTGGCGACGAAGAGCGTGGCGGTGAACCCGTGCCTGGCGAGCACCGGCAGGGCGTGCCGGTGCACACCTTCGTAGCCGTCGTCGAAAGTGATCAGGACGGGGCGGCGCGGCAGTGCTCCCGCCGTGCGCCAGGCATGTGCCAACTGGGCGGTGGTGACCGGCGTGTGCCCGAGTTCGGCGAGCAGGTCCATCTGGTCTTCGAAGGCGTCCGGCGCGACGGAGAGCCCGTACGCCGCCTTCGCGGGGGAGTGCGCCACCGCGTGGTACATCACAATGGGCACGGGCCCCGTCCGCCTGGTCCTCATGCCGCTTCCCCTTCCTCGGCGGGCCCGGCCCGCCCCGTGCGTTCGACGGGGGCGACGGTGAAGGGCGCCCCGCCCCTGCGTGCCCGTACGGCGCCGAGCAGATAGCCGCCGGCCGCCGCCGCGACGCCCGTCACGATCGCGGCCGCGCGCCCCGCCCCGCCGGGCCGGCCGAGCACCGCGTCCCGGACGCCGCGTGCCACTCCGGCCGGCAGGACCCGCGTCGTGTAGCGCCGCTCGGACGCAAGTCCCTTGGCAGCGCCGACACTTCGGGCGACCAGGGCCTTGGAGAGCCCTTCCGCGTAGGCCCGCGTACGGAAGTAGCCGAAGCGTTCGCGCGCCGCGGGCACCCGGTGGTGGATCACCGAGCGGTCATCGATGAGCAGCACGGCGCCGGGCAGCGCCTCGCTGATCCGGATGCACAGCTCCGTCTCCTCGCAGCCCAGCGGCCGCTTGTCGCCGTCGCGGCCGATGCCGGTGGCGAAGCCGCCCGCGGCGTCGAAGGCGGACGCGCGGAAGGAGGCGTTGCCGCCGAGGACATTGCGCACCGCGGTCCGGCCCGGCGGCAGGCCCCGGTAGGTGCAGCCCACGATCCAGTCGAACTCCTCGGGGAACCAGGCGGGCCTGCGGCCCGAGGCCCAGGCGGGCACGGTCCGCCCGCCCACCGCCACGACCCGGGGATCGTCGTACCCCTCGGCGAAGTACCGCAGCCAGTGCCGCTCGGCCACCGCGTCGTCGTCGAGGAAGGCCACGAACTCGCCGCGGGCGAGCGCGATCGCGGTGTTGCGGCCGGCCGAGAGGCCCCGGGGACCCGCGTTGGCGAGCACCCGCACCTCGCCGGACGCCGCCTGCTCGCCGTAGTGCCCGGCGAGCCGGCCCCGTAGCCGCTCGTTGTGGTCCACCACGAGCAGCGTCTCCAGGGCGGGCAGCGACTGCGCGCCCACCGAGGCGACCGCCGCGAGGATGTCCTCCCAGCGCTCCTCGGTGTACGCGCAGATCACCACCGAGAACGCAACGCTCCTCAAGTCGCTTCACCCCGGCGTGCGTTCAGGAAGACGGCCTGCGTGCGGCGCAGTGCCCGGGGCACCGCCTTCTCCCTGAGGATCACCTTCAGCACGCGGATGCCGTCACGCACCGCACTGAGGTGGGAGACCCCGTGGATCCGGTTGTACTCGTAACTCGGCACCTCCTGGACGCGCAGTCCCGCCTTGACGATCCGGATGTTGATCAGGGTCTCTATCTCGAACCCGGAGCAGTCGAGCACGATCTTGTCCAAACAGTGCTTCCAGAAGGCGTTGTAGCCGTAGCAGAGGTCGGTGTAGCGGGCGCCGAACTTGCGGTTGACGATGCCGCACAGCACCGCGTTGCCGAGCTTGCGGATCGGGGTCATGTCGGCGGTGCCGCCGCCGTTGGCGAAGCGGGACCCCTTGGCGAAGTCGGCGCCGCCGGCCAGGGCGCAGACGTAGCTGACGATCTCGTCGCCGTCCGCCGACCCGTCCGCGTCGACCATGACGATGATGTCTCCGGTGCAGGCGGCGAAGCCGCTGATCAACGCGTCACCCTTGCCCGTGCCGACCTGCTTGACCACCTTGACGCCGGGCCACAGCTCGCGGGCGACCCGCACCGTGTCGTCGGTGGAATTCCCGTCCACCAGGACGACTTCGTGGATCCATTGCGGAAGTGTCCCGAAGACATGGGGAAGGTTTTCGGCCTCATTCATCGCCGGAATCACCACGCTTACGGGCGGCGCGATCGCGAGATTCGCCGAAACCGGCCGATAAGCAGTGGACATACGGCTGTTCGCGGCGGCGGACGATGCGATGTCCGGCGGTTCCACCATTAATGGATCTTGGCCCGGAACGGCCGGGCGTACGGAAGGAGTCATGGTGATTCTCTGTCCCTCTCGTCCGGTGGACCGCCCGCCCCCCGGGTGGTCCGGTTGTTTGTCCTGTGACGAAAGGGGGGTTTTCACGCAGGGCATGACGGCCTGGCACACCGCACTGTCCGCATGAGCTGGCGTTGTCGGCCGCACGGCCCGTGTTCCGGCTCCCCGCAGGGCGAGGACCGGCCACGGCACCCCCCTACCGCGCCCCGCTCGGATATCCACCGCGGCGCTCCAGCCCTCCCCGGCGCCGATATGCGTGATGGACCGATGCGAATGGATGTAGACGGTATTGATGTCTGGGACCGTAAAGCAAGGCCTGAAACCACGCCTTATTCTCCGGTGTGGTGGACCGGGCTTCTTCGATCATGCCCGGGGCGATTCGCTCCCGTTCCCAGGAGAAACACAAGGAGGCTGATCGCGCCCACCGCCGCAATACCGTTGCGCACCGACCAGAGGTGCAGGCCCGCCATGCCTTCGGCGGTCAGGAGGTCGATGAGTACCGCTCCCGAAAAGGCCATCACCGCCCGCGGGAGCGGTTCCATTCGGCGCAGGGCGAATGCGGTGGCCTCGGCGGGCGCGCCGGCCAGACAGAAGAGCGCGAGCGGAGCGCGCAGCGCGGAGCCCGGGTCGAAGAGCACCAGGGCGGCGCCCACGGCCGAGACGGCGAGTGCCGCTCCCGCGAGGACGGGCAGCAGATCGGCGCCCAAGGGCGCGTTCCCTGCCGATCTGTCACTGATGGTCTGCATTGGCGACGGTTCCCCCCGATGCGCCGGATGCGAGGCTTCAATGTGACGCAGTCCGGACAGTCCCGTCAAGACGGCACAGGGCGTATGGCGTACGGGAGTTGACGCTCCGTCAGCGGAGTGTGGTGCTCCGGTGAAGGATTACTCGCGAGTTGCTGACGGATCACCAGATAGCCGCAGATGTCCGCCTGGTGTTCTTGGCATGGACACTTCCCGCGGCCCGAAGGGGCTGGTACCACTGCCGTGGCGGAAAACCCGCTACAAGGAGGTTCCATGAAACTGTCCCGAATCGCGGCTTATGCATGGGCGCTCGTGCTGGCTGTCGCGCTGTCCCTCACCGGGGCCGGCGTGGTGGCGGCAGCAACCCAGGCGGCCGGATCCCACTACGTGGCCCTCGGCGACTCGTACTCCTCGGGTGTCGGATCCGGGAGTTACGACAGCGCGAGCGGCAGCTGCAAGCGCTCCACCAAGGCCTACCCGGCCCTGTGGGCAGCGGCGCACTCGCCCGCCTCGTTCAACTTCACCGCTTGCTCCGGCGCTCGTACGGGTGATGTGACGGCAAGCCAGCTCGGCCCGCTGAGCTCCACCACCGACCTCGTCTCGATCACCATCGGAGGCAACGACGCCGGCTTCTCGGACGTCATGACCAACTGCGTCCTGTACTCGGAGTCCACCTGCCTCGGCAAGGTGGCCGCGGCCCGCGCCTACGTCGACTCGACGCTGCCCGGCCTGCTCGACTCCGTGTACTCGGCGATCAGATCCAAGGCCCCCAACGCCCACGTCGTCGTCATCGGCTACCCGCACTTCTACAGGATCGGCGGCAGCTGCTGGGGCGGGCTCAGCGACACCTCACGCTCGGCGATCAACGGCGCCGCCGACGAGCTCAACTCGGTGACCGCCAAGCGCGCCGCCGACCACGGATTCAGCTTCGCGGACGTCGTGGCGGGCTTCACCAACCACGAGATCTGCTCCAGCAGCCCGTGGCTCAACAGCGTCGAATGGACCAACATCGGCGAGTCCTACCACCCCACCGCCTCCGGCCAGTCGGGTGCCTACCTGCCCACCTTCACCCGCGCCGCCTGATCACGCCCGGCCGGCGGGCGGGCACGCAGCGCCCGCCGGCGTCGCGAGGAGGAGGCCGCGTCCGTCGGGTCCCCTCCTCGCGCGACACGCGTAGTCCAAACGGCCGCGGGCCCCTGGCGTCCGCTCCCTTGAACGGCATTGCGCCGCCCGTGCGAACACGGGCCGCGACGCTGCGTGATGGGCCGTCAGTGATCTGTCCAACTCGCCCTGGGTTTCGCCGCATTCGGCGTGCGATCGTCAACGTGCGCCCCCTCCAGGTGAATCCGGTCACCGGGATACACGTGTGTGGTGCGGGGGCGATAGGGTTACCCTGCCCGGGGCCGGGTGCCCTCGTACGGGTGGGGAGTGACATGGAACAGATAACAGTGCGCAGCAGGGCGCGAGTGCCTGCGATCACCTGCGGGAGCAGCGCGACCAGTTCGCGCCTCGACCGCCACCTCTCGGTGCTCGGCGGTCCCGCCGTCCCGCAGCGCGAGGCGGCCGAGGCGACGTTGCTGATGCGTGAGCTGACCTCGCGTGACGTTGCGCACACCCGCAGGAGCAAGACCGCTCGCGTCTCGCTCTTCGCGCCACTGCGGCGGCTGCGCCGCTCGCTCTTCGGCAGCCGCGGCTGAACCCACTCCCGACACCACGCGCACCGCGTTCAGACGATCACGCCGTCCCGGCGCAGCTCGGCCATCTGCTCGTCCGTCATTCCCAGGGCCCGCAGGGTTGCACGGGTGTGCTCGCCGAGCGCGGGAACCGCACCCATCCGAGCCTCCTGACTGCCGCCCAGATTGATGGGCGGCAGCAGCGCCCTCAGCGGCCCCACCGGTGACTCCACCTCCCGCCAGCGCTCGCGCGCCGCGAGCTGCGGATGCTCCGCCACCTCGCCGACCGTGTTGAGCCGGGCGCAGGCGATCCCGGCCGTCTCCAGACGCTCCACCGCAGCGGCCGCCGTGAGGCCGGCCAGCGCCCGGGCCACCGTCTCGTCCGTCTTCGTCCGGTGCGTGACCCGGGCCGCGTTGGTGGCGAAGGCCGGATCGTGCGCCAACTCGGGCCGTTCGAGGACCAGTTCGGCGAGCCGGCGCCATTCGCGGTCGTTCTGGACCGAGAGCAGCACCTGCCCGCCGTCGGCCGTGGCGTAGGCGTCGTACGGCGCGATCACGGCGTGCGCGACACCCGTGCGCGCCGGTTCGGTGCCTCCGTGCATCACATGGTGCAGCGGGTGCCCCAGCCATTCGGCGAGCGCCTCCAGCATCGAGATCTCCACCGGGCCGCCGCGCCCCGTGGTGCCGCGCCGCACCAGGGCCGCCAGGACGCCCGAGAAGGCGTACATGGCGGCCGCGATGTCGGCGGCCGGGATGCCGGCCTTGACGGGCCGCTCGGGTGTCCCGGTGACCGACACCAGGCCCGCCTCGCACTGCACCAGCATGTCGTAGGCCCGCTTGTGCGCGTACGGGCCGTCGGCGCCGTAGCCGGATATGTCGACGGCGACGAGGCGGGGGTGGGCCGCACACAGGGCCGCCGCGTCCAGGCCGAGCCGGGCCGCCGCCCCGTGCGCCAGGTTCTGCACGAACACGTCGGCGTCCGCGATCAGCCGGTGCAGGACGTCGAGCCCGCGCGGGTCCTTCAGATCGAGGGCGACCGACTCCTTGCCCCGGTTGCACCACACGAAGTGTGAGGCGAGGCCGCGGGCGGCGGTGTCGTAGGCGCGCGCGAAGTCGCCGCCGTCGGTGCGTTCGACCTTGATGACGCGCGCGCCCAGGTCGGCGAGCTGCCGCGTCGCGAACGGCGCCGAGACGGCCTGCTCGACGGCGACGACGGTGATGCCCGCCAGGGGCAGGGGCTGAGTGCTCATGACAGCCGTACTTATCGCGTACGGACCGTTCTTGTCACGCAGCGGATCACCCAGCGGGTCACCCCGCGGGCCACGCAGCGGGTCTCCCCGCGAGCCACCCCGCGGGTCTCCCGCCGTGAGCGGGCCGGGCCGTTCAGCGGCCGTTGCTCGCGTAGCGGCGTACCGCCAGTGGCACGAAGGCCACGAGCAGCACGGCGCACCAGGCGAGCGAGCCCGCCACCGGGTGGGCGACCGGCCAGGCGGCGTCCGCGGCCGGCGAGGCGTTGCCGCAGAGGTCGCGGACGGCCGAGGCGACCGCACTGATCGGATTCCACTCGGCGACCGTGCGCAGCCAGCCGGGGAGGCGGTCGGTGGGGATGTAGGCGTTGGACAGGAGCGGCAGCATGAACGTCGCCGATCCCAGCTGTCCCGCTGCCTCCTCGCTCCGCGTGAGCAGCCCGAGGAACGCGCCGATCCAGGTGACCGTGAGGCGGAACAGCAGGAGCAGCCCGAAGGCGCCGAGCGCGCCCGGCAGTCCGCCCTCGATCCGCCAACCCACCGCGAGTCCCACCAGCATCAGCGGGATCAGGCCGAGCGCCGTGGTCAGCAGGTCGGCCGCGCTCTGCCCCACCGGCACCGCGGCCCGGCTCATCGGCAGGGTGCGCAGCCGGTCCATCACGCCGCGGTGGGAATCCTGTGCGGCCGTGAACATCCCGGTCATCAGGCCGTTCGCGGCGGTCGCCACCAGGAGGCCGGGCACCAGGTAGGCGCGGTACTCCTCGCCCGGCATGGCGAGCGCGCTGCCGAAGACGTAGCCGAAGAACAGCAGCATCGAGACCGGCATCGTCTGGGTGAGGATCAGCACGCCCGGCGCGTGCTTGATGCGCTGGAGCTGGCGGCCGAGCATGGCCGTGCTGTCGTATGCGAGCGACGTCATGTCACAAGCTCCTTACGGGAGTCGGTGGCGTCGGTGAGGCGCAGGAACACCTCGTCGAGGGTGGGCGGGCGCAGGCCGGCGTCGAGGACCGGGACGCCTGCCGCGTCCAGCTCGCGCACGAGGCGCGGCAGGGTCAGCGTGGGATCCATGGAGACGGCGCCCACGGTCAGGCCGGGGGCGTCGAGGCGGGGCTCCGCGCCGGTCAGCCGGTCGAGTACGGCGGCCGCCCGCGGCAGGGCGTCCTCGCTCGCCACGACCACCTGCGCGTACGAGCCGATCCGTGCCTTGAGTTCGGCGGGGGAGCCGGTGACGGCGGCCCGGCCCCGGTCGATCATCACGATGTGGTCGGCGAGCAGGTCCGCCTCCTCCAGGTACTGGGTGGTGAGCAGCACCGTGGTGCCCTCGGCCGTCAGGGCGCGCACGGCGTCCCAGATGTGGCGGCGGCTCTTCGGGTCGAGCCCGGTGGTGGGCTCGTCGAGGAAGAGCACCGCGGGGCGGCTGAGCAGGCTCGCGGCGAGGTCGAGGCGGCGGCGCATCCCGCCGGAGTACGTTCCGGCCGCCCGGTCCGCCGCGTCCGCGAGGTTGAACTGGTCGAGGAGCACATCGGCGCGGGCGCGCCCGGCCGCCCCGCGCAGGCCGTGCAGCTTGGCGAAGAGCCGGAGGTTCTGCCGTCCGGTGAGCTCGACGTCGACGGAGGTCGACTGGCCGGTCACGCCGATCCGGCGGCGCACCGCGTCCTGCTCGCGCACCACGTCGTGGCCGGCCACCCGGGCCGAGCCGGCGTCCGGCGCGAGGAGCGTCGTCAGCAGCCGTACGGCCGTCGTCTTGCCCGCTCCGTTGGGGCCGAGCACCCCGCAGACGGTGCCTTCGGCGACCGCGAGATCGAGCCCCCGCACCGCGTGGACCTCGCCGAAACTCTTCTCCAGACCTTCACTAAGTACAGCGTACGTAGTTGTCATGCGGCTCACCATAGCGCACTACGTACGCCGTACGTAACTACGATGGTGGGCGAGGTGATGATCCATGGCAGGGCGACCTGCTGAACCAGAAGTGATCTGGGCGCGCCCCGAGCGCGCCGGACGGGGCCCCAGGCCCGCTTTCAGCCGTGCCGACATCGCGGCCGCCGCCGTGCGGATCGCCGACGCGGACGGCATCGACGCGGTCTCCATGCGCCGGGTCGCGGCCGACCTCGGCTGCGGAACGATGTCGCTGTACAACTACGTGCCGCGCAAGGAGGACCTGTACGAGCTGATGGTGGACGCGGTCAGCGCCGAGTACGAGCTGAGTGGGGCGACCGGCGACTGGCGGGCCGACATGCTCGCTCTGGCTCATCAGACCCGGGCACTGATGCACCGCCATCCCTGGGTGCCGCGCCTCATGTCCCCGGTGTACGGCTTCAGCCCCAACGCCCTGCGCTTTCTGGAGCACTGCATGACGTGCCTGGACCCGCTGGAAACGCCGTACGGCACCAAGATGGAGCTGATCGCCTCGGTGAACGGCGTCGTCACGACCTATGTCGCCAACGAGATCGCCACCGCCGAGCGCACCCGCTCGCTGCCGTGGTCGCCGGAGCAGGAGCACGGCGTGCGGATCGCCTACCTCTTCAGCCAGGTCGCCACCGGCCGCTACCCCCGCCTCGCCGCCGCCTTCGCGGAGGACGCGGGCCCCATCGACCTGGACGCGGTGTTCGAAAGGGCGCTTGCCAGGACGCTCGACGCGTTCGGCGGGTAGCCGGCGGCGAGGGCGGATTTCCGGCTCGGCCCCGGGCCGGGCAGGATGGCCCCATGACCGAGATCCGCACCCCCCGCCTGCTGCTGCGCCGCTGGACCGACGACGACCTCGCCCCCATGGCGGACATCAACGCGGACCCGGAGGTCATGCGCTGGATCGGCGACGGCTCCGTCCGTGACCTGGAGCGGACCGCCGCGGACATCGAGCGCTGGGAGGACGAGTGGGACGACGAGGGCTTCGGGCTCTTCGCCGTCGAGCTTCTCGGCTCCGGTGAACTGATCGGCTTCACCGGTCTGTCCGTGCCGCACTTCCTGCCCGAGATGGCGCACGAGGTGGAGATCGGCTGGCGGCTCGGCATGCCGTTCTGGGGCCAGGGATACGCGTCCGAAGCGGCCCACGCGTCGCTGGAGTTCGCGCTCCAGGACCGCGGGCTCGGCCGGGTCATCAGTATCTCCCGGGTGGGCAACGACGCTTCGGAGAACGTGATGCGCAAGCTGGGGATGAAGCTGGAGCGCGAGACGGTGCACCCGGCGTTCGGGCACGCGCTGAACATCCACGCCATCGACCTCACCGAGTACCAGGCCTGAGCCCGGTCCGGCCCCGTCGCGAGGCGCCCCTCAGATGAGGGCGAACTGGCCCCCGGGCCCCTCCTCGTGATGATCGAGTACGGACGCGGGGTGCCGCGCCCCGTCCGGTACGGGCAGGACGCCGGCGGCGCGGAGCCCGTCCCGCGTCAGCGGTTTCGTGACGGCGTCCGTCAACGCGGCCCGCTGTGAGCGCAGTTCACCGAGCAGCGCGAGCACGGTGATCAGTTCGAGCAGGTCCGACGTCCACTCCTGGGGCCAGCCGGCCGGGCCGGCCGCGGCGAGCGTGCCCGGCTCGGCGGGCTCCGTGCGGCGCCGGAACCAGACGTCGAGCATCCGCACCCCGTCCGCCTGGAACTCCCAGGCCGCGAGCGGCACCGGTGAGATCCGGCCCCCCTCGCCCACGTGCAGCACCTCCTCCTCGGCGTCGTAGCGCAGCTCACGCGGCCGGGCCGGAAGCTGCGCCCGTACGTACGGCCGCCGCCCGCCGGGCAGCCGGGGCTTCTCGCCACCGCGCGCCCCACGCACCATCAGCGTCCTCGTGCGGCGCCCCAACTCGACTCCTGCCGACCACAGTTGGGCATCGGCGGGCAGCGGCACCACGCATCCGGCGGCGCTCGGGCGACCCGCCGCCAGAGCCCAGGCCAGCACGTCGTCCGGCGAGACCTCGGCCCCGTACGTCTCGCGGAGGAAGGGGAGCAATCCGGGCGCGAGGTTGGGTTCGAGGCCGCCCGGGCGGCGGTAGAGCGGGCGGATGCGGCCGGGGCGCCCGGTGGCGGAGCGGCCGTCGGGCAGCAGGGCCGACACGGTCAGCGCGGGCCCCGCGGCCTTCGGCACATACCCCTGCTCGACCGCGAAGAGCTGGTGCTCGTCGGCCACCCGCCACAGCTCCGGCCGGGCCGCGTCGATCAGGCGCTGGTCCGGTATCAACCACTGCTCGTCGAAGGGCCCGTACTGGACGCGGACCGGGTCCGCGCACGCGCCGCGCTCCCGCGCGAGCGGCCCGGTGCCGTGGACGCGGCCGGGCAGGGCGGCCACCGCGGACGACAGCGTGCGGGAGCGCGTCGGCCCGAACAGGCGCTCCCGCTCGGCCCCTTCGGACCGTACGAACAGGTCCCAGCGCGAGCGCAGGGTCCGCTCGTCCGGAGCCACCACCCAGTCGCGCCCCAGTCGCAGCGGGGCCACCGACCAGGGCATCAGGTCGTCGAGGAGAGGCAGGTCATCGCTCACAGCCAGCATGCTAGTGACGAAGGCGCGCCGGTATCAGGCGTGCGTCAACGGGCCTCGACCGTCACCGAGAACGAGAAGCGGTCGCCGCGGTAGTGGATGCGGGCGACATCCACGACCTGGCCCTTTCCGTCGTAGGTGACCCCCGTGTAGTGCAGGATCGGGGAGAGCAGCGGCACCTGGAGCAGATCGGCGGTGACGGGGTCGGCGAGCCGCGCCTCCACGGTGTCCGTGATGCGTGCGATGTCCACCCCCACCGCGTCGCGCAGCACCTTGGTCATCGGCCAGCGCTCCAGGTCGGCGAGGCCGATCGCGGCGGCCACCTCCGGACGCACCGCGTTGTACGCCCAGTTGGTGGGCTCGCCATTCTCGTCGCAGCGCAGCCGCCGGTAGGTCACGACCTCGGCGCAGCCGGGAAAGTGCTCGGCCAGGTCACCGGGCAGCGGCTCCGGTCCGTGGCCAAGGATGGTGGTGCGCTCGCCCGACTGCTGGGCCACGATCGCGTCGATCGAGCCCAGCAGCCGGACCGGGGACGCACGGCGGGCGGACGGCTCGATGAACGTGCCGCGCCGCCGGTGCCGGCTGATCAGGCCCTCCTCCTCCAGCTCCTTGAGTGCCTGGCGCATCGTGAGCACGCTCACCCCGTAGTGCGCGGCGAGCTGTTCCTCGGTGGGCAGCCGCAGCGAGGCGTCGGGGGAGCGGCCCAGTATCGAGGCGCGCAGGGACTGGGACACCTGGTACCAGAGCGGCAGCTTCCGGTTCAGTACCAGCGAGTCGGGAGCGAAGGAGGAGATGGTCACAGGGATTCCGTATCAGGCGGTGCTCAGGAGCGGAAGTGGCGCTGAAGACCCTGCCACACGTCGTCGTAGCCCCGCTGGAGGTGTCCGGCGGACGCCGCCTGGGCGGTGGCCGTGACCGGCCAGCGCGTCTCGAACATGAAGGCAAGCCCGTCGTCGATCTTCTGCGGCTTCAGCTCGGCGGCGCTCGCCCGGTCGAAGGTCTCGCGGTCGGGGCCGTGCGCCGACATCATGTTGTGCAGCGAGCCGCCGCCGGGCACGAAGCCCCCCTTTCCGGCTGTTTTCGCGTCGTAGGCGCCCTCGATCAGGCCCATGTACTCGCTCATCACATTGCGGTGGAAGTACGGCGGCCGGAAGGTGTCCTCGCCGACCAGCCAGCGCGGCGCGAACACCACGAAGTCGACGCCGGCCAGGCCCGGGGTGTCGGAGGGCGAGGTGAGCACGGTGAAGATCGACGGGTCGGGGTGGTCGTAGCTGATGGAGCCGATCACGTTGAACGTGCGCAGGTCGTAGACGTACGGCGTGTGGGTGCCGTGCCAGGCGACGACGTCGAGCGGCGAGTGGTCGTACCTCGCGGTCCAGAGGTTGCCGCAGAACTTGTTGACGACCTCGACCGGGCCCTCTGTGGCGTCGGGGTCCTCGTACGCGGCGAGCGGGGCCCGGAAGTCGCGTGCGTTGGCAAGGCCGTTGGCGCCGATCGGGCCGAGCTCGGGCAGCTCGAAGGGGCGGCCGTAGTTCTCGCAGACGTAACCGCGGGCGCTCTCGTCCAGCAGCTCGACCCGGAAGCGCACACCGCGCGGGATCAGGGCGACCTCGCCGGGGCGGGCGGCGAGCAGGCCGAGCTCGGTGCGCAGCAGCAGCCCGCCGCGCTCCGGGACGATCAACAGCTCCCCGTCGGAGTCGCTGAACACCCTTGACTCCATGGAGGAGTTGGCGTGGTAGAGGTGCACGGCCATGCCGGTGCGCTGTGTCGCGTCGCCGTTGCCGCCGAGCGTCCACAGGCCGGCCAGCCAGTCGGTGCCCGCCGGGGGCTCGGGCAGCGGGTTCCAGCGCAGCCGGTTGGGGTCGGGCACGGTGTCGGTGAAGGGCGCCGAGCGGAGGTGGCCGTTGTCGGCGCGGGTGAACGGCGGGTGCGCGGCCGATGGCCGGATCCGGTACAGCCAGGAGCGGCGGTTGCCCGCGCGCGGCTCGGTGAAGGCCGAACCGCTCAGCTGCTCCGCGTAGAGGCCCAGCGGCGCGCGCTGCGGCGCGTTGCGGCCGTGCGGAAGGGCTCCCGGCACGGCTTCCGAGCTGTGCTCATTGCCGAAACCGTGCGAGTGGCCAAGGCCTTCCGCGATCTTCCTCGCCTGTTCGCCCGTGGGTGTCGTCATCGTCCGCTCTCCTGCTCACGTGCCGAAATCCTATGCTCAACCGTAGGATTACGATGCGGTCGCGTCAACGGGAAAACCGGCCGGGCGGGGGATGATGGGCGCGTGCCTCCTGCTCCTCATCTCCACGCGAACCTCCGCCGCGCGCCCGTGCAGCAGCGCAGCGCGGAGCGGCTGTCCCGGATACTCGACGCCTGCGCCGAGCTCCTGGACGAAACGGGCTACGAAGACCTCTCCACCCGGGCCGTGGCCCAGCGCGCGGGCGTGCCGATCGGCTCGGTCTACCGCTTCTTCAGCAACAAACGCGCCATGGCCGAGGCGCTGGCCGCCCGCAACCTCGACCGCTACGCCGGCATGATCAACGCACGCCTTGCGACGATCGAGGCGGCCGACTGGCGGGGTGCGGTCGACGCGGTCCTCGACGAATACCTCGTCCTGAAACAGACGGTGCCCGGCTTCAACCTGGTCGACTTCGGCGGCCCCCAGCCGGTGCCCGACCCGGACGCCGACGCCAACCACCTCCTGGCCGCCCGTCTCGCCGAGCTCCTGCCGACCCAGTTCGGCCGCACCCCGGACGCCGGCCTGCGCCGGACGATCCTGGTCGCGGTGGAGGCGGCCGACGCCACCCTGCGTCTGGCGTTCCGCATGGATCCGCAGGGCGATCCGGACATCGTGGCGGAGACCCGCCGGCTCCTGCACGCCTACCTGGCCCACACCCTGGACTGACCCCGGCCGCGACCTCCCGCGCATGCCTACTGGTCGGTATGCTCCGAGGGCCCGCGCGCCGTCGCCCTGGGAGGACGCATGTCCCGCACCGTTCTGCGTATCTGTCCGCTCTGCGAAGCCACCTGCGGGCTGAGCCTCACCGTCGAGGGGGCCAGGGTCACCGGCGCCCGCGGGGACGCGGACGACGTGTTCAGCCAGGGGTTCATCTGCCCCAAGGGCGCCGCCTTCGGCGAGATCGACGCCGACCCCGACCGGCTCACCGGCCCGCTCGTGCGCCGCGACGGGGTCCTGGAGGAGGCCACCTGGGCCGAGGCCTTCGACCTGATCGCGGCCCGGACGCGCCCCGTCGTCGAGCGGTACGGGGCGAACGCGGTCGGCGTGGTCCTCGGCAACCCCAACGTCCACACCATGGCGGGCGCCCTCTACCCGCCCGCCCTGCTCGGCGCGCTGCGCACCCGCAACCTGTTCACCGCGAGCACCCTCGACCAGATGCCCAAGCACGTCTCCAGCGGGCTCCTGTTCGGCGACCCGTTCGCCATCCCGGTGCCCGACCTGGAGCGCACGGACCATCTGCTGCTGCTCGGCGCCAACCCCCTGGAGTCCAACGGCAGTCTGTGCACCGCCCCCGACTTCCCCGGCAAGCTGCGCGCGCTGCGCCGGCGCGGCGGCACCCTCACCGTCGTCGACCCGCGCCGCACCCGCACCGCGAAGCTCGCCGACCGGCATGTCGCGATCCGGCCCGGCACCGACGCCCTGTTGCTCGCCTCGATCGCCCAGGTGCTGTGCGAGGACAAGCTCCTCGCGCCGGGCGCGATCGAGGCGCACCTCGAAGGCCTGGACGAAGTCGCCGATGCGGTAAGGGAGTTCACCCCCGATGCGGTGGGCCCCCGGTGCGACGTGGACCCGGACGACATCCGGGCCATCGCCCGGGAGCTCGCCGCCGCGCCCACCGCCGCCGTGTACGGCCGGATCGGCAGCTGCACCGTCGAGCACGGCACCCTGGCCAGTTGGCTCGTCGACGTACTCAACGTCCTCACCGGCAACCTCGACCGGCCGGGCGGCGCGCTCTTCCCGCTCTCCGCCACCGACCGGGCGCCCCGCCCGGCGGGCCCCGGCAGGGGCTTCGACCTCGGGCGCTGGAACAGCCGCGTCGGTGGGCACCCGGAGGTGAAGGGTGAACTGCCGCTCGCCGCCCTCGCCGAGGAGATCGAGACGCCGGGCGAGGGACAGATCCGTGTGCTCATCGCCTGCGCCGCCAACCCGGTGCTCTCGGCGCCCGACGGGGACCGGCTCGATGGGGCGCTCGCCGGACTCGACTTCATGGTGAGCATCGACCCGTACCTCAACGAGACCTCGCGCCACGCCCACGTCGTGCTGCCCCCGCCGCCGCCCTCCCAGAGCGCACACTTCGACTTCGCCTTCAACGGCTTCGCCGTCCGCAACCAGGTCCGCTACACCCGGCCCGCCGTCCCGCTCGACGAAGGGCGCATGGACGAGAGCGAGATCCACGCCCGCCTGATACTCGCCGTGAGCGGCCTGCATGGCGCCGACCCCACCGCCGTCGACGCGACGGTCGTCGAGCGCACCCTGGCCAAGGCCGTCGCCGACCCGCACGCGCCGGTGCACGGCCAGGACCCGGCCGCTCTCGCCACCCGCCTCACCGGTGAGAACGGCCCCGAGCGACGCCTCGACCTGATGCTCAGGCTCGGCCCGTACGGCGACGGCTTCGGCGCCGACCCGGACGGGCTCAGCCTGGAGCGCCTGCTCGCGCACCCCCACGGCATCGACCTCGGCCCCCTTGAGCCCCGCCTGCCGCAGGTGCTCAAGACCCGCAGCGGACGCATCGAGCTGTTCCCCGCGCCGATCGCCGCCGACCTGCCCCGACTGCGGGCGGCCCTGGACGAACGCTCCGACTCCCTCGTCCTGGTCGGCCGGCGGCATCTGCGGTCCAACAACAGCTGGCTGCACAACATCCCCGTCCTGAACGGCGGTTCCAACCGCTGCACCCTCCAGATCCACCCCGAGGACGCGGCACGGCTCGGCCTCGCCGACGGCGCCGACGTACGGATCACGGCGGACGGGGGAGCGGTCGTGGCGCCCGTGGAGATCACCGACAGCGTCCGCTCGGGTGTGGTCAGCCTGCCGCACGGCTGGGGACACAGCAGGGCGGGCAGCAGGCTCGCCGTGGCCGCGAGCCGCCCCGGCGTCAACGTCAACCAGCTCCTGGACGGCTCGCGGCTCGACCCGCTGTCGGGGACCTCCGTGCTCAACGGCTTCCCCGTCGAGCTCGTACCCCTGTCGTGACCTGGAGTTTTGCTCTTATTGCTCAGGTGTCAACGTCTTGTTAAGGAGAGAAACGGCGACCTAACGTCATCCGCACCGCCAGCCCCTGGTGGAAGTTCAAGGGTGAACGTTAGGTGTCCTCCATGCTGACCATCCTCGGCTTCGCCATGATCGCGACCTTCCTGGTCCTGATCATGCTGAAGAAGATGTCGCCGATCGCGGCGCTGGTTCTGATCCCCGCTCTCTTCTGTGTCTTCGTCGGCAAGGGAGCCCATCTCGGCGACTACGTCATCAAGGGCGTCGGGTCGCTCGCACCGACCGCAGCGATGCTCATGTTCGCGATCGTCTACTTCGGCGTGATGATCGACGTGGGCCTCTTCGACCCGGTGGTCCGGGGCATTCTGCGCTTCTGCAAGGCAGACCCGATGCGCGTGGTCGTCGGCACCGCCGTGCTCGCCGCGATCGTCTCGCTCGACGGCGACGGCTCCACCACCTTCATGATCACCGTCTCGGCGATGTACCCGCTGTACAAGCGGCTCGGCATGAGCCTCGTCGTGATGACCGGCGTGGCCGCCATCGCCAACGGCGTGATGAACACCCTGCCGTGGGGCGGCCCGACCGCCCGCGCCGCGACCGCGCTCAAGGTGGACGCCTCCGACATCTTCGTGCCGATGATCCCCGCGCTGGCCGTCGGCCTGGTCGCCGTACTCGTCCTCTCGTACGTCCTCGGCATGCGCGAGCGCAAGCGCGTCGGCTACCTCTGTCTGGACAACGTCCTCGAACCGGAGTCCGAGACCGTCCTGGTCGGCGCCGGCGGCTCGGCGGACGCCCCGCGTACGACGGGCGGCGGCGCGAGTGGCGGTGACGGTACCCACGCCCCGGAAGGCGACGACTTCCAGGGGCTCGACGCCGCCCGGGAGACCCTGCGGCCCAAGCTGTACTGGTTCAACGCGCTGCTCACCGTCGCGCTGCTCACCTCCATGATCATGGAGTGGCTGCCGATCCCGGTGCTCTTCCTGATCGGCGCCGCCCTCGCGCTGACGGTGAACTTCCCGCACATCCCGGACCAGAAGGCCCGCATCGCCGCCCACGCCGACAATGTCGTCAACGTCTCCGGCATGGTCTTCGCGGCCGCCGTCTTCACCGGTGTGCTGAACGGCACCGGCATGGTCAAGCACATGGCGGACTGGCTGGTCGGTGTGGTGCCGGACAGCATGGGCTCGCAGATGGGCCTGGTGACCGGCCTCCTCAGCCTGCCGCTCACCTACTTCATGTCGAACGACGGCTTCTACTTCGGCGTCCTGCCCGTACTCGCCGAGGCGGGCGCCGCGCACGGCGTCTCCTCCCTGGAGATCGCCCGCGCCTCACTGGCCGGTCAGGCCCTGCACATGTCGAGCCCGCTGGTCCCGGCGGTGTACGTCCTGGTCGGCATGGCCAAGGTGGAGTTCGGCGACCACACGCGCTTCACCGTGAAGTGGGCGGCGATCACCTGCCTCGTGGTGCTGGGCTCGGGCATCCTGTTCGGCATCATCTGACCCCCGTGTCCGCGTCCCACCGCGCCCGGCGCCGGACCCGGGCCCGCGAGACACCCCTGGCGCCCAAAAACTAACAGCGCTAGTTTGAGGGGCGGACGACACTGGTTCCCCGGGAGGAAATGCGATGAAGGCCCACGACGGCATGTACATCGGCGGCGAGTGGCGAGCCGCCGCGGGCCAGGACGGCATCGCGGTGGTGAACCCCGTCGACGAACAGGTCATCGCCCATGTCCCGGCCGGGACGGCCGAGGACATCGACGCGGCGGTACGCGCCGCCCGCGAGGCCTTCCCGGCCTGGGCGGCGACAGCGCCGGCCGAGCGCGCCGCGAAGCTCGCCGCGCTGCGCGACCGGCTGGTGGCCCGCAAGGACGAGATCGCCGAGACCATCAACGCCGAACTCGGCGCCCCGCTGCCCTTCGCCCAGGCCGTGCAGACCGGGCTGCCCATCGCGATCGCCGGCTCGTACGCCGAACTGGCCGCCTCCTACGCCTTCGAGGAGAAGGTCGGCAATTCCACCGTCTTTCAGGAGCCGGTCGGTGTCGTCGGCGCGATCACGCCCTGGAACTATCCGCTGCACCAGATCGTCAACAAGGTGGCGCCCGCGTTGGCGGCGGGCTGCACGGTCGTCCTCAAGCCCGCGGAGGACACACCCCTGACCGCGCAGCTCTTCGCCGAGGCGGTGCACGAAGCCGGCCTGCCCGCCGGGGTGTTCAACCTGGTCACCGGCCTCGGGCCGGTCGCCGGGCAGGCGCTGGCCGAGCACGAAGGGGTCGACCTCGTCTCCTTCACCGGCTCGACGGCCGTCGGCAAGAAGATCGGCGCGACGGCCGGCGCGGCGGTCAAGCGGGTCGCCCTGGAGCTCGGCGGCAAGTCCGCCAACGTCATCCTGCCCTCCGCCGACCTCGCGAAGGCCGTCAACGTGGGCGTCGCCAACGTGATGAGCAACTCCGGCCAGACGTGCAGCGCCTGGACGCGGATGCTGGTCCACGCCGACCAGTACGAGGAGGCCGTCGAGCTCGCATCGGCCGCCGCCGCCAAGTACACCGTCGGCGACCGTGTCGGCCCGCTCGTCAACGCCAAGCAGCGCGAGCGCGTCCGCGGGTACATCGACACGGGCGTGCGCGAGGGTGCCCGCGTCGTGGCGGGCGGCGCCGATGCGCCCCTGGAGCGCGGCTACTACGTCGCGCCGACCGTCTTCGCGGACGTCGCCCACGAGATGACCATCGCCCAGGAGGAGATCTTCGGCCCGGTCGTCTCGCTCATCAAGTACGAGGACGAGGACGACGCCCTGCGGATCGCCAACGGCACGGTGTACGGCCTGGCCGGCGCGGTCTGGGCGGCCGACGAGGCGGAGGCCGTCGCCTTCGCCCGCCGCATGGACACCGGCCAGGTCGACATCAACGGCGGCCGGTTCAACCCCCTTGCCCCGTTCGGCGGTTACAAGCAGTCGGGGGTGGGCCGCGAGCTCGGCGTCCACGGTCTGACGGAGTATGTGCAGACCAAGTCGCTCCAGTTCTGAGACCGCCGCCCCCTTTCTCCTCCCACCGTTCAGGAGCAACGCAAGCCATGGTTCGCGCCGCCGTACTGCCCGCCGTCGGCTCTCCGCTGGAGATCACCGACATCGAACTCCCCGAGCCCGGCCCCGGCCAGGTGCGGGTCCGCCTGGCCGCCGCCGGGGTCTGCCACTCCGACCTCTCCCTCACCAACGGCACCATGAGGGTCCCGGTCCCGGCCGTCCTCGGCCACGAGGGGGCGGGCACGGTCGTCGCCGTCGGCGAGGGGGTCACCTCCGTCGCGCCCGGCGCCGAGGTCGTCCTCAACTGGGCGCCCTCCTGCGGCAGTTGTCACCCCTGCTCGCTCGGCGAGGTGTGGCTCTGCGTCAACGCGCTGAACGGCGCGGCCTCGGTGTACGCGCGCACCGCCGACGGCAGGGAGCTGCACCCCGGCCTGAACGTGGCGGCGTTCGCCGAGGAGACCGTCGTGGCCGAGAACTGCCTGATCCCGCTCCCCGAAGGCATCCCGCTCGCCGAGGCCGCCCTGCTCGGCTGCGCGGTCCTCACCGGGTACGGGGCGATCCACCACTCCGCGCGGGTGCGGGCGGGCGAGACGGTCGCGGTGTTCGGCGCGGGCGGCGTGGGACTCGCCACCCTCCAGTCGGCCCGGATCGCGGGCGCCGCGCAGATCATCGCCGTCGACGTCTCCCCGGAGAAGGAGGAGCTGGCCCGCGCGGCGGGCGCGACCGACTTCGTCGTCGCCTCCGAGACCACCGCCAAGGACATCCGCAGGCTCACCGGCGGTCAGGGCACCGACGTGGCCGTCGAATGCGTGGGCCGCGCCGTCACCATCCGTACCGCCTGGGAGTCGACCCGGCGCGGCGGCCGCACGACGGTCGTCGGCATCGGGGGCAAGGACCAGCAGGTCACCTTCAACGCCCTGGAGATCTTCCACTGGGGCCGCACCCTGGCGGGCTGTGTCTACGGCAACTGCGACCCGGCGAAGGACCTCCCGGTCCTGGCCGACCACGTCCGAGCGGGCCGCCTGGACCTGACCACCCTGGTCTCCGACCACATCACGCTGGACGCCATCCCGACGGCCTTCGACTCCATGCTGGCGGGCCGGGGCGGCAGGGCGCTGGTGGTGTTCTAGCGGAGCGGCCACGGGGTGCGGGAGGCCGGGCCCCGCGTTTCGGGGGAGGCCGGGCCTCGCGTTTCGGGGGAGGCCGGACCTCGATGGGGGGCGGGAACTGCGCGCCCGGCCACACGCAGCACGCACCCGAGCATCCGGCCCCCACCCACGCTCAGTTGACGCGCCCCGCTGTCTCGCTCGAAGGAGGGGACAGCGGGGCGGCCCCAGGCGCCGGCGCGGCCCCGCGCATCCCGACCCGCCCTCGCGACCGCGAAACCCCCACCCCCGCAAGGCAGATCGCCCCGCCCAGAAGCGTCAGCACCCCCGGCACCTCGTCGAGCGCCACCCAGGACAGCAGCACGACCAGCGCCGGCACCACGTACGTCGTCGCCCCCATCCGGCTCGCCGAGGTACGGGCGAGCGCGTACGCCCACGTGGTGAAGGCGAGCGCGGTGGGGAACACGCCGAGGTAGACCATGTTGAGCGTCGCCGAGGCGGGTGCGTCCGCCGCGTCCGACAGCAGTTGCCCGCTGAATGGCAGACAGGCCACCGCCCCCACCAGGCAGCCGAAGAAGGTGACTTGGAGCGGACTGCCGTGGCGCAGCGCCGGCTTTTGCAACACCACGCCGGCCGCGTACGTCGCCGCCGCGCACAGGCACAGCACCACGCCCAGCACGGACGCGTGCCCCTCGCCCGACATCGAGATTCCCACCGCCACCGCGCCCACGAAGGAGACGCCCATTCCCGCGATCAGTCGCGGCGGCAGCGTCTCGCCGAGGAAGCGTGAAGCGAGCAGCGCCATCAGGATGGGGCCGATGTTCACGATCATCGCCGCGGTCCCGGCGTCGACCTGCTGCTCACCCCAGTTGAGAGCCACCATGTAGCAGCCGAACCACAGCACTCCGGAAGCCATGATGCCCGGCCATGCGGCCCGCGGCGGCAGCCCCTCGCGGCGTATCAGCAGCAGGACGCCGAGCACGACCGTTCCGGCGAGCAGCCGGCCCAGGGCGAGGGCGCCCGGCGAGTAGGCGGCGCCGGCGCTGCGGATGGACACGAAGGCGGAGGCCCACAGCACCACGGAGACCCCCGCGGCGGCGAGGGCGAGCCGAGCGGAACGGGGCTCGGAGGAGGAGTTCGTCATGGGAGGACAGTAGGCACAGGACGCGTCCGTCCTCCGGGAATTTCACCCCGGCCGCCGCCCCCGGCCGCCGACCCCGGGCACCCGCACTCGGCACGGGCCCGCGCGGACCCGACCCGCGCCCCCAGCCCCCTCGCTCAGCCCCCTCGCTCAGCCCTTCGGCCCCTCGGCCCGCAGCGCCTCGTACTGGAGCGCCAGCCCGTCGAGCAAGGCCCGCAGGCCCGTCTCGAAGGCGCCCTCGTCGATCTTCTCCTGGCGCTCGGCGAGGAGGTGCGCCTGGCCCAGGTGCGGATAGTTGGCCGGGTCGTACGCCGCCTCGTCGTCCACGAAGCCCCGGGCGAAGGAGCCGAGCGCCGAGCCCATGATGAAGTACCGCATCAGGGCGCCGATCCTGGTGGCCTGGGCGGGCGGCCAGCCGGCCGCGACCATCGCCCCGAACACCGCGTCCGCGAGCCGCAGTCCGGCCGGGCGGCGGCCGGGGCCCTGGGCGAGCACCGGAACGATGTTGGGGTGCCGGGTCAGGACCGCGCGGTAGGCGACCGCCCAGTCGTGCAGGGCGGTCCGCCAGTCGCGGCCGTCGCCCTCGTCGAACATCGACAGGTCGACCTGTGCGGAGGTGGCGTCGGCGACGGCCTCCAGGATCTCGTCCTTGGTGCGGAAGTGGTTGTAGAGCGAGGGTCCGCTGACGCCCAGTTCGGCCGCGAGGCGGCGGGTCGACACGGCCGCGAGCCCTTCCGCGTCCACGAGCGCGCCCGCCCCCGCGACGATGCGGTCGGTGCTCAGGAGGGGCTTGCGCGGTCGGGCCATGCGGCACATAGTAGGCCTGCCAACCGAAAACTAGCAGTGGTAATTAAATTTGGGGTGCAGGGGCATGAACCTGGAGCTGAGCGAGGAACAGGAAGCCGTCCGCCGGCTCGCCAAGGACTTCGTCGACCGTGAGATCACCCCGCACGTCGTCGACTGGGACCGCGCCGAGAACGTCGACAAGTCGATCGTGAAGAAGCTGGGCGCGCTCGGCTTCCTCGGGCTCACCATCGACGAGGAGTACGGCGGCTCGGGCGGCGACCACCTCGCCTACTGCCTGGTCACCGAGGAGCTGGGCCGTGGCGACTCCTCGGTCCGCGGCATCGTCTCGGTCTCCCTCGGCCTGGTCGCCAAGACGATCGCGTCCTGGGGCGACGAGGAGCAGAAGCGCGCCTGGCTGCCCCGGCTGACCTCGGGTGACGCGATCGGCTGCTTCGGACTGACCGAGCCTGGCACGGGTTCGGACGCGGGCAGCCTCGCCACGAAGGCCGTGCGGGACGGCGACGGGTATGTGATCGACGGCGCGAAGATGTTCATCACCAACGGCACCTGGGCCGATGTGGTGCTGCTCTTCGCGCGCACCAACGACACCCCGGGCCACCGCGGCATCTCCGCCTTCCTGGTCCCCACCGACACCCCCGGGCTCATCCGTCGCACCATCCACGGCAAGCTCGGCCTGCGCGGCCAGGCCACCGCCGAGCTGGTGCTCGACGGCGTGCGGGTCCCGGCGAGCGCGCTCATGGGCCCCGAGGGCAAGGGTTTTTCCATCGCGATGTCCGCGCTCGCCAAGGGGCGGATGTCGGTCGCGGCCGGCTGCGTCGGCATCGCGCAGGCCGCACTGGACGCGGCCGTGCGGTATGCCACGGAGCGCGAGCAGTTCGGCAAGCCGATCGCCCACTACCAGCTCGTGCAGGAGCTGATCAGCGACATCTCGGTCGACGTCGACGCGGCCCGGCTGCTCACCTGGCGGGTCGCCGACCTCGTCGACCGGGGTGAGGAGTTCGCGACCGCCGCCTCCAAGGCGAAGCTGTTCGCCTCGGAGGCCGCGGTGCGCGCCGCCAACAACGCCCTCCAGGTCTTCGGCGGCTACGGCTACATCGACGAGTACCCGGTCGGAAAGCTGCTGCGCGACGCCCGTGTGA
Source organism: Streptomyces sp. NPDC048416 (assembly GCF_043200435.1). Taxonomy (NCBI): domain Bacteria; kingdom Bacillati; phylum Actinomycetota; class Actinomycetes; order Kitasatosporales; family Streptomycetaceae; genus Streptomyces; species Streptomyces sp. NPDC048416. The sequence goes on from NZ_JBICXU010000008.1 coordinate 116,325, forward strand.
TGACCCTGTACGAGGGCACGAGCCAGATCCAGAAGCTGATCATCGGCCGTGCGGAGACCGGAGTTTCGGCCTTCTGACCCCCTGGCCGTCGAGCATGCGCCGAGCTCCCGGACACCTGCGGCGAACGTCTGCGAGGGGCAGCTGCGAGAGACGTCTGCGAGAGACGTCTGCGAGAGACGTCTGCGAGGGCCGGCTGAGTACGTCCTGAGTACGAGAGCGGATGTGGCCCGTGCCACATCCGCCGCATGCTGTCGCCCATGAGTGACACACAGGTCAAACAGCAGAACACCGCGGCCTACTACGGCCAGGCCGTCGCCGCCTTCTCGATCGCTCTCGTCGCCACCGCGATCGGCATCCTCCGGCTCCAGGCGGACGCCTGGGTGCGCGCGTTCCTGGCCATGGCGGTCCTCTACCTCGTCACGTCCGCCTTCACGCTGGCCAAGGTGATCAGGGACCGGCAGGAGGCCGGCCAGATCGTCAGCCGCGTCGACCAGGCCCGCCTGGAGAAGCTGCTCGCCGAACACGATCCGTTCCAGAAGCTCTAAGCGCTTGCTCACCCTCGGGGTATGGTGTTCGTCCTGCTGAACGAAGCGCGGACGGACGAAAGGGGCGGAGCGATGGGCACGGCTGACGTGACCGAGGAGACGGCCGGCGGCGAGGAAAAGCCGTGGGGCGAGGTCACGCCCGAGGCTGCCAGGAGGCTGCTCGTCGCCGCCGTCGAGGCCTTCGCCGAGCGCGGCTATCACGCGACCACCACCCGGGACATCGCCGGCCGGGCCGGCATGAGCCCGGCGGCGCTCTACATCCACTACAAGACCAAGGAAGAACTGCTCCACCGGATCAGCCGGATCGGCCACGACAAGGCCCTGGAGATCCTGCGGTCCGCGGCCGAGGGCGAAGGCGGCGCCGCCGACCGGCTGGCCGCCGCGGTCCGCTCCTTCGTCCGCTGGCACGCGGGCCATCACACGACGGCGCGGGTGGTCCAGTACGAGCTCGACGCGCTCGGTGACGAGCACCGCACCGAGATCGTGGAACTGCGCAGGCAGAGCGACGCCGCGGTGCGCCGCATCCTCAACGACGGGGTGGCGGCGGGCGAGTTCGACGTGCCGGACGTGCCGGGCACCACCCTCGCCGTGCTGTCGCTCTGCATCGATGTGGCCCGCTGGTTCAACACCGAGGGCCGCCGCACACCCGACGAGGTCGGCGCGCTGTACGCCGACCTCGTGCTGCGCATGGTCGGCGCGCAGAAGTAACGGGCCCCGGCGCTCGGCCCGGCCGCGCGGGAGCGGCGCCGGGCGCCCGTGCCTTCACGTGCGCGTGCGCGTGCGCCTGCGCCTTCGCGTGCGGCCGTGCCTGAGCGTGCGCCCGCGTCTTAGCGTGCTGCCGTGCCGTGCCGTGCCGTGCCGTGCCGTGCCGTGCCGTGCCGTGCCGTGCCGTGCCGAGCGGGGCGGGGCGGGTTCGAGGCCCCGGTCTGCTCAGAAGAAGTAGCGCGAGACCGATTCGGCCACGCACACCGGCTTGTCCCCGCCCTCGCGCTCCACGGTGACCTTCGCGGTGACCTGGACGCCGCCGCCCGCCTCCACGACCTCGGTCAGCTCCGCGGTGGCGCGCAGTCGCGAGCCGACCGGCACGGGGGAGGGGAAGCGGACCTTGTTGGTGCCGTAGTTGATGCCCATCTTCATGCCCTCGACGCGCAGGACCTGCGGAGTCAGGGTGGGCAGCAGTGAGAGCGTGAGATAGCCGTGCGCGATCGTCGTCTTGAAGGGTCCTGTCGCGGCCCGCACCGGATCGACGTGGATCCACTGGTGGTCGCCTGTCGCATCGGCGAACAGATCGATCCGCTTCTGGTCGATCTCCAGCCAGTCGCTGTGCCCCAGCTGCTCGCCCACACCGGCCCTCAGCTCTTCGGCGGACGTGAAGATCCTCGGCTCTGCCATGTCCCTGGTCCCTGCCTCTCGCGACGCTCACGCGCACATGTCCAAGCGCTTGCTCAGCTAGCTCAGCATGGTTGGGGCCACCGGTCCTGTCAACGAGCGGCCAGTAGGGTTCGCGGGGTGCCGCAGATTCCAGAGAAGATCCACGAGCTCACGGTCGGGCAGCTGGCCGCACGCAGCGGGGCCGCCGTGTCCGCCCTGCACTTCTACGAGTCCAAGGGGCTCATCAGCAGCCGCCGCACCTCCGGCAACCAGCGCCGCTACGACCGGGACACCCTGCGCCGTGTCGCGTTCGTCCGGGCCGCGCAGCGCGTGGGCATCCCGCTGGCCACGATCCGGGACGCGCTGGCCGAGCTCCCCGAGGAGCGCACTCCGACGCGGGAGGACTGGGCGCGCCTGTCCGAGGCCTGGCGGGCCGAACTCGACCAGCGTATAGCGCAGTTGGGTCGCCTGCGCGACCACCTCACGGACTGCATCGGCTGCGGCTGCCTGTCCCTGGACACCTGCGTCCTGTCCAACCCGGACGACGTCTTCGGCACCAGCAGGGCCGGCTCCCGCCTCCTGGCCGAACGCAAGCCCTGACGGCTGGTGCCCCCAGCGGCCGCCGAAGCGGCGCGCGGTGTTCGTGCCGGGCCGGATGCGTGCCTCGACGCCCACGCCGGTCGAGCAACGCGGCCGCCGGTTCGTCGGCGTCCTCCTCGTGCCGGCCGACCGAGGCGTGGCCGGGCGGCACCCGGTGGTGAAAGGGCCGTTGACGACGCGGGGGAGAGTCGGCTCGCCCCCGCGCGCCTCATGCCACCGATGCCAGTTCTCCGCGCCATGCCGCCTTCGCCCGCGTCAGGGCCTCGCAGGTCAGCACCGGCTGCGGCACCAGGATCCCGCAACCCGAGCAGACCGGTCCGAACCAGGGCTCGTGGGCCAGGTCCTGGCTCCACACCAGCCGGCTCTCTCCGCAGACCGGGCACGCCGCGCCGGGCGCGGACCGCAGTGCCGAGATCATGCGGCCCAGTACCTCGGCCAGGGGCTCGGTGGGATGGGTGGCGGGATCGTCGCACCAGGCGATTCCGAAACCGCCCCAGGTGCGCCGGTGCCAGTCGTCGAAGGAGCCCGGGCGGCGCAGCCCCGCGTGCTTCTCGCGCTTCCTGCGCCTGGCGAACTCCACTTCGTAGGCGAGCCAGACGGCCCGCGCCGCCTCCAGCTCCTCCAGTGCGGCCACCAGCCGCCCCGGATCGGGGGCCCGGTCCTCGGGCCCGATGCGGTGCCTGCCGCACAAGTGGTCCCAGGTCGCCCGGTGCCCGTAAGGGGCGAACCGCTCCAGGCACTTGCGCAGCGAGTACCGCCGCAGCGCGAGATCGTTCCTCGGGTCGCGCACCTGTCTTGCCAGACTGCGGAAACCAGCCATGGCCCTGCCACCTCCGTCGCTCGTACTTCGGCGTCGAGGAATGGACGTACCGGAAGGCGATCCGGCTCCATCGAATTTCCGGTGACGTCCGTTACGGGGGTTTCGCCTACCCTGTCCCCGGGGTTGGAATCCGATTCTCCCGGGTTCCTCAGAACGTGGCGCGTATGGGCCGGTTGCCCCGCCGACCTGACGGAATGGCCGAAACGCCAGGCCGGAAGCGGTTCCGGGAAAGCCCCCCGCGACGCAAGCCCCAGGCCACCGCCACATCCCCAGACCCGTCAACCGGTCTTTCATCGCAGGGCACTTGGGTCTCACCGGCCCGTTCCGTACGGGCCCGCCCGGCAGAACCCCCGGGACCCGTCACGAATACGCGTTTCGGCGTAGACCGAAAGGGCACGGTTTCCGGGGCCCCCGCCGTGCTCGGGGGCGTGATCGGGCGGCGGTGTGCGGGCGTGTGGACATTCGGAGAAGGTGACGCATGTTCACCTTACGCGGCGCCGTACCCCTGAGTAGCCTCCCGCGCATCGGCCCCCACTAGGAGCGCGCATGCGACGACGCACCGCAAGGCTCAGAACTTCCAGTAGAAGCAAGGGACTCCGGCTCCTGACGGGCAGTGTCGGACGGGGCAGGGCTGTCGCCTGCGCCGCCACCGTCACCGCTCTCTGCGCCGCCCTGCTCGGCCCCGCGATACCCGCCGGCGCCGCCGAGCCCACCGACGGCGACCACTGCCAGGGGCAGTGCTCCGACATCCTGCCGCCCGGCGCCAACGGCAACGCCACCCTCGCCGAGATCCTGGGGAACAAGGTCTTCGGGACCCACCCCGCGCACAGCGACGACGAGCTGGGCAAGTACGACGCCCTGGTGGCCGGCCAGTCCTCACTCACCGACGACAAACTCAACGCCTTCTTCAACGACGCCTCCTTCGGCGTGCCCAACGGGCAGGCGCAGTCGTCGAGTTCACCCCGGCCCGATGTCACCATCACCCGCGACAAGGCGACGGGCGTCCCGCACATCAAGGGCACCACGCGGTACGGCACCGAGTACGGCGCCGGGTACGCGGCCGGGCAGGACCGGCTCTGGCTCATGGACCTCTTCCGGCACATCGGGCGCGGCGAACTCACCTCGTTCGCGGGCGGCGCCCTCGCCAACCAGGGCCTTGAGCAGGAGTTCTGGCCGCAGGCCCCGTACACAGAGGCCGATCTCCAGGCGCAGGTCGACCGCATCCGCACCGCCAACGGCGCCCGCGGCGAACAGGCCATGGCCGACGCCCAGGCCTATGTCGACGGCATCAACGCCTACGCCAAGCAGTCCAAGGACGGCCGCTACTTCCCCGGTGAGTACGTCCTGACCGGAAAGATCGACTCCATCACGAACGTGGGGGAGATCCAGCCGTTCAAGCTCACCGACCTGATCGCGCTCGCCTCCGTGGTGGGCGGCCTCTTCGGCGGCGGCGGAGGCGGTGAGGTGCAGGCCGCGCTCTCGCTCCAGGCGGCCCAGGCCAAGTACGGCGTGGCCGACGGCACCAAGGTCTGGGAGTCCTTCCGTGAGCGCAACGACCCCGAGGCCGTGCTCACCGTCCACGACGGCACCAGCTTCCCCTACGCGGGCAAGCCCGCCGACCCGCAGGGCGCCGCGATGCCCGACCCCGGCTCCGTCGTCCCCGAACAGCTCGTCTACGACCGCACCGGCTCGGCGAACACGGGCGCCAAGGCGGACGTGAAGGTGCCGCCGAAGCTGAAGCCGCTGAAGGGCATGTACGACAACGGGGCGCTGCCCGGCATCGACCTCGGCAAGCCGCGCGGCATGTCCAACGCCCTCGTGGTGTCCGGCTCGCACACCGCGAGCGGCAACCCGGTGGCGGTCTTCGGCCCCCAGACCGGCTACTTCGCGCCACAGCTGCTGATGCTCCAGGAGATCCAGGGCCCCGGCATCAGCGCCCGCGGCGCCTCCTTCGCGGGCGTCGGCATGTACGTCCAGCTCGGCCGGGGCCAGGACTACGCCTGGTCGGCCACGTCGGCGGGCCAGGACATCACCGACACCTACGCGGTGGACCTGTGCCAGGACGCCACCCACTATGTCTACCGCGGCGTGTGCACGCCGATGGAGAAGCTGGAGAAGACCAACTCCTGGAAGCCGACCGTCGCCGACACCACCGCGGCCGGCTCCTACCGGATGCAGGTGTGGCGCACCAACTACGGCATCGTCACCGCCCGCGCCACCGTCGCAGGCAAGCCCGTCGCGTACACCTCACTGCGCTCCACCTACCGCCACGACGCCGACTCGATCATCGGCTTCCAGATGATGAACGACCCCTCCTTCGTCAAGGACGCCACGTCGTTCCAGGAGGCGGCGCAGTCCGTCGACTACACCTTCAACTGGTTCTACGCGGACTCGCGCACCGCCGCGTACTACAACAGCGGCCTCAACCCGGTCCGCAACCCCCACGTCGACCCGTCGCTGCCGGTCAAGGCGGAGCAGGCCTACGAATGGCAGGGCTTCGACCCCGCCGCCAACACGGCCGCCTACACCCCGCCCGCCCAGCACCCCCAGTCGGCCGGCCAGGACTACTACGTGTCGTGGAACAACAAGCAGGCCAAGGACTTCTCCACGGCCGGCTTCGGCGACGGCTCCGTGCACCGGGCGAACCTCCTCGACGGCCGGGTGAAGGCGCTGGTCGCACAGGGCGGCGTGACCCGCTCCTCGCTGACCCGGGCGATGGCGCAGGCCGCCGTCACCGACCTGCGCGGCGAGGACGTGCTGCCCGAACTGCTCAAGGTGCTGCGCAGCGCCCCCGTCACCGACCCTCAACTGTCCACCGCGGTGCAGCAATTGGAGTCGTGGTCGGCCGACGGTACCCAGCGCCGCGAGACGTCGCAGGGCTCGCACACGTACACCCATCCCGATGCGGTGCGCCTCATGGACGCCTGGTGGCCCCTGCTGGTCGAGGCCGAGTTCCGTCCCGGGCTCGGCGACCCGCTCTACGCCGCTCTGACCGCCAACCTCGGCATCGACGAATCACCGTCCGCCGGGCACGGCCCGACCGGCTCGCACGCAGGCTCCGCCTTCCAGTACGGCTGGTGGAGCTATGTCGACAAGGATCTGCGTACGGTGCTCGGGCAGCCGGTGCAGGGTCCGCTGGCCCGCGCCTACTGCGGCGACGGCAAGCTCGACGCCTGCCGCGACAGCCTGCTCACCACGCTGAAGCAGGCCGCCGCCAAGACCCCGGCCCAGGTCTATCCGGGGGACGCCGGCTGCAAGGCCGGTGACCAGTGGTGCGCCGACTCCATCGTGCAGCGCCCGCTCGGTGGCATCACCCAGTCCGCGATCAACTGGCAGAACCGGCCGACGTACCAGCAGGTCGTCGAGTTCCCCAGCCACCGCTAGGACTCCGGGAGGTGTTCGGCCGCGGGTCAGGTCCCCAGGATCCGGCCCGCGGCCAGCACCACCCGGGCCAGTTCGGGGTGGCAGATGTCGCTGTGCGCGCCGGAGGGCGGCCCGCCGTCCTTCACCACGGCCGCCGCGTCGATGCTGACGCACCCCGAGTCGGGCACTCCGTCGCGCAGCGCCTCGGCCAGGGTCAGCGTGGTGCAGGGGCTGACGGCCTGGATGCCGTCGTGGCCGATGGCCCACCACCGCCGGTCGAGGCCGGGCAGGGCGCTCGCGTAGTCGCCGGACAGTGCGGACGCCAGCGGGTAGATGACGCCGAGCGCGGTGTCCAAGTGCGAGTAGCAGGAGACGACCGGACCGTCGATCCGCCCCTGGGCGTCGCTCAGGGCGCCCGCTCCCGCCAGGCCCTCGGGCAGCCGCTCGGCGAAGGTGTAGTGCGAGAAGGCCCCTTCGAGCAGGGTCACCGACTTCAGGTTGCGCGCCCCCTGCGGCAGCCCCGCCAGGGCGAACGCGACGAGGCGGGCCCCCTGACTGTGTCCGACGAGGTGCACGCGCACCTGGGGTCTGGCGACGGCGAGTTGTCCGATCAGCGGCCCCAGCCCGTGCTGCCCCACCGTGCCGGCGCGGTGCTTCATCTCGTAGTAGGTCAACTGGCGCAGCACTTCCTTCGCGCCGTCCCAGAGGTGCTTGAGCGAGCCGCCGATCGAGAACGACGGTCCCGCGGGGCCCGGTTGTACGTCCATCCCGGTCTCGGCCAGCGCGGCCGTGAACCGCCGGCACAGCTCCAGGACGTCGTCCGTCAGGATCGCGGGCGGCGCCCCTGTGCCCCTGTCGAGCGCCAGGTCGCCGGCCGCGCCCGCGGCGGCCGTGACCAGCTGCCGCGTCAGCCGCCCGAAGTCCGTGAACGCCTGCTCGGAGTCGGGCCGTTCCCGCAGATAGGAGGCGATCGTGTCGATGGCATGGTCCTGCCCGGGAAAGAACCCCTTGAGCGCCGCCACGGTCGCGCCGTCCAGGCCGGGGCCGACGGCATCCGCCGTGGCGTGCGGAAAGTCGGGGATGCTTTCGTCCGTGAAGCGGATCGACGGCCAGATCACACCCCCGTACGCGAGCCGCGCCCCCGGGGAGGTGGCCAGTAGCGGGGGGAAGGCGGCGAAGAACCTCCGGAACAGTCCCCGTGCCGTGTCGGGTGTGTTGTTCCAGCCGTGTGCGAACAGCACCAGGTCCGTGGCGTCCACGGCGGTCAGGGCGGCACGCTCGGCGGGATCGGCGTCGCCGTCCGCGTCGAAGGTGATCTCCCGGTACGGCTCGACTCCGATGTCCGTCATGGCCAGACCTCCGGTCCGCTCGACGATGAGCGCCCCCCATCGTCCCGCCGCACCACGCCGTCGGCCATACGCGCGACGGCGAAGGTCGCAGCGAGGGGCCGCCGGCTGCGCTCAGGCGTACATCAGGTACGCCCGGCGTACCTCCCGGAAGGCGTCGAGCCCCGGCTGCCAGGCGGCGACGATCTCGTCCGGGCCGGCGCCCGCGTCGACCATCGTCCGTACCAGGGCCGAGCCCGTGAGCTTGTCGATCCAGTGGTCGGGCCGCCAGGCGAACCCGCGCCACGCCTGTTTCGCGGTCACGAGCAGGGCGACGCCGGTACGTACGGCATCGAACGACTCCCGGTCGTGGATGTGCAGTTGTACGCCACCCACCGTCCTCCCCTGGAACTTGGAGAACGTCGGCGCGAAGTAGGTCTCACGGAACAGGACGCCGGGCAGGGCGAGTTCATGGAGCGTGGCGGCCCAGCGGCCGTCGACGCCCTCGGCACCCAGGAGCTCGAAGGGCCGTGTGGTGCCGCGCCCTTCGGACAGATTGGTGCCCTCGAAGAGGCAGGTGCCCGCGTAGACGAGGGCGGTGTCCGGTGTCGGCATGTTGGGGCTGGGCGGCACCCACGGCAGCCCCGTGACGTCGTGGAAGTCCGAGCGCCGCCACCCGGTCATGCGCACGGTGGTCAAGCGCACCTTCCCGCCCAGGAACTCGGCGTTGTAGAGCCGGGCGAGTTCGGCCGCGGTCATTCCGTGCGCCTGCGCGATGGGCTGCCGTCCGACGAAGGTGGCGAACGCCGGGTCGAGGACGGGCCCGTACGCGGCTCGTCCGGTCACCGGGTTGGGCCGGTCCAGGACGACGAACCGCTTGCCTGCGAGGGCGGCGGCCTCCATGCAGTCGTACAGGGTCCAGATGTAGGTGTAGAAGCGGGCGCCGACGTCCTGGATGTCGAACACGACGGTGTCCACGCCGGAGGTGGTGAAGATGTCTGCGAGGGGGCGGCCGCTCTTCGTGTACGTGTCGTACACGGGCAGCCCGGTCGCCGGGTCCTCGTAGCGCCCCTCGGAGCCGCCGGCCTGGGCCGTGCCGCGGAACCCGTGCTCCGGGCCGAAGACGGCGCTCAGGTCGACCCGGTGGTCGGCGTGCATGACGTCCACGATGTGACGCACGTCGCGTGTCACCCCGGTGGGGTTGGTGACGACACCCACCTTCTGGCCGGCCAGGGCGGTGTAGCCGTCGGCGGCGAGGCGGTCGAAGCCGGTGCGTGCGGGGTGGGTGTGGGGCGTGGCGGGTGCGGGCGTGGCGTGTTCGGGGGAGGCGTGGGCCGGGGTCGCGTTGGCCGGGGTGGTGAGGGTCGCCGCCGTTCCCGCGGTCGCGCCCGCGAGCAGGGTTCGCCGAGTGAGACCCATCCGCATACCTCCGCATTCCCGCGCCCGGACACCCCGGGGCCGCGCCTGGGTGGCGCTGGTCCTCCGTCGCCGGACAGCCCGAGAATGCCAGAACGCCCGCACGCGGGCCGGCCGATCCGGGGAGGCGAGCGCGTCCTGTACGGAATCGCGGCAATGCGACAGGCTGGTGACAGGGGGGCAACCTCTGGGGTGAGCTGCGGGTCTGGACCGGCATGAGAAGTCACCTGACGATTTTGGCGGCCACCGCACTGCTGACCCTGAGCGCGATGGGCTCGGCACACGCGGACGGCCAACCCACTGGCGAGCAACTGAAGTTCGGATGGGTCGATCTGCCCAAGGACAGTCAGCACGGCGTCGTCCAGCACGGCCGGTTCGCCCTCACCAACAAGGGCGAGCACGCGGTCGACGGAGTCATCCTGGAATTCAAGACCACGCGCGGCATCGAGTTGCCACAGCGTTTCTCCAACTGTGAGTACAGCACCCTCCAGGAGGATGCAAGCAAGATCCAGTTCATCCACAACAGCGTGCTCTGCTTCGTGCCCGGCACCTATGAGCCCGGTGCGTCCTACGACGTGGCGCCGAAGATCGACATGGTGGGCGGCGACGTCGCGTACAAGGAGTGGTTCCAGACCGCTGCCTACGCCGATACGCCGGCCACGCGGGCACGGTTGCGCGGGGAAAAGCCGGGAGCCAAGGGGACCGGGCCCGCGTTGAAGCTGGAGCAGCTGCCCAAGGGTGAGCCCGCGCCTCAGGTGGACTCGGACGACGACTTCCGCTATCCCAATACGGCCGATCTGTCGGTCAAGGGCGCGCAGGTCGAGGGCGCGGCCGGAGCGCACGTAACGGCGGCCCTGGAAATGAACAACCTCGGGCCCGCTTGGGTGAGTGAGCTGTGGGAGTTCAGCCCCATCGCCTATGTCGACATCGACTTCCCCGATGGAGTCAAGGTCATCAAGGCGCCGAAGGGCTGCTGGGTGGCGCACAAGGAACAGGACGAGGACCACCCGAACGCCCCCGTGGAGGCGGCCGGTGTCGACTACCGGTGCATGACCGGAGCGTTCGTCCTGGAGCACGAGAAGGTCAGCTACCCCTTCGAGCTCCAACTCGGCTCACACCCGGGCACGGGCAAGGGCTCCATCACCGTGCTCAGCAAAATGATGTCGGGCTTCGACCACAAGCCGCAGGACGACCGGGCCGAGATCGTCGTCAAGACCAAGGGCGGGAACGCGACCACCGGTGGCAGCGGCGGCGCCGGGTCGACGGGCGGGACGACTGCGTCGGGTGCCTCCGGCTCGGCGGGGACGTCGGGCTCCTCCGGCACGTCCGGCTCGACGTCGGCCGGGACGACCGCGGGCGGATCCACGGCCGGCACCACCTCGGGCGGCACGGCGACGTCCGCCTCCGCGCAGGGCGGAAGCCTGGCTTCGACCGGTTCGTCGGCCGCGCTGGCCGGAGCCGGCGCACTGTCCCTGCTCGCCGCGGGCACGCTCGTACGGCGGGCCGTACGCCGCCGGTAGAAGCCGGTTCCGGAGCCACCCCGCACGATGGTCGGCGCGCCGACAGGGCCCTCGACGCCCGTCCCCCGCTGGATCACGCCACCGTGGCCCACGGGCCCGGGGCGCCCAACCCCGCACGGCCCGGGGTGGCCAACCCTGGCAGGGGCGCGCGGAACGGCGCGCCCGGCCCCGCACGGCCCGGGGTGGCCAACCCTGGAGGGGCGCGGGGAACTGCGCGAGAAGCGGGCACGGTCCGCAGCCGAAAGGGGGCCAGGGGCGCGGGGAACTGCGCGAGAAGCGGGCACGGTCCGCAGCCGAAAGGGTGTCAGGGGCGCGGGGAACGGCGCGAGCAACCCCGCACGGTCCAAGGTGCACCACGGAGTGAGAGGCGCGGGGAACGGCGCAAGCAACCCCGCACGGTCCAAGGTGCACCACGGAGTGAGAGGCGCGGCTGCCTGGCAAAGTGGGGGGTCACGGGCAAGGGGGCCGGGGGTTCCCCCCGGACATACCGACCGGTTAGTCTGCCGGGGTATCCGGCACGCAGAGAGGCGGGTCCCCCATGAGCACGGCACAGTCGGCCCACGGCACCGCGGTGGTGGTCACCGGCGCGGGCGGCGGCATCGGAGCCGCCCTCGCCCGCAGATTCGCCGCCGAAGGCGCCCGCGTGGTCGTCAACGACCTGGACGCCGACAAGGCCCGCAGGACCGCCGAGGAGATCGGCGCCATCGCCGTGCCGGGCGACGCGTCCACCGTCGTCGACGCCGCCCGCGACGCGCTCGGCGGCCGCATCGACGTCTACTGCGCCAACGCGGGCCTGGGCTCGGCCGGTTCGGAGGCCGCCCCCGAGGACGTGTGGGCCGCGGCCTGGGACGTCAACGTGATGGCCCACGTCCGCGCGGCCCGCGAGCTGCTGCCCGACTGGCTGGAGCGCGGCAGCGGACGCTTCGTCTCCACCGTCTCCGCCGCCGGCCTGCTCACCATGATCGGCGCGGCCCCGTACAGCGTCACCAAGCACGGCGCGCTCGCCTTCGCCGAATGGCTCTCGCTCACCTACCGCCACCGCGGCGTCCAGGTCCACGCGATCTGCCCGCAGGGAGTGCGTACCGACATGCTGGCCGCCACCGGCTCGGCCGGCGACCTCGTGCTCAAGCCCACCGCGATCGAGCCCGACGAGGTCGCCGACGCGCTGTTCGCCGCGATGGCCGAGGACCGGTTCCTCGTGCTGCCCCACCCGGAGGTGGCCGACTACTACACCGCTCGCGCCGCCACCCCGGACCGCTGGCTGACCAGCATGAATCACCTTCAGCAGAAGTGGGAGGCGGACGCCAGGTGACCTCGATCTACGCGGCCAAGCCGTGGCTCGCCCAGCTCAGCGCCGAGCAGCGGGCAGACATCAGCCCGCCCGCGACGGTGCTGCACTCCTTCCGCGCCGCCGTCGCCCGCGCCCCCGAACGCACCGCCCTGGCCTACTTCGACGGCCGTCTCAGCTATCGCGAGGTCGATGAGCTGTCCGATTCCGTGGGCGGTCACCTCGCCGCGCGCGGTGTGGCCCGCGGCGACCGCGTCGCGCTGATGCTCCAGAACACCCCGCACTTCGTGATCGCCCTGCTCGGCGCGTGGAAGGCAGGCGCCACCGTCGTGCCGCTCAACCCGATGTACAAGTCGGGCGAGGTCACGCACGTCCTGCACGACGCCGACGTCAGCGCGCTGATCTGCTCGGACCGCGCCTGGGAGAGCTATCTGCGGGACACCGCGGCCGGCTCCCCCGTCCGCGTCGCGCTCACCGCATGCGAGCGCGACCTCCAGACCCGCGACGACGAACGCGTCCTCGGCTTCGAGCGGCTGCCCGCGCCCACCGACACCGACGACCTCGTCACCGTCGCACGGCAGGGAATCCGCGCCCCCCTGGACCGGGAACTCTCCGGCGACGACACGGCGTTGATCAGTTACACCTCCGGCACCAGCGGCACCCCCAAGGGCGCGATGAACACCCATCGCGGCATCGCCTACCAGGCGGAGCGGCAGCGCACCGGACACCCGATAGCGGAAGGCTCGGGCTACTTCGCGCTCGCGCCGCTCTTCCACATCACCGGCATGGTCTGCCAGCTCGCGACCTGCGTCGCCAACGCGGGCACCCTGATCCTGACCTACCGCTTCCACCCGGGCGTCGTCCTCGACGCGTTCGCCGCACACCGCCCCGCCTACACGGTCGGCCCCTCCACGGCGTTCATGGCGCTCGCCGCCACCCCGGGCGTCACCCGCGACCACTTCGCCTCGTTCCAGCTCATCTCCTCGGGCGGCGCCCCGCTGCCGCCCGCGCTGGTGGAGCAGTTCCGCGCGGGGTTCGGGCCGTACATCCGCAACGGCTACGGCCTGACCGAGTGCACCGCTCCCTGCGCCTCGGTGCCGCCCGAGAAGGAGGCGCCCGTCGACCCGGTCTCCGGCACGCTCTCGGTCGGCGTGCCCGGTCCCGAGACGGTCGTACGGATCGTCGACCTCGCGGGCGACGAGGTGCCCTTCGGCGAGCAGGGCGAGATCGTGGTGCGCGGACCGCAGGTGGTGCCCGGCTACTGGCGCCGCCCCGACGCCACCGCCGAAGCCTTCCCCGACGGCGAACTGCGCACCGGCGACATCGGCTTCATGGACCGCGACGGCTGGCTCTACGTGGTCGACCGCATGAAGGACATGATCAACGCGTCCGGGTTCAAGGTCTGGCCGCGCGAGGTCGAGGACGTCCTGTACACCCACCCCGCCGTGCGCGAGGCCGCCGTCGTCGGCATCCCCGACGCCTACCGGGGCGAGAGCGTCAAGGCGTACGTCAGTCTGCGCCCCGGCGCAATGACCGGCCCCGCCGAGCTCGCCGCGTACTGCAAGGAACGGCTCGCCGCCTACAAGTACCCGCGCGAGGTGGAGATCCTGACGGAGCTTCCCAAGACCACGAGTGGGAAGATCCTCAGGCGGGAACTGCGCACCCAGGCGTAGGGCCTCTCGTTTGGATCGGGCCGGGCCCGCGGGCCCGGCCCCCGGACACGAGTTCCGGACCGGCGCGGCACGACCGGTGCCGCACGACATGCACACAGCGCGGGGTACGACCCTTCGCGCACGTATTCAGAAAGGTGGCGGCGATGGCCAAGGCGACGGACACGAGCGGCACCACCCCCGTCCCCCAGCGGCTGCTCGCCGCCGCCACCCGGCTGTTCGCGGAGAACGGCTACGACCGCACCTCCGTGCAGGAGATCGTCGAAGCGGCGGGCGTCACCAAGGGCGCGCTCTACCACTACTTCGGCTCGAAGGAGGACCTTCTCCAGGAGGTGTACGCGCGCGTGCTGCGCCTCCAGCAGGAGCGGCTTGACGCGTTCGCGGGCGCCGACGCGCCGATCGAGCAGCGGCTGCGCGAGGCCGCCGCCGACGTGGTGGTGACCACCATCGACAACCTCGACGACGCGGCGATCTTCTTCCGTTCGATGCATCACCTGAGCCCGGAGAAGAACAAGCAGGTCCGTGCCGAGCGCCGCCGCTACCACGAACGGTTCCGCGCGCTCATCGAAGAGGGTCAGAACGCCGGCGTGTTCTCCACGGCCACCCCGGCCGACCTGGTGGTGGACTACCACTTCGGTTCCGTCCACCACCTTTCCACCTGGTACCGGCCGGGCGGCCCGCTCACCCAGCAGCAGGTCGCCGACCATCTGGCCGACCTGCTGCTGCGCGCACTGCGCCCCTGAACCGGCCCCTCGCTACAGGTACTTCTTCAGCTCGCGGCGGGCCAGCGAGCGCTGGTGCACCTCGTCCGGACCGTCCGCGAGCCGCAACGTCCTTGCCGCGGCCCACAGTTCGGCCAGCGGGAAGTCCTGGCTCACGCCGCCCGCACCGTGCAGCTGGACCGCGCGGTCGATGATGTCGACCACGGTGCGCGGGGTCGCGATCTTGATGGCCTGGATCTCGGTGTGGGCCCCGCGGTTGCCCACGGTGTCCATCAGCCAGGCCGTCTTCAGGACGAGCAGGCGCAGCTGCTCGACCGCGACCCGGGCGTCCGCGATCCACTCCTGCACCACGCCCTGTTGTGCGATCGGCTTGCCGAACGCCGTACGGGACACCGCCCTTCGGCACATCAGCTCGATCGCCCGCTCGGCCATGCCGATCAGCCGCATGCAGTGGTGGATCCGGCCGGGCCCGAGCCGGGCCTGCGCGATGGCGAAGCCGCCGCCCTCCTCACCGACGAGGTTGCTCGCGGGGACCCGGGCCCCGTGGAAGACGACCTCGGCGTGGCCTCCGTGGGAGTGGTCCTCATAGCCGTACACCTGCATGGCGCGGCGGATCTCGACGCCCGGGGTGTCGCGCGGGACCAGGATCATCGACTGCTGGCGGCGCACATCGGCGTTGGCGGGGTCGGTCTTGCCCATCACGATGAAGATCTTGCAGTCCGGGTTCATGGCCCCGGAGATGTACCACTTGCGGCCGGTGACGACGTAACCGTCGCCGTCCCGCTCGATGCGCGTCTCGATGTTGGTGGCGTCGGATGAGGCGACCTCGGGCTCGGTCATCGCGAACGCCGAGCGGATCTCCCCGGCGAGCAGCGGCTCAAGCCACTGCTTCTTCTGCTCGTCCGTGCCGAACTGCGCAAGCACCTCCATGTTCCCGGTGTCGGGGGCCGCGCAGTTGAGGGCGGTGGGCGCCAAGTGCGGGGAACGGCCGGTGATTTCGGCGAGCGGCGCGTACTGGAGGTTGGTGAGGCCGGCTCCGTACTCCGCGTCGGGCAGGAACAGGTTCCACAGGCCCTGCCGGCGCGCCTCGGCCTTCAGGTCCTCCACCACCCGCGGGGTGTCCCACGGCGATGCGAGCAGGGCGTGCTGCTCGTGCGCGACGGCCTCTGCGGGGTGGACGTACTCCTCCATGAAGGCGAGGAGCCTGGTCCGCAGTTCTTCGGTGCGGGCGTCGAATGCGAAGTCCATGGCGGGGGTTCAGCCTTCCTGAAGGGTGGTGAGACCGTGCTCGATGAAGACGGGGACCAGCTCGCCGATGCGGTCGAACCCCGCGCCCACGGTCTGGCCGAGGGTGTAGCGGTAGTGGATGCCTTCGAGGATCACGGCGAGCTTGAACCAGGCGAACGCCGTGTACCAGGAGATGGCGCAGGTGTCGCGCCCGGAGCGGGCCGCATAGCGCTCGATCAGCTCGGCGGGGGAGGGGTGGCCGGCGGCGCCTGCCGTGGTGGAGACCGGCGAGTGCGGCAGGTCCAGCTTCGCGCTGTACATCACGAGGAGCCCGAGGTCGGTCAGCGGGTCGCCGAGGGTGGACATCTCCCAGTCGAGGACCGCGTTGATCCGGTCGTCGTCGCCGATCAGGACGTTGTCGAGACGGTAATCGCCGTGCACGACGGTCGGCGCGGGGGAGGCCGGCAGCTCGCGGCCGAGGGCGGCGTGCAGCTCGTCGATCCCGGCGAGTTCCCGGTTGCGTGAGGCGTCGAGCTGTTTGCCCCAGCGGCGCAGCTGTCGGTCGAGGAAGCCCTCGGGTCGCCCGAAGTCGCCGAGACCGACCGATGCGGGGTCCACGGCGTGCAGGTCGACGAGCGTGTCCACCAGCGAGAGCACGGCCGCCCTCGTCCGCTCCAGGCCGAGCGGCGCGAGCTGTTCGGCGGTGCGGTAGGGCGTGCCCGCCACGTACTCCATGACGTAGAACGGCGAGCCGAGCACCGACTCGTCCTCGCAGAGCAGCACCGGCTCGGGCACCGGCACGGCCGTCGGGTGCAGGGCCCTGATGACCCGGTGCTCGCGCCTCATGTCGTGCGCGGTGGCGAGCACATGGCCGAGCGGGGGACGCCGTACGACCCACTGCCCGGCCCCGTCGGTGACGACATACGTCAGGTTCGACCGGCCGCCCTCGATCAGACGGGCCCTGAGCGGTCCGCTCACCAAACCTGGCCGCACGCGGTCGAGGTGCGCCCGCAGCTGCTCCGGATCGAGGCCTGGCGGGGGGACTGCGCTCATGGTCGGCACCTCCACAGCGGGGTCGGTCATCATGTCCCGGCATACGCTACCGACCAGTCGGTATGTCGTCCAGGGCGGCCCGCGAATTGTGGTGTGGCAGAAGGGTGGGCCGGGCGCGACGGCCCGAGCCGGGGTGTGCGCTCAGAACAGCACGGCGACCGCGAAGCAGGCCAGGGCCACCACGCAGCCGGCCGCGGCGACCGCGGCGCGCACGCCGAGGACACCCGGGCGCGCGGCGCCGCTCAGGGCGTGGATGCGGCGGTGTGCCACGACGAGAAATCCCAGCCATGCCAGTGCGCTGAGCGTCACGGCGGCGAACGCGGCCGGTGAACTCCCGTGCCGCAGCGTCTGCTTGGCGGCCAGCACGGCCGCGACCGTGCACGAAAGCGTCGTACGCCGCCAGGCGAGCCGGGTCCGCTCGGGCTGGAGCCCGGGATCCCGGAAGGGGGCGGGCGGGGTCACCGGCGGGCCCCCGGGTTCTGGGTGTGGCCGCGCTGGGTCATCGGCGGCCCCCCGGGTTCGTGGTCTGGCCGCGCGGGGTCATCGGCGGCCCCCCAGGTCCGTGGCGTGACCGCGCCTCGGTGTCAGTGGCCACCCGGGTCCGCGGCTCGGACGCGCGGCCATCAGCCGGCCCAGCCGAGTACGACGACCACCACCATCACCACGGCGACCACGGCCACGGCGAGGCTCAGCAGGGTGGGGAACCGCGACACGGGCAGGTCCTCGCCGCGCCGCATGGCCCGCTCGCACCGCACCCAGTGGTTCACCGCCCGCAGCGCACAGAGGACCCCCGCGGCGAGCAGCGCGAGCGCGAGGGCGACCCGGATGCCCCGGCGCAGGTCCGGCAGGAACTGGTCGACCGCGAAACCGCCTCCGACCAGCGCGAGCGACGTCCTGATCCAGGCCAGGAAGGTGCGCTCGTTGGCGAGCGAGAAGCGGTAGTCGGGGGTCTCGCCCTCCTCGCCGATGCGCTGGGGCGCGAACCACAGACGCAGGGTCTGCACGATCGTGATCACTCGCCGCACCCTACCCGGCGCTCCCTCAGGACGGCCCGAGCCCCCGGGGGCTCTCCGACGGACCAGGGCCGGGGGCGACCCTGCTCCACCCGTCACCCCTGGGCGCGCAGCCGCCGCCACGCCGCGAGCCCGTCCGGCACCCACTCCCACACCCCGATCCGGTCTTCGAGCTCGGTGAGCGGCAGGAAGTCGTGCCAGGCGACCTCCTCCACCTGCGGCCGTACGGGCAGCTCGCACCGCACCTCGTACACGGCCGACCACCAGCTCTGCTCGCCGTTCTCGTAGAGGAAGGTGAACAGCGGCGTGGGGCGTGGCAGTCCCGAGACGCCCAGCTCCTCCTCGGCCTCGCGCAGTGCCGCGTCGTCGTACGACTCGCCCGCGCCGACCACCCCGCCCACGAACATGTCGTACAGGGAGGGGAAGACGAGCTTGTCCGGGGTGCGGCGGTGCACGAAGATCCGGCCCGCCGCGTCCCGGACCAGGATGAACACACAGCGGTGGCGCAGGTTCCGCGCGTACACATCGGCCCGCCGGGCCTGCCCGGTCACGGTGTCGTGCTCGTCCACGACGTCCAGGATCTCGTCAGCCGGATTCATGGGTCCATGAAATCACCGCCCCCTCACCGCCTGCCCCCGGGCCCGCAACGGCTCAGTGCGGCTGGAGGTCGCGGGCCTCTTCCGGTGAGGCCGTGCCCGACGGCATCGCGGGATGCAGCCCGAGCAGTACGATCCCCGCCACGATCGCCGCGAGCCCGGACGCCTCCCAGGCCAGCGCGCCCGTGTCGGTACGCAGCCGGTCGCCGAGGAAGCCGACCGCGCAGGCGATCCCCGCGAGCGGCTGGGCCGCCGTCAGGGCGGGCAGCGACATCCGCAGCGGGGCCGTCTCGAAGGCGCTCTGCACCAGGACGAGGCCCGTGACCCCGAGCGCGATCACCGCGTACGGCTGCCAGCTGGTCATCAGCTCCGGCCAGCCGCCGCGGGAGAGCCGCTGACCGCTGATCCGGGTCAGCGCGTCCTGAAGTCCGTACAGCATGCCCGCGGCGACGGCCAGCAGCACCGGCGCCGCCACACTGAGCCGGGCGTGCTTGGCGAGCGCCGCGAGCAGCAGCGCGACGCCGACCACGATGCCCACGATCAGCCAGTGCCGCAGCACGCCCGCGACCGCGACACCGCCCTGGGGCTGGCCCGCCACGATGAACGCGGTCACCCCACCTGCCAGCAGTGCGAGCCCCGCCCAGCCCTGGCGGCCCAGCGGCTGATGCGTCCAGAGCCTGGACAGCCACATCGCGAAGAACAGATTGGTCGCCACCAGCGGTTCGACGAGCGACACCTCGCCCCAGCCCAGCGCGAGGGCGCTGAGCACCATGCCGGCCACCATCAGGCCGATGCCGGCCAGCCAGCGCGGCATCCGCACCAGGTCGAGCAGCAGCCTCGGGGAGAGGAAGTCGCTCAGCGGGGCGTGCTGCGCCGCGTTCTGCTGCAGCACGAAGCCCGAGCCCAGACAACACGCTGCGCTCACGGCGAGGACGAGGACCAGGACCGACACGACGTACACCTCAAGTACGGCCGGGGGGCGCTGCCTTGGCCGACGATAGCGCTCCTGGGCGATGGATGCCCGTCGGGTGCCCGCAGTCGGGCGGTTGACGCCGGGTGGGCGCCCGCCGAAGATCTGACCCACGGGTAACGTGGCGGACGAGCGGAGTGAGCGGCCGATGGCGTACGACGCCGATGTGATCGTGGTCGGGGCGGGGCTCGCGGGCCTGGTGGCCACCGCCGAGCTGGCGGACGCAGGCAAGAAGGTGATCCTGCTGGACCAGGAACCCGAGCAGTCGATCGGCGGCCAGGCCCACTGGTCCTTCGGCGGGCTTTTCCTGGTGGACTCGCCCGAGCAGCGCCGTATGCGGATCAAGGACAGCCGGGCGCTGGCGCTCCAGGACTGGCACGGGACGGCGGGCTTCGACCGGGCGGAGGACCACTGGCCGCGCCGGTGGGCCGAGGCATACGTCGACTTCGCGTCCGGCGAGAAGCGGGCCTGGCTGCACGCCCAGGGCGTCCGGTTCTTCCCCGTGGTCGGCTGGGCCGAACGGGGTGGCTACGACGCCACCGGGCACGGCAACTCCGTGCCCCGCTTCCACATCACCTGGGGCACCGGGCCCGGCATCGTCGCGCCGTTCGAGCGCAGGGTGCGGGAAGCGGCCGCGCGGGGCCTCGTCCGGTTCGCGTTCCGCCACCGGGTGACGGGGCTCGGCCGCAGTGCGGGAGCCGTCGACACCGTGACCGGCGAGATCCTGGCGCCGTCCGACGCCGAGCGCGGGACCGCGTCGAGCCGTACCGTCACCGGCTCCTTCGAGCTGACGGCGCAGGCCGTGATCGTGACCAGCGGCGGCATCGGCGGCAACCACGACCTGGTACGGGCCCAGTGGCCGCAGCGCCTCGGCACCCCGCCCGAGCACCTGCTGTCCGGCGTGCCCGCCCATGTGGACGGCCTCATGCTCGGCATCACCGAACAGGCCGGCGCCCACCACATCAACCGCGACCGGATGTGGCACTACACCGAGGGCATCCAGAACTGGAACCCCATCTGGGCCAGGCACGGCATCCGCATCCTGCCCGGCCCCTCCTCGCTCTGGCTCGACGCGCGCGGCAACCGGCTGCCGGTCCCGCTCTTCCCCGGCTTCGACACCCTCGGCACCCTCGACCACATCATGAAGACCGGGTACGGCCACACCTGGTTCGTGCTCGACCAGAAGATCATCGGCAAGGAGTTCGCCCTGTCGGGCTCCGAGCAGAATCCCGACCTGACCGGCAAGTCGATACGCGGTGTCATCGGGCGGGCGCGGGCCGACGTGCCCGCCCCGGTCAGGGCGTTCATGGACCACGGCGCCGACTTCGTCGTGGAGAAGGACCTCGCCTCGCTGGTGCGCGGCATGAACGCGCTCACCGACGAACCCCTCATCGACGAGGCCGCGCTGCGCCGCGAGATCACGGCCCGCGACCGCGAGATCGCCAACCCGTTCACCAAGGACCTCCAGGTCACCGCCATCCGGGGAGCGCGCAACTACCTCGGCGACAAGCTCATCCGCACCGCGCCCCCGCACCGCATCCTCGACCCGAAGGCCGGCCCTTTGATCGCGGTCAAGCTGCACATCCTGACCCGCAAGTCGCTCGGCGGCCTGGAGACCGACCTGTCCTCGCGTGTCCTCATGGCGGGCGGCGAGCCCCTGCCGGGCGTGTACGCGGCGGGGGAGGCGGCCGGGTTCGGCGGCGGAGGCGTACACGGCTACCGCTCCCTGGAAGGCACCTTCCTCGGCGGCTGCATCTTCTCGGGCCGGGCGGCGGGCCGGGCGGCGGCGAAGGCGGTCTCGTAGGCCGGCCGAGCTTGCGCTCCGGCCCCGCCTCGGCCGCGCCTTGCCCGACCGGAGGATCCGGCCGTGTCCGGGCACTGGAGCGACCGCCGGGCCGGTCAGGTGATCAGGGCCGCTTCATGCCGCCATTCTGGGCAGGGTGGTGGATACGAGCCGTCCGACCACTCACCTGGAGTTCACCGTGCGCCAGCTCCTTTCGTCTCTGCTTGCCCGCGAGGCCCGCTTCGGCGGTGTGCGACGGAGGCAGGTGCCGGTGTGGTTGACGGCCTCGGCGGCTGTCGCCCTCGCCGTCCCGGGGTGCTCGTCGCAGGACGCGATCTGTGGAGGCGGGGAGTACCCGGTCGTGACCGTCGGATCGACGGGCCGCGCCTGCGTCGACGCCGACCAGGGCCCGCCCAAGGGCTACGTCCGCTATCCCAAGGGCAAGGTCCCTCAGCACGTGGACGACACGTGGGACCGGTACTGGCGGAGCCACACCGTCGATGGGAACGGGAAGATCACCGGGGTGCCTCGTTAGGATCTCGTGATCATGGACGTGATGACGGGGAACGAGATGGTCGCCATACCGCCGGGGCGGGTGACGCTGTCGGACCGGCGGACGCAGCGCAGTTGGCCGGTCGAGCTCGCGGGCTACCGGCTCGCGGCGTCCCCCGTCACCCAGGCGTTGTACGCGGAGATCACCGGCGAGCGCCCGAGCGCCACCCCCGGGGACCTGCTGCCCGTCGAGTGCGTCTCGTGGTGGGACGCGGTGCGGTTCTGCAACGCCCTGTCCCGGCGTGCCGGGTTCACCCCCGCCTACCACTTCGGTGCCGAGGCCGAAGGCATCCAATGGGACACCTGCGCCGACGGCTACCGCCTGCCCACCGAAGCCGAGTGGGAACACGCCTGCCGCGCCGGTACCGAAGGACCGCGGTATGGGGAACTGGACGAGATCGGCTGGTTCCGTGACAATTCGCACGAGCGCATCCACGAGGTGGGCGGCAAACGAGCCAACTCCTGGGGGCTCCACGACATGCTCGGCAACGTCTGGGACTGGTGCTGGGACGTCTACGACGCCGAGGTCTACGGCGCCTACCGGGTACTCCGTGGCGGCGGCTGGTTCGACGAGCACTGGAGCTGCCGGGCCTCCGCACGGCGCCGCAGCCACCCGACGTTCCAGGTCGACGACGTGGGCTTCCGCGTCGCGCGCTCCCTGGTGTGAGGCCCCTTCGTCGCCCCGTCCGCTCTGGGCACCCCCGCCCCGGGCCGTGCGTCGGCTGGGTGGAATCTGACGGAACGGTGACGTACGGCCCCGACCCCTGGCAGGACCGGCCCGCGGGTGTTCGAATCATCGGGTGAGATCAGAACCAACCCCGCCGCCCCCGCGCGGCACACCCGTCGGGCGGCGGCTCGTGCTCGGCATGCTGGGACTCGGCGTGGCCGGGGTCGCCTCCGCGCGCTACGTCCAGGGCGGCCTCGAAGCCTTCCTCGGCGCCGCCGCCGACAAGGACCCCACCGGGCTCACCGGTCTGCTGCCCAACGGCGGCGGCTTCCGCTACTACTCGGTGACCTCGTCGGTGCCGGACAGGAGCGCCGCCGACTACCGGCTCACCGTCGACGGCCTGGTCACCAAGCCGTCGACGTACACGCTCGACGCGCTGCGCGCGCTGCCGCAGACCCGGCTCGTGCGCGATGTGCAGTGCGTGACCGGGTGGCGGGTTCCCGGCACCCCTTTCGCCGGGGTCCAGCTGTCCCGGCTCCTCGACGCGGCGGGGGTCCGGCCGGGCGCCGGGGCGGTCCGCTTCACCTGCTTCGACGGCGCGTACAGCGAGAGCCTGACCCTCGAACAGGCGCGCCGCGACGATGTGCTGATCGCCCTGAGCATGCAGGACAAGCCGGTCAGCCACGTGCACGGCGGCCCCGTCCGGCTGTACGTGGCGCCCATGTACTTCTACAAATCGGCGAAATGGCTGTCCGGGATCACCGTGACACAGAAGGTCGAGCGGGGATTCTGGGAGGAGCGAGGCTATGACACCGACGCCTGGGTCGGCCGGTCCAATGGACGCGAAGACACCCCCACCACCTGAACTCCCTTACGCCGTACGGAGGTTCACGCCAGCGGTGCGCTGGGTGCACCGGACCACGGCCTGGCTGATGGGCGCCTGCGTGGTGACCGCGGCGATCCTGTACATCCCGCAGTTCGCCGAGGCGGTCGGACGCCGCGAACTGGTGGTGCAGGTGCACGAGATCTGCGGTGTGCTGCTGCCCGTGCCGGCCCTCGCCGGCCTCGCGTCGCGCGCCTTCCGGGCGGACCTCGGCCGGCTCAACCGCTTCCACCCGTACGACCGCACCTGGCTGCGCAGCGCGCTGCGCCGGGTCCGCGAGCCGCGGCCGGCGGGCAAGTTCAACGCCGGACAGAAGGTGTACGGGGGCTGGATCGCGGGCGCCGCGCTCGTGATGCTCGGCACCGGCCTTGTCATGTGGTTCACCCACCTCGCGCCCATCGAGGTGCGGATCGGGTCCACGTTCGTCCACGACTGGCTGTCGCTGGCCATCGGCATCGTCGTCGCCGGGCATGTGTGGATGGCGTTCGGCGACCCGGAGGCACGCCGTGGCATGCGCACCGGGTCGGTCGCGCGGCGGTGGGCCGAGCGTGAACACCCCCTGTGGGAGCCGGAGTCGGACGAAGAGCCGGACCGGCGCCGGGGCGAGCTAGACGACCAGTGACAGCAGGAGCACGAAGCCGAGTGCCACCACGGAGATGATCGTCTCCATCACCGACCAGGTCTTGACCGTCTGGCCGACGTTCATCCCGAAGTACTCCTTCACCAGCCAGAACCCGGCGTCGTTGACATGGCTGAAGAAGAGCGAACCGGCGCCGACGGCAAGCACCAGCAGGGCCGTGTGCGCGGTCGACATGTCGGCCGCCAGCGGTGCCACCAGACCCGCGGCGGAGATCGTCGCCACGGTCGCGGAGCCCGTCGCGAGCCGGATCGCCACCGCGATCAGCCAGGCAAGGAGCAGCGAGGGGATCGCCCAGTCCTTGGAGAAGTCCAGGATCATCTGCCCGACGCCCACGTCGATCAGTGTCTGCTTGAATCCGCCGCCCGCGCCCACGATCAGCAGGACGCCGGCGATCGGCGCGAGGGACTTCTCGACGGTCGTCGAGATCCGCTCCTTGGTGAACCCGGCCGCCCGGCCCAGCGTGAAGATGCCGACGAGGACGGCCGCGAGCAGGGCGATCAGCGGTGAGCCGATGACGTCGGTGACCCGCTGGAGGTGGTTCTTGGGGTCGTCGACCGCGATGTCGACGAGCGCCTTGGCCAGCATCAGGACGACCGGAAGCAGCACCGTGGCGAGGGTCGCGCCGAAGCCGGGTCGCTTCTCCAGGTCCTCCGAGGGCCGGGTGGGGACCATCTTGTCCGGGGCCGGGATGTCGACCCAGCGGGCGGCGTACTTCGAGAACACCGGGCCCGCGATGATCACGGTCGGCACGGCGACGACGACACCGAGCGCGAGCGTCACCCCGAGGTTGGCGCCGATCGCGTCGATGGCGACCAGCGGCCCCGGGTGCGGCGGGATGAGCCCGTGCATCACGGACAGGCCGGCCAGCGCGGGAATGCCGATCCGCATCAGCGAGTAGTTGCCGCGCTTGGCGACGAGGAGCACCACGGGGATCAGCAGCACGATGCCGACCTCGAAGAACAGCGGAAGCCCGATGATCGCGGAGATGGCCACCATCGCCCAGGGCATCGCGCGCCCGCCGGACTTCCCGGCTTTGGCCAGGATCGTGTCGACGATCTGGTCCGCGCCGCCGGAGTCGGCGAGCAGCTTGCCGAGGATCGCGCCGAGCGCGATCAGCACGCCCACCCCGGCGACCGTGCTGCCGAGCCCGGAGCTGAAGCTGGTGATGGCCTTGTCGAGCGGGGCGCCCGCGAAGGCGCCGAGCGCGAGCGAGCCGATGGTCAGAGCCAGGAAGGCGTGCAGCTTGAACCTGGTGATGAGCAGGACGATGACGGCGATGCCCGCGAGTACGGCAATGCCCAGCTGGGTGTTGCCGGCCGAGGTGATCGGCTGCGTGGCGTCCGCTGCCAGGAACTCGACGCTGAGTCTGGTCACGGTGGGGATTCCTTAGATGGTGAGCGGGCGCAGCGCGGCGGCGGCCCGCTCCGCGATGTCCTCGGGGGTGCCGGACACGTCGACGGCGACGCCCGCCTCGTCCCGGCCGAGCGGCTGAAGGGTGGCGAACTGCGAGTCGAGCAGCGCGGTCGGCATGAAATGGCCCCTGCGCTCGGTCATCCGCCGCTCGATGAGCGCGCGGTCGCCGGTCAGGTGCAGGAAGACGATCCCCGGGGCCGCCGCCCGCAGCCGGTCGCGGTAGCTCCGCTTGAGCGCCGAGCTGCTGACGACGCCGCCGAGCCCGGCACGTTCGTGGGCCCACGCGCCGATGGCGTCGAGCCAGGGCCACCGGTCCGCGTCGTCCAGGGCGATGCCCGCGGACATCTTGGCGACGTTGGCCGCGGGGTGGAAGTCGTCGCCCTCGGCGTAGGGGACGCCGAGCCGTGCCGCCACCAGCGGTCCGATGGTGGTCTTGCCGGTCCCGGCAACGCCCATCACCACGATGGTCAGGGGGGATCTCATGCGGGTGGTGCCTCGCTGTCCTCATCGACATCGATGTCCGTCGCGCACACTCAAACCCATTAGGTACGACATATTCAAGAGTCCGTGATGTAAAAGTCATACTTTTAAGCGCCCAAAGGGCACCCGTAGGCTTGGCCCATGACGACTGGGGCCCGGGGCCTTCACACGCATGTGCTCGACAGCCTGGGCCTGGCCATCACCGCGGGGGAGTACCCCCCGGGCAGCGTGCTGCGCACCGATGAGCTCGCCCAGCGCTTCGACGTCTCGCGCACCGTGGTCCGCGAAGTGGTGCGGGTCCTCGAATCCATGTATCTGGTCGAGTCCCGGCGCCGGGTCGGGGTGACCGTGCAGCCGGCCGAGCGGTGGAACGTGTACGACCCGCAGGTCATCCGGTGGCGGCTGGCCGGCGCCGACCGGCCGCGCCAGCTGCGCTCCCTGACCGTGCTGCGCTCAGCCGTCGAACCCGCCGCCGCCGGACTCGCCGCGCTGCACGCCACCCCCGAGCAGTGCGCCGCCCTCACCGAGCAGGCCCTCGGTATGGTCGCCACATCGCGCGGGCGCCGGCTTGAGGCGTACCTCGTGCACGACGTCGCCTTCCACCGGATCGTGCTCAACGCCTCCGGCAACGAGATGTTCGCCCGGCTCGGCGACGTCGTGGCCGAGGTCCTCACCGGCCGCACCCACCACCATGTGATGTTCCCCGACCCCGATCCGGCGGCCGTCACTTTGCATGTGCGGGTGGCCGAAGCCGTGCGCGCACGCGACGCGGCACAGGCCGAGCGGCTGACCCGCGAGATCGCGGTCGGCGCCCTCCAGGAGCTGGACGTCCTCGCACCCTAGGTACCCTGAGCAACAAAAAGGCTCACCGGATACCTTTCGGTTACCTCAGAAACACCTCAAATCTGCCCGTACGTGACATTGGCCACTGCCAAACTGTGCCGACAGCCGGGAGTATGGGCCGCCGATCCCGTGCCAAGGTGACGACCTGCATCACCGCCACGACCGGTCCGCACGACCGCATGACCCCTCACAAAGGCGAACTACTCCATGAGTGACCGCACCATGCCTGCGGCCGAGCCCCAGAGCGCCCCCGCGGGGGCGACGACGGGCACCCCCCACATCGACGCCGGTGACGCCGGTTACAGCAAGGACCTCAAGTCCCGCCACATCAACATGATCGCCATCGGCGGCGCGATAGGCACCGGCCTCTTCCTCGGTGCCGGCGGCCGCCTCGCGGGCGCGGGCCCCTCGCTCGCGATCGCCTACGCGGTCTGCGGCGTCTTCGCCTTCTTCGTCGTCAGGGCCCTCGGCGAGCTCGTGCTCTACCGCCCCTCATCGGGCGCCTTCGTCTCCTACGCCCGTGAGTTCATGGGGGAGAAGGGCGCCTACACGGCGGGCTGGCTGTACTTCCTGAACTGGTCGACCACCGCCGTCGCCGACATCACCGCGGCCGCGACCTACGCCCACTTCTGGGCCATGTTCAGCGACGTACCGCAGTGGGTCTGCGCCCTCGTCGCGCTCGCCGTCGTCCTGGCGGCCAACCTCATCTCCGTGAAGTACTTCGGCGAGATGGAGTTCTGGTTCGCGATCATCAAGGTCGTCGCCCTGGTCGCCTTCATGATCGTCGGCATCTACCTGGTGGTCACCCAGCACGACGTGGACGGCTCCACGCCGGGCTTCGCCAACATCACCAGCCACGGCGGCATCTTCCCGATGGGCATGATGCCCATGCTGCTCGTCATCCAGGGTGTCGTCTTCGCGTACGCCTCCGTCGAGCTGTGCGGTGTCGCCGCCGGCGAGACCGAGAACCCGCAGAAGATCCTGCCCAAGGCGATCAACTCGATCATGTGGCGGGTCGGCATCTTCTACGTCGGCTCCGTGGTGCTGCTCGCGCTGCTGCTGCCGTACACCGAGTACTCCGAGGGCCAGAGCCCGTTCGTCACGGTCCTCGACAAGGTCGGTGTGCCGGGTGCGGCCGGGGTGATGAACCTCGTGGTCCTCACCGCCGCGCTCTCCAGCCTCAACTCGGGCCTGTACTCCACCGGCCGCATCCTGCGCTCGATGTCGCTCGCAGGCTCCGCGCCCAAGTTCGTCGGCGTCATGAACCGGGGCAAGGTCCCCTACGGCGGCGTGCTCTTCACCGCCTTCTTCGGCGTCCTCGGCGTCGCCCTCAACGGCTTCGTCCCCGACGACGCCTTCGAGATCGTGCTGAACTTCGCCTCCATCGGCATCCTCGGCACCTGGGCGATGATCATGATCTGCTCGCTGCTGTTCTGGCGCCGCGCCCAGGCGGGCGGCGTCCAGCGCCCGGCCTACAAGCTGCCGTGGGCCCCGTACACGCAGATCGTCACGCTGGTCTTCCTCGCGAGCGTCGCCTTCCTGATGTGGTACGGCGGCGGGGTCGGCCGCACCACGATCTACTGCCTGCCGATCATCGCGGCCCTGCTCGTCGGCGGCTGGTACCTCGTGCGCAAGCGCGTCTTCGCCACCGCCTCGGGCGAGTAGCACCCGCTTTTCGAGGGGCGGCGCCACCGGACACCGGGACGCCGCCCTTTTTCACGCCCGCGCCCGCTTACCGCCGGACCGTCCCGCCCGCCGTGCGCGGATCGACCGCCGCCTCTCCGTAGATCGTCCGCCCGCTCTCCGCGGATCGACGCCGCCTTCCGCGAATCGACCGCCCGCGGTCCGGGGCGGGGATCGTCAGGCCCGTACGTGCTGCAAGCGTGCCGCTGCCGCCGCCAGCATCATCTCCAGGGCCGCCGGATAGGCGCTGCGGCCCATCTCCGCCACCAGGGTCGGCGCGTTCGCGGCCACATGGGGGTGGGTCCGCGCGGGGAGCCGCGCGTACCGCTCGTGCCAGGCCCGCCGCTCAAGCTCCCGGGACTCCTGAGGCAGCGTGAACACCGCGGCGTCCAGGGCCGCGAACGCCAGCGTCTGGTCCACGAACACGTGGTAGATCCGCACCGCCTCGGCGTCCGGGAACCCGGCCCCGCGCAGGATCCCCAGGATCGTCTCCACCGACCGCATCTCGTTCGCCCGCCCGGTCACCCGGGTGCAGGTCAACAGCGCCGCCTGCGGATGGGCCTGGTAGTCGGTGTGGACCCGCAGCCCCAGCGAGCGCAGATCGGCCCGCCACTCGCCGGTCGGCCGCCACGAGCGCAGGGAGCGCCCGATGAGCTCGTCCGCCACCGCGAGCAGCAGGTCGTCGGTGTCCTGGAAGTACCGGTAGAGCGCGCTCGGATCCGCGCCGAGCGCCGTGCCGAGCCTGCGCACCGTCAGGGCCGCGGCCCCGTGCTCGCCGATCAGGCGCAGCGCGGTCTCGACGATCAGCTCCTCGGACAGGACCGTGCCCCGCTTGGTGGGCCGCCGGCGCCGCCGCTCCCCGTCCGCCACCACTCGCTCGCTCATGCGCCGCACCCTACGAACCGGCGCCCCTTATGACAACAGCGTTGACGCAACGCAGCCGCGGAGAGTTCGATGTGCCGCCATCGGGGCCGACGAGCGCCCCTCGGCGAAGGAGCCCGCGTGCCCACTCCCCCCGGCAGCGACCCGCCCGTTCTGCGCAAGAGCCTCGGAGTCCTGGACGGCGTCGCCATCGCCGCCTCCTCCACGGCGGCCACCACCAGCATCGGCATCGGGCTCGGCGTCACGGCCGGCGCCGTGGGCCTGCACCTGCCGATCGTCATGCTGCTCGCCTTCGTGCCGATCCTGGGCATCGCGAGCGCGTACACCCGGCTCAACAAGGTCGAGCCCAACATGGGCAGCGGCTATGCGTGGGTGGGCCGCTCGCTCAGCCCCTGGCTCGGCTTCCTGACCGGCTGGATCGGCATCGTTTCCACCGTCGTCTTCCTCGCCTACACCACCGCCGTCACCGGCTCGGCGCTGATCCAACTGGCCGGCGAGAGCGGGCTGCACACGCTCGGCGGGCTGCGTCTTGACCCCGACTCCACGGCCCAGTCGACCGCCATCGGCATCGTGATCCTCATCGCCGTCACCTTCACCGCGGTCATCGGCACCCGCTCCGCCGCCACCCTTCAGAAGTGGCTCCTGGTCTTCGAGTACGCCGTGCTCCTCGGCTTCTGCGGGTACGGGCTGATCCAGGGCCCGCACCCCTTCAGCCTCGACTGGCTGAACCCGTTCACCATCCCCTCGGGCCAGGCCCTCGCCCAAGGACTGCTCCTCTCCGTCTTCTGCTACTGGGGGTTCGAGTCGACCTTCAGCGTGAACGAGGAGATACGCGACCCGCAGGACGCCTCCAGGGCCGGACTCATCACCCTGTTCACCATGCTCGGCCTGTTCCTGCTCGGCTCCTTCGCCTTCCAACGGGTGCTCGGCCAGGACGAGTTGGTGGGTCACGGAGCTCAGGGGCTCACCTTCTTCGGCGACCGCCTCGCCTCCCAGCCGCTCGCCGCCCTGCCCCTCGTCGCCCTGGTCTTCTCCGCGGTCGCCTCGCTCCAGTCCGGCGTCATCCCCACCGTGCGCGGCATGTTCGCCATGAGCCGCGACCGCACGCTCGGCCCGCTCTGGCTCAGGATCAGCCCCCGGTACGGGACTCCCGCGGCGGGCACCGTCGCGATCGGCTGCGTCGCGGCTGCCATCGCCGTCCTGTCGCTGCTGATCCCGAAGATCGGCGACCTGATCCTGGCCTCCGTCAACGCCATCGGGATCGTGGTGTCCCTCTACTACGCGCTGACCGCCCTGGCCGCGGCGAGCCGCTTTCGCGGCGCACTCAAGGAGAGCATGGGCGATGCGGTACGGGCCGTCGTGATCCCGACCCTCAGCGCCCTCTTCCTGCTCGCCCTCGGCGGCTACCTCGCCTGGACGTTCTACACCTCGGCCGACCACTTCGAAGTCAGCGCCGACAACGGCTGGTTCATGCTCGCCTGTCCCGCCGCGATGCTGCTCAGCGGCGTGGCCGCAGCCGCCTGGGCCAAGTGGGTAAGGAAATCACCGTACTTCGTCACCGGACGCTCGGTCGGCGAAGCGGAACCCGCGCCGCTCGGCGCCTCACCCGAAAACGCCGACACCGCCGAAACCGTCTGAACCCGCTACCTCCGGGCGGAACCGCCGCCTCCAGGCAGAACCGCCCCCTGCTCGCACGCAGAACCGTCACCCGCCCGCACGCAGAACCGCCCCCTGCCCGCACGCAGAACCGCCCCCTGCCCGCACGCAGAACCACCACCCGCTCGCCCACAGAATGGACCCGCTCATGCGCCACGACCCCGCCGACCTCGTCTTCTCCGGCGGCCCTGTCCTCACCCTGGACGCCGCGCGCTCCCGCGCCACCACCGTGGCCGTCACCCAGGGACGGATCACCGCCGTCGGCCACGACGAGGTGCGCGACCTGATCGGCCCGAAGACCGAAGTCGTCGACCTCGCGGGCAAGTTGCTGATCCCCGGCTTCCAGGACGCCCACGTCCACCCGGTGTCGGCGGGCATCGAGCTGGCGCGCTGCGACCTCACGGGACTGCGGACCGCCCCCGACACCCTGGCGGCCGTACGGGCCTACGCCGACGCCCACCCCGAGCAGGAGTGGATCACCGGTGGCGGCTGGTCCATGGAGGCCTTCGACGGCGGCAGCCCCACCCGGGACCTGCTCGACCGCGCCGTGCCCGACCGTCCCGTCTACCTCCCCAACCGGGACCACCACGGCGCCTGGGTCAACACCCGCGCCCTCACGCTCGCCGGCATCACCCGGGACACCCCCGACCCCGCCGACGGCCGCATCGAACGCGACGCGTCGGGCGAGCCCACCGGGCTGCTCCAGGAGGGCGCGATGGACCTCGTCGGCCGGCTCACCCCCCGCTCCTCACCGGCCGACCGCCTGGCCGCCCTGCTGCGGGCGCAGGCGTACCTCCACTCGTACGGGATCACCGCCTGGCAGGACGCCATCGTCGGTACCTTCGGCTCCATGGACGACCCCGCCGACGCCTATGTGACCGCCGCCCGCGACGGCTCGCTGACCGCGCGGGTGGCCGGCGCCCTGTGGTGGGACCGCGAGCGCGGCGCCGAACAGATACCGGAACTGGTCGAGCGCCGACGCGAGCTCAGCCAGGGCCGGTTCCGCGCCGGATCGGTGAAGATCATGCAGGACGGTGTCGCCGAGACCGGCACCGCGGCGCTGCTCGGCCCCTACCTCGACGCCTGCGGCTGTGCCACCGCCAACACCGGCACCAGCTTCGTCGATCCGGCCCAACTGCGCTCCTACGTCACCCAGTTGGATGCCCTCGGCTTCCAGGCCCACTTCCACGCGCTCGGCGACCGCGCCGTGCGCGAGGCGCTGGACGCGGTGCAGGCGGCCCGCGAGGCCAACGGCTGGACCGACACCCGGCCCCACCTCGCCCATCTCCAGATCGTCCACCCCGACGACATCGGCCGCTTCCGCGCGCTCGGCGCCACGGCCAACATCCAGCCCCTGTGGGCCTCCCACGAACCACAGATGGACGACCTGACCATCCCCTTCATCGGGAAGGAACGGGCGGGATGGCAGTACCCCTTCGCGGCGCTCCTCGGTGCGGGGGCGACCGTGGCCGCGGGCTCGGACTGGCCGGTCAGCAGCCCCGATCCGATGGAGGGCATCCACACGGCGGTGAACCGGGTCGCGCCCGGCGAGCAGGGCCCGGTGTTCCTGCCGGCCCAGCGCATCACCCTGACCGCCGCGTTCGCCGCGTACACCGCGGGCACGGCTCATGTGAACCACCTCGACGACACGGGCTCGATCCGCCCGGGCGCCCTCGCCGACCTTGCGGTGCTCGACCGTGATCCGTACGCCGGGCCCCCGGAGGAGATCGGCGCCACCCGGGTGCTCGCGACCTATGTGGGAGGCGGACGCGTGCACCAGGTCTCCTCATAGGGTGTATTCCTGATACGTCCGACGGCATGGAACAGGGAGTGGCGGCATGGCGCAGCAGGTCCAAGGGGTCATCGCACCGGGCAGGAACCAGCCCGTACGCGTCGAGACCATCGTGGTGCCGGACCCGGGCCCCGGCGAGGCGGTGGTGAAGATCCAGGCCTGCGGCGTCTGCCACACCGATCTGCACTACAAGCAGGGCGGCATCAACGACGACTTCCCCTTCCTGCTGGGCCACGAGGCGTCCGGGATCGTGGAGTCGGTGGGCGAGGGCGTCACCGAGGTCGCCCCCGGTGACTTCGTGATCCTCAACTGGCGTGCGGTGTGCGGCAGTTGCCGGGCATGTCTGCGGGGCCGCCCGCAGTACTGCTTCAACACGCACAACGCACGGCAGAAGATGACGCTCCTCGACGGAGGCGCCGAGCTGTCGCCCGCGCTCGGCATCGGCGCGTTCGCCGAGAAGACTCTCGTCGCGGCCGGCCAGTGCACCAAGGTCGACCCGTCGGTCTCGCCTGCCGTGGCCGGCCTGCTCGGCTGCGGCGTGATGGCGGGTATCGGCGCCGCCATCAACACCGGCAACGTGGGCCGCGGCGACTCGGTCGCCGTCATCGGCTGCGGCGGCGTCGGCGACGCGGCGATCGTGGGCGCCCGGCTCGCGGGCGCGGCCCGGATCATCGCCGTCGACATCGACGACCGCAAGCTCGCGACGGCGAAGTCGATGGGCGCCACGCACACGGTCAACTCCCGCGGCCAGGACGCCGTCGAGACGATCCGCGAGCTGACCGGCGGCAACGGCGCGGACGTCGTCATCGAGGCGGTGGGCCACCCCGAGACGTACAAGCAGGCGTTCTACGCAC
Source organism: Streptomyces sp. NPDC048416 (assembly GCF_043200435.1). Classification (NCBI taxonomy): domain Bacteria; kingdom Bacillati; phylum Actinomycetota; class Actinomycetes; order Kitasatosporales; family Streptomycetaceae; genus Streptomyces; species Streptomyces sp. NPDC048416. The sequence goes on from NZ_JBICXU010000008.1 coordinate 149,952, forward strand.
GCGACCTGGCCGGCACGGTGGTTCTGGTCGGCGTGCCCACCCCGGACATGACCCTGGAGCTGCCCCTCCTGGACGTCTTCGGACGCGGCGGCGCCCTGAAATCCTCCTGGTACGGGGACTGCCTGCCGTCCCGGGACTTCCCGATGCTGATCGATCTGCACCAGCAGGGCCGGATCGACCTCGGGGCGTTCGTCACCGAGACGATCGCGCTCGACGAGGTCGAAAAGGCCTTCGAGCGGATGCACGAAGGCGATGTGCTGCGTTCGGTGGTGGTGTTCTGATGGCCGTTCGCGCACGCGTCGATCATCTGGTCACGTCCGGCACGTTCTCCCTGGACGGCGGCACGTGGGACGTCGACAACAACGTGTGGATCGTCGGGGACGACGAGGAGGCCGTCGTCATCGACGCGGCGCATGACGCCGACGCGATCCTGGCGGCGCTGGGCGGCCGCACCCTGCGGGCCATCGTGTGCACGCATGCCCACAACGACCACATCGACGCGGCGCCGGCCCTGGCCGACGCGACGGGCGCGCCGATCCTCCTCCACCCGGCGGACCTCCCGCTGTGGAAGCAGACCCACCCGGAGCGCCTGCCGGACGGTGAACTGGCCGACGGAGAAGCGGTGTTGGTCGCGGACGTGGTGCTCAAGGTCCTCCACACCCCGGGCCACGCGCCCGGTGCGGTCTGCCTCCACGCACCGGCCCTCGGCACGGTCTTCACGGGGGACACCCTGTTCGCCGGTGGTCCCGGCGCGACGGGGCGCTCGTTCTCCCACTTCCCGACGATCATCGACTCGATCCGGGACGTGTTGCTGAGGCTGCCGGGGGAGACGGTGGTGCGTACGGGGCACGGGGAGGGGACGACCCTCGCCGCGGAGGCTCCGCATCTGGAGGAGTGGGTGGCCCGGGGTCACTGACCCCGGGTGCCCCCGTGATCCCCGCCCCCTGCTCTGGCCCGGGGTGGCTGGTCGTGCCTTTCCTCGCGCCCCGGGTTGGTCTTCGGCCTCGGGGCGGGGGCGGCCGGTCGCGCAGTTCCCGGCGCCCCGGGTTGGTCTTCGGCCTCGGGCCGGGGGTGGCTGGTCGCGCAGTTCCTCGCGCCCCTGGTGGTCCGGTCCCGGAGGCCCTACTGGTCCGCTGTCTGCGGGGCGGGTGGCTGTGCGTCGGGCCAGTGGGCGAGCCGCAGTTCGCTCTCGAAGCGATGGGGCCGGCCATCCACCGGATCGGTGAACTCAAGGACGGCGGCGCGCAGTTGGAGCGGCGCACCGAAATCGTCGGGTGCCGGCTCCGGCAGGACCGCCGGATAGAGGGGATCGTTGAGGATGGGCAGACCCAGCCCGTTCATATGGACCCGCAGCTGGTGGGTGCGGCCGGTGGCGGGCAGCAGCCGGTAGCGGCCGAGGCCGCCGCGCCGCTCAAGCAGCTCGATCCGGCTCTCGGCGTTGGGCTCGCCCGCCTCCTCGCGGGCGGCCATGACCCCGCGCTCCTTCACGATCCGGCTGCGCACGGTCACGGGCAGCGCGACGCCCGGGTCGTACGCCGCCACCGCCTCGTACTCCTTGCGCACCCGGCGCCCGCTGAACAGACCCTGATACGCGCCCCGGTCCTCGGGCCGCACGACGAACAGGGCGAGGCCCGCAGTCAGCCGGTCGAGCCGGTGCGCGGGCTGGAGGGTGGGCAGCGCCAGATCCCGCCGCAGCCGGGCCAGCGCCGTCTCGGTGATGTGCCGGCCACGTGGCGTGGTGGCGAGGAAGTGCGGCTTGTCCGCGATCACGATCCGCTCGTCGCGGTGGACGACGCCCACCTCGAACGGCACCGGAGTCTCCGGCGCGAAATCCCGGTGGAACCACACCTGCGTCCCCGCTTGGTACGCCTCCGTCCCGCGCAGTACGCCCTCGGCCCCGACGAAGCGCCCCTCGCGCAGCATCGCGGCCACCCGCTCCGCGCCGATCGCGCCCTCGAACCGGCTCATCAGGTGGTCACCGACCGTAGCCCAGGCCCCCTCGGGATCGGCGGGCAGCCGCACACGCACCGGGTCGATTCCGTCGCGCTGAGCGAGCGGCGGGGCCGGGGTCCTGGATCTGCGTCTCACGGAACCAGAGAACCCCACGAACCCCGTCGAAAGCAAGAGAACCCCAGGTCAGCACAGGTCAGCACAGGTCACCGGAGCAGGCGGCGCCTCGCCTTGCCCGTCGGGCAGACCTCCCTGGACTGCCTTACCGGCGTTCCGGAGGCATGCTGCCTAGGGGGCCGCACCCAAACATTCACGTATGTCACATGCGAGGCAAGGTCCACGATGAACGAAGAGTCGGTCATGGGCGGCGCCTGTTGTCTGCTCACCACGAGTGAACTGGTGCCCGGTGACGTCATCGCGACGGACCCGGACGGCCCCTGGCTCGTGGTGGTGCGCACGGCGCCCGCGACCGAGACCAAGACCAGACTCCAGCTGCGCCCCGTGACCGGCGGCCCGGACCGGGAGCGCGTACTGCCGCGTTACGAACGCCAGGTCGTCCGCAGGACGCGGGTGGACCCCGCCGAACAGCCCGGCCCCGCGCAGGGCGACGCGCCCCGGCGCCGGGTGGTGGTGACCGGTCTCGGCGCCCTCAGCCCGCTCGGCGGTGACGTGCCGGGTCTGTGGCAGGGGCTGCTGGACGGCCGGTGCGGGGTGTCCCTGGTGACGGGGCCCGCGTTCGACGGGCTGCCGGTACGCCTCGCCGCGCGGGCCGCGGTGGACCCGGCGACCCTCCTGCCGCGGCCGGTGGCACGCCGGATGAACCGGTCCGCCCAGTTCGCGCTGCTCGCCGCACGGGAAGCCTGGCGCGACGCGGGACTCGACCCCGCCGGGACCGTGGCCGCCGGGCTGCGGCCCGACCGTACCGGGGTGTCGATGGGCACGATCATCGGCGGCGCGCCCGTCATGGTCGAGAGCCGGCTCGCCCTCGACGAGCGCGGGCCCAGGGCGGTCTCCCCGCACACCACGCCCATGATCGTGCCGTCCGCGTCGGCCGCCCAGATATCCAAGGACCTCGACATCCGAGGCCAGTCCCGCACCTTCGTGTCCGCCTGCGCGTCCGGCACCGAGGCGATCGGGCAGGCCATCGACGCCATCCGCTCCGGCCGGCTCGACCTCGTCGTCGCGGGCGGCACCGAAGCGGTGATCACCCCGGAGATTTTGGCCGCTTTCGCCGCGATGCGGGCCGTCTCGACCCGCAACGACCAGCCCGAGCACGCCTCCAGGCCGTTCGACGACGCCCGCGACGGATTCGTCCTGGGCGAGGGCGCGGGCATCGTCATCCTGGAGGACGAGGAGCACGCCCGCGCGCGGGGTGCCCGCGTGTACTGCGAGGCGGCCGGCTGGGGCCTGTCGGCGGACGCCTTCCACATGGCGGCACCCCACCCCGAAGGCCGCGGCGTCGAGTCGGCGCTACGGGCCGCACTCGCGGACGCGGGAGCCACGCCGGCCGACATCGCCCACATCAACGCGCACGCCACGGCGACCGTCGACGGCGACCGTGCGGAAGCCCTCGCCCTCGGCAGACTCTTCGGCAGCCACATCCGGGACATCCCCGTCACCGCGAACAAGGGCGCCATCGGCCACCTCCAGGGCGGAGCCGGCGCGGTGGAGGCCGTCGCCGCGGTGCTCACCCTGCGCGACGGCCTGATCCCGCCGACCGTCGGCTGCGACGACCCGGAGGAAGGCCTCGGCCTCGACATCGTGCGCGGCTCCCCCCGCGCCCTGCCGCCATGCGGCGACACGGTCCTCAGCAACTCCTTCGGCTTCGGCGGCCACAACGCGGTCCTGGCTTTGCGCAGGAGGTGACACGGTCGGGCTACAGGACAAGACCATGTCGCGCGGCGGCTATGGCGGCTTGGTGTTCTCCTCCACCGACATCCCCGCCGCCCAGCTCATTGCCCTGCACGAGCAGCTACCACGTCAACTTCCGTGGCCTGCTGTTGTTCTGCTGCCTTGAGGCTCCCGACGAGGGGGCAACGACCGTCTTCGACATCCGAGAGGTGCCGGCCCGGCTGGCGCTGGAACTGGTTGGCCGTTTCCGGACCAAGGGCTGGTTGCTGACGCGGCACGTGCTACGAGTGTGACGACCCTGCCCAGAACGACGGCCTTCGCCGCGGCCGGCCGGAGAGGCCGCGAAGTGCTGAGAGACGCACGCCATTGCCTGTGCCCGACAGCGCGACGGCGACCTCAGCACCGTGCAGCGCCGACCCGCCGTGGTACGCCCCCCAGCAACAGGCTCACGGCCGGCCGCGGCTCCTTCCGCGGCACTCGGCAGATCCTGGTGGCCATGTGCCAGCCGATCGACTTCAGCGTGCGCGCCAACAGTGGCGCCGATCGCGGGTCCTGCCTCATGGGCCTCGCCCGCCATGCTGGCCGACCCTTCACCGGGGCGCACTACTCCGGCGAGCAGACGGACGTCGGCCGTGGTCCAAGCCACCTGCTATTTCTGCGGTCGCACGATTGCCTGGTTGTGGCACTCGGAGAAACGTGCCGAATTTGTATTTGGCGGCGGGTAACACACCTTGGCCGCAAAGTCGGTCATGAAAGCACGGACCAGTTCGTTTGCTCGATAGCAGTGCGCTCCTGCATTCCCGAGGCCTGAGACTTCCATGAGGCCGTGGTCGACCAAGGTGTCCAGGAGATCCGTTGCGGCGGCGCGTGAAGTGTCAAAGAGGTTGGCCAGCATCCCGGGCTGGTACTCGATCGTAGGAAGCGACATGAGCGCCGAGAAGGCGCGCCGGATCTCCAGGCTGAGACTGCGGTAGCTCTCTTCCAAAAAGGTCCGGATACATACGTTGCCCACAGCGAGTTCGTCGATGCTGTTCGGTCCGCCCTCCAGCCGATCGGCCAACTCGCCGATCGACCAGTGGGGGCGAGTGGCCAGCCGCGCACCGGCGATATGCACAGCGAGCGGATGGTATCCGCACCGACGCAGGATGACGTCCGTGCGTTCGGGCTCGGCCGCGACCCGCCTGGCGCCGACGAGGCCGCTGAACTGGGACAGCGCTGCCGACGGCGCAAGCGGCGTCAGACTGAACGCTACTGACGGAGTGAGTCCGGAGAGCCTTTTGCGGCTGGTGATCAGGGCCGCGCAGCGGTTGCTCACCGGAATCAATGGTCGCACTTGGGCTTCGCTGCCGGCGTTGTCCAGAACCAGGAGGATCCGGCGGTCCGCCAGAGTCGTGCGGTACAGATCCAGGATCTCTTCCGGATGCCCCGGGATGCTCAGGTCGTCGAGCCCCAGAGAACGAAGCGTTCGCACCATGGCCCGCGCAGGCGGAAGCTGTTTTCTTTCGTTGCCGCGAAGGTCGAAGTACAGGCTGCCGTCCGGATAGTGAGGGCGGAGCTGGTGCGCGGCGGCCAGGGCCAGCGCGGTCTTGCCTATACCGGCTAAGCCGCTCACCGCGGCGACGACGGCGTGTGGGGCCGGAATGTCGCAGATCCTGAGCAGCGCGCCGAGTTCGGCGTCCCGTCCGAAAAGAGCGCGGGGCCCCGGTGGCAGGGAGGAAGGGATTTTCGGTCCGTTCGTGCTGCCAACCAAACTCGGGTCGTGGCGCAGGATCTCCGCCTCCAGCCGTTGCAACTCAGGGCTGGGGTCCAGTCCAAGTTCCACGCGCAGTCGCTCGTGCGCGGCTCGGAGTACGTCAAGGGCGTCCACCTGCCGTCCGCACTGGTACAGAGCACGGACATAGCATATTATAAGCGTTTCACGGTATGGTGCCGACTCCATTTCCTTCGCGAGGGTGTCAACCACCGTTTCGGCATTGCCCGCAGCCAGGTCGGCTCTGGCTCTACTCTCGACGGTCTGCCAGCGCCGCGCCTCCAGAGCGACGACGACGGGCCACGGCTCATGACAGAGCACATCCTCAGCAACCCGACCCCGCCACAAGGCCAGCGCATTCTCATAGCGAGCCGCGGCCTCCGCAGGCCGCGGACTCAGCGACTGGACACTGGTGAGCAGAGCCTCGAACTCCTCAATGTCGGTGCTCACCACCTCAGTGGGCACCAGGTAGCCGGGGGAGCGGGTCAGGACGACATTGCGCCCGGAACCACTGCCGGCGACCGCATCAATGGCAGCCCGAAGGCCACTCACTTGGCCGTGGAGTTTAGTCACCGCACTGCTCGGTGGATCGGCTCCCCACACCAGGCTCACGAGTCTGTCTACCGACATCACCTGCCCTGCGTGCAGGACCAGTGCGGCGAACAAGGCCCGTCTGCGCGGTCCCCCCAGGGCTATCGGCGTGGTGCACCAACTCGCCTCAACCGGACCCAGCACATTGCCGCGAAGAGGTGCGGTGATCGTCATCGCGCCATGATGGCACACCAGGTCGATACGTGAACATAAGTTCATTAATGGGTTGCGTTGGCAGCCGATCGTCGCTAGTTCCGTCTTCTGCCTGTGATCGCGGCACCCGGAGTATCAGTTCTGGAAGCGATGAAGGGCGCTCCCACCTGGCAGTACTTCCCCGATTAAGGAGAAGGTCCACAATCGATCGCTGATGGCGCATCACTTCGGTAGTTGGAAGGCAGCCCGCCGGTAGCCCGTGCTGGCAAGCTGATCTCTGCTCCAAACGCGGCCGGTACCACCGACCGAAGTGCTCTTCAGGTGCCGCCGAACGTCGCGGCATCCGCAGCAGAAGTCGAGACAACGAACGAGGGGGAAACATGTCGAACGCACTGGATCTCAAGGCAACGGATGTTTCGGAAGCTGTGTGGCTCGAACTCGCGGGCCAGATGGACTCCGACTTCTCGGTGGAGAACTACACCAAATGGTGCAGTACCGTCAGCTGCATGTCCTGCCGCCCCCCGTGTGACTGTGCGGGGGCGTCGGAAAGCGAGTGAGGTAGATCTGGCGGGCCTGTTCGGGAGGCAGGTCCAAGCCCGAACGGCCCCGTCACACGAGCGAAGCGGTCCATGAAAGCATTCACATCATCAGGCGAGCGGCCCCTCAACGTGCTTGAACAACTGGTGTCCCCATACGGAGTTGTGGCCGGTTGCCGCGACGACCGCCTCGGGCTCCGAGGTGTAGACCAGTTCCATGTACAGGTGGCGACCATAGGAAGCGGCAGGGCAGGAAAGGGGCATACCGGCGAGTCCAACGGCGGCTCCGGCAGGTCGCTGGGAGACGTCGATCGTGCCCGGCTCATCGCCATCGCGGAAGCAGCAGAACGTTATTCCGCGTCGGCGCCATGCGACGGCTACCGCTGGTCCCTCGCCGATGAACTCGACGGGGAAGTGATGGATCTGAACTCCATCCCCCGGTGTTCCGCCCAGGAGTACGCACATCCCAAGTGCTCAATCGTGCCGTTTGACGAAACTGCCCTCATTCGCTGGTTACCGGGCGAGGAGGTGGTGTCCGGATCGCCGATTTGGATTCCGGCAGTGATGGCGAACTACGCCTTGGACGACTGCGTCCCGGCAGAAAAGTTCTCCTATCGCATATCCACCGGACACGCCGTCCATTTTGACCGCGACGAAGCGCTGGTGGGCGGGATACTCGAAGTTGTCGAGCGGGACGCCGTGGCAATCACCTGGCTTCAGCAACTCCCGCTGCCGGGCTTGTCCGACGAGATCACATCGGACGGACTGGCCTATCTCGTCGACGCAGCCCAGCGCCATTTCATCGAGCCGTTGTTGTTCGACGCAACGACGGATCTTGGGGTTCCCACGGTCTACTGCAGACTTCGGATGCCACACGATCACCATTGCCACCAAGTGGTTGGCTGCGCCACGGAGCGCACATTGGCGGCGGCTGCTGAGAAGGCCCTGGCGGAATGTCTTTCCATCCTGACGATCCTCCGGGCCGGAACCGGCCCCAGCTCCGTCGACCAGATCTCCACGATCATGGACGGCTCCCGGTACATGGCCAGTGCGGATCGAGCCCAGGCGTTCTCCTTTCTCGACGATGGATACGCGCGAGGCACCGGACCCACTCGACATGGTCTGCCAGCCGGTTCCCGGGAGGCCCTGGCAGAGTTACGCAGCATCTTCCGGGAACGCCAGATGGAGGTCATCGCCGTCGATCGGACCACGCGCGAACTTGCGGAGGTCGGCCTGACGTCCGTCAGTGTTGTCATTCCCCGGCTCCAGCCGATGTCGCTCCTTCCTCATGCCCAGTTCAAGGGACATCCACGCTTGTACGAGGCACCACGACTGATGGGCCATCGGGTCCTTGCTGAAGGGGATCTCAATCCATGGCCACAGCCATTCGCCTGATTGCAACCGGCGCGTTCGGCGACTCGGTCGTCACCAAGCTCCGGGAAGTGCTCCCCGATACGGAGGCACTGGCCCCGAATGACCTCTCCCGTGCCTTCATGGGTAACCCGTCTCTGGTTGTGCTGGCTTTGTGGCGCCCCAGCCCCGGCCTATGTCAGCGTGCCGACAGGTTGGCGGCGGAATATGCAGTCCCGTGGCTGCCGGTAATTCTGGAGCATCCCGTGCTGCGGATTGGCCCGTACGTCCACCCGGGTCAGGGGCCGTGCTTCGACTGCTATCAGAGCCGCAGACGCCAGCACGACGAACACCATCGCACCACTGCCGCACTGTACGACGCCTACGATGCCGCCGAGGAGGTTGGGCCTGGAGGGCATCTGCCCCATCACGCCCGCCTAGCGGCCGCGACAGCCGTTCTTCACATTCGCGCCGACAACCCCAACACCGTGACGACGGTGCGCCTCTCAAGCGCCCACATCGCCACCCATCGTGTGGTCGCCTGCCATGGCTGCGGCCGCTGCGGACCGTCCATATCAGACCCCTGCACCTCCGCAGAGTTCACCGCTCTGTCAGTGAAGAGATGACCATGACCACGGAGACTCTCCCGTACGGCAACCATCCCGCGCTTCGCAAGGGCCTCGCCATCATTCCAGTCACGGACGGACTGATCATCGAGGGTGGCGACCGCAGACAGCACTTCACCGGTGCCGCAGCGACGGATGTTCTGGGCAGGTTGTTCCCGCTGCTGGACGGTTCTACGAAGGTTTCTTCTCTGTCCGCTCAACTCGGCGTAACCGACGACCATGTGCGCCAGATGCTCGGCCTCCTGGCCGGTCTGGGGTTCCTCGAACCGGAAGCGAGTGAGGGGGACGAGGAGACACATGTGTACCTGTCCCGCACCACCAGCGTCAGCTATCGCAGCGGCAATGAGGCGCGTCGCTTCCTCGGGCAGCTGAATATCCTGCTCGCAACGGGTCCGGATCTCGGCGCGCGCATCGCCGCCGATCTCACAGCGTCAGGGGTCGGCAGCGTCGGGCTTCTCTGCACCGGACTTCCTGAGGACTGCGACCTCGTCGTCGCGTACGACGACGGCCACAACCTGAGCGAAATCGTCGAGCTCTGTGGTCCACGTGGCATCCCTGTACTGCGTTGCAGCTCTCAGGCAGAAATGGTGGAGGTCGGCCCCAAGTTCGGCGTGGGTAACACGCCCTGCCCATCCTGTCTCAAGGGGAGCGACCCCATTCAGGCGCCCGCAGCGATAGACGGGCCGGTCGTCGATCACATCGACCTGGTCTCGGCACTCGTTGTCACCGAAGTACTGGCCACTTTTGGTGTGGGTGGCCCATCGAATCCCCACGTCCTGCGCCGCGTCCAGACAGGAGACCTTTCAGAGGAGCGATTCGTGGTCGCGCCCGAAGCGGATTGCGATCACTGCGGCGGCTATGCCCATGTGCATGGAGGGGTTGCTGACCTCTTTCTGAGCTACGAGTGGCAGGTGCAGGCGACCTCTTGGGATCTGGACCGTGCTGAATTCCAGCCCGCAGCACCCTCCCCCAAACGTTTGTTGTCCGAGGCTGCCGATTATGCCTCGCACCCCCGCTGCCGGCTGTCCGATCTTTCTAATCCCATGCTGGCCTCGCTGCTTTCGAAAACGGCCGGGCTTCAGGGGGGCACCAACAGACGCTGGGCCCCAACGGGAGGAGATCTCAGATCGGTTGATCTGTTTCTGATCTCGGATACACCTCCTGCCGACTTGCCAGGAAACATCTTCAGGTACCTCAGCGAGACGGATGAGCTCGTTGCCGCGCGGCGCGATCGAGTGTCCATGACGGCCATGTTCGAAGGGACGGGATTAGTCGAGGAGGGGCTGATCGCGGCGGTGGTGTTCTGCGGTTCGCTGTGGCGGTTGACAGCGAAGTATGAGCGGTTCTCCTGCCGCTTGGCTCTCTTGGACGCGGGGTGCGCAGCGGCCCAGTTCTCCGTGATGGCTCAGGAATACGGTCTTGAGGCGAGATATGCAGCCGGATGGGACGGACGACTGACGGCCGCACTGGAACTCGATGGGCGGCGCGAGTTCGTCACTGCGGTTGCCGGCCTATACCCAAAGGACTGACCATATGCCCATCGTCCCGGAGGGTGAGTTCTTCGCGCGAGTGCTGGACTCGCTGACCTCCCCCCTACAAGCCGCGACCGCGACCGCGACCACGCCTGTGCCTCCCCGACTGGGTCGGCCTGTCGAGCAGGTTCTGAGCACAAGACGGTCGGTTCGTTCCTTCACTGCGCAGCCCGTCAGCCGTGACTGTGTCGAAGCGATCGGACAAGCGGCATTGGACATCGGGGGAGACACCTCGTTGATCATCTCGGCCCGACGTATCGAAGAGGTCTCGGTCGGCTCGTATCTGTTCAGCCGAGGGACCGGTCTCACTCCCGCCTCTGGATTGCACCTCGGTCCGGTGGAACGTGTCTACGCCGATGCCGCCGTACTGCTGATGATCTGCGGGGACCTCGCGACCGCATGCGATCGCGACGGCGTCGCCGGCTACAGCCGACTACTTGTACAGGCGGGTGCAGCCGGTCATGCCGCGTGGCTCACCGCGGTATCGCTCGGACTGCACGGCAGCGTCCATGGCCGCTCCTTCTCCGAGACGGACGAAGCTGTTCGTCGCTCCTTCGGTTGGAGCCATCTATTCACGCTGGCCATCGGCCACGGCTGCTGAACAGCGACTGTCATCACGACGCATCTCCGAGACAACGGCAGGTTTTATGAAGCCCCCTATCTTTCTTCTGTCCCCGGCCCGTTCTTACTCGACGGTTTCCATTGCCCTTCTGTCTGGTCATCCGGACATCTTCGGGTTTCCCGAGCTGCTGATGTTCACTGGTGACACGCTTGATGAGGTCCTCGCCCGGAAACGTTCCGAGTCGGACCGGAGTGAAGAAATTCGCGTGAACGGTATATTCCGCGCCATTGCGCAGATAAACGAGGGCAGTCAAGGTAGAGATGAAATCGCTCGTGCACAGGTTTGGCTGAAGGAGAGGAGGCACTGGAGCCCCGCCTCTGTCATGAAATACTTGTTTGACCGGGTCGACCCCCAGATACCCTTGGAGAAGTCCCCTGCCACTTCGTCGAAGGAGGGTCTGGCCCGATGTCTGGAGAGTTTTCCCGACGCGAGGTTCATCCATCTCACCCGCCACCCGGTGACGACGCAGCGATCAATGCGGGAACACTGGCGCTTTGAGCACAAAGGCCGCTCGGTCGAGTTTCGCTCCGCGAGCTGCGCCTCTGCCTGGTATATTTCACACCTCAGAATCCTCGGAACCCTCTCGTTGCTCCCCAAAGACCGCTGGATTCGGGTTCGCGCGGAGGATTTGATCCAAAATCCGCATCGGTTCGCGCCCTCGATATTTGAATGGCTCGGGCTCGACTCCAGTGAGGAAACGATCCAGGGGATCACCGAGACCGAGCGGTGGGTCTTCGCGTCGAACGGAGAGTCGGCAAACCTCTACGGTGGGGATCCGAAGTTTTTGCTCAATCCTCAGCTTCGTCCTGTGGCCGATCCCGGGCCTATAGTTTTCCCTCCAGAGTGGAACCTTCGGGGAGAGATGTGTGACAAAATGACTGAACTTGCACACGAGCTGGGCTACCGCTGACTCGGAAATCTCATCGTTACCGTCGAGGCTATTCGTAACCACCCGCCGCTCTGGACGTTGCCGCGGCAATTCGGCTCGACCAGTCCACGACGTCAGGAGAATATGTGGGAGTGGAGCAAACCGCCGATTCGGCTCCAAGCGACCGAATGGAGGGGCGTGAGCCCGTAATCGGCGACGCCTTCGGTGAAGTCCTCCAGCGATGCTGGTCAGCGGGTGCCCGTCCAGGGACGGTGTTTGAGGTGCTCGAGCGCAGCGACGGCGCCGTCTGGGTGTCGGATACCTATCACTGGTTCACCCCACCAGAGCGATGGCCCGCTCCTGAGCGCTGGGCATGCAAGTATGCCTCCGGGAGGGTCCTTGACATAGGTTGCGGCTCAGGGCGCCACGCCCTAGTACTGGCGGATCAAGGACTGGATGTGATCGGACTCGACCCGTCGCCCGGAGCGGTCGCCGTAGCCGGGGCTCGCGGAGTTACGGTCGTCGAGGGGGGCATCGACGATGTTGAGCGGCTAGGTCTGTTCGACACGATTTTGCTTCTGGGAAACAACCTCGGCCTGCTCCGGAGCGGCTCGGAAGCGAGCGATCTCCTTTCCCGAATCGCTCGGGTCGCCCGCCCAGGAGCGCAGATTCTGGCTTCCAGCCGCGACCCGCATGCCGTGCGTGATCCGATAGAGATCGCCTACCAAGAATGGAACAGGAGTGCCGGACGTCTGCCCGGACAGGAGCGCTTCCGAATCCGCCACCGCAACACCGCTACTCCATGGTTCGATTACCTCTTCGTTTCGCTCGACGAACTCACCGAGTTGATCGCCGACAGTCCGTGGGTCTTGGACGACAGTTTTCAGGAGCGGGCTCTCTACTCCGTACGACTGTTACTCAAAGACAGTGGCACGTAGGGCGAGTTGATCACGGTTGGCGTCCTTGTGCGGAGTTCGCACATGGACGTGTCCCGGTGGCTTCTTGCGAGCCGATGGTCCGACGGCTCGGCTTCTGGTCCGCGCCGATGCCGAGGGCGCCATACTTCTCACGCCGGAGGAGGCCGCACCGACGCTTGAGTCGCTCACCGTCGCATTCAGGGCATCGGACACAAGGGTGTGCCATACGTAAGCGTCACTGCTTCGTTCCTCTTGCGGAGAAGGCCTGCTTCGTGTGATTGCGGACAGGGGCAATGCACTCCTCCGCCGCGCGGATTACAGCGGCGATGCTGATCTCCTCGGCTGGTCCCGCCAGTTGAGATCCGGCTTGTGATCGGTGCGCGCTGGGCAACAAGTGAACGACGGTTCGGTCGGCGAGTGCTGATCCGATGCCGGTCCGCTGACGTGGCTGGCCGGCCACGCCGACAGGAGGCATCGCGTGACAGCATCTGCAGTGCGAGGATCTGTAGCCGTAGTGGGGGCGGGTGCGGCCGACATCCTAGTTGCCGTGCGAGTCAGTGAAGCCGCAGCGAGGCGTCAAGTCCTCCTGGAAATCACCGCTCCGTACTGGAGCCCTCGAGAGGTCGTCAGACTGCGCCATGACCTTGGCCGTATACCGTACTTCGAGGTTCATGCGGCCACCCTGCTGGAGGTGTGCAGCGGGCGGGATGTGACGGGGGAGCCGGCCGGGCCGGCGGGTGTTCACGACCCGTATGAGGAGCCGGAGACGCACGATCCGCGGATGGAATCGCAGCACCAGACTGTGCAGGAGTCCTCAGCCTCCGTGTACGCCCTGCTGAGCGCGGGGGGACCGGCATGACCACAGCCGCCAAGGTGCACGACGGCACGGCCAGTCCGAACACCCTGTCACACCTGGACGCGCTGGAGTCCGAGGCGGTGCACATCTTCCGCGAGGTGGCGGGAGAGTTCGAGAACCCGGTGGTCCTGTTCTCCGGTGGCAAGGACTCCATCGTCATGCTGCACCTGGCCCTGAAGGCCTTCGCTCCGGCGAGGGTGCCGTTCTCGCTCCTTCATGTGGACACCGGGCACAACTTCCCGGAGGTCCTCGAGTGCCGGGACCGCACGGTCGAGAAGCACGGTCTACGCCTGCATGTTGCCTCCGTCCAGAGTCACATCGACCGCGGTGTGCTCAAGGAGCGTGCCGACGGCACCCGCAACCCGCTGCAGACGCTTCCGCTCACGGAGACGATCCGAGCCGAGAGGTTCGACGCGGTCTTGGGCGGCGGCCGCCGGGATGAGGAGAAGGCCCGCGCGAAGGAGCGGGTGTTCTCGTTGCGCGACGAGTTCTCGCAGTGGGACCCGCGCCGTCAGCGCCCCGAGCTGTGGAACCTGTACAACGGCCGACACGCCCCTGGTGAGCACGTGCGCGTGTTCCCATTGTCGAACTGGACCGAGCTGGACGTGTGGCAGTACATCGCCCGCGAGGACATCGACCTGCCGCAAATCTACTTTGCGCACGAGCGCGAGGTGTTCCAGCGGGGCGGCATGTGGCTGACGGCCGGCGAGTGGGGCGGCCCGAAGAACGACGAGACGGTGGAAAGGCGCCAGGTCCGCTACCGCACCGTCGGCGACATGTCCTGCACAGGCGCCGTCGACTCCGACGCCACCACGCTGGACGCCGTGATCGCCGAGATCGCCGCCTCCCGGCTCACTGAGCGGGGCGCGACCCGCGCCGATGACAAGCTGTCCGAGACCGCGATGGAAGATCGCAAGCGCGACGGGTACTTCTAGGCATGATCACGTCCACGAGCGAGGAGCTCTCGGCCATCGCCCTGCTGCGGTTCGCCACTGCCGGTTCCGTCGACGACGGTAAATTCACGCTGGTCGGACGGCTGCTGCACACCTCCAAGTTGATCCTCGACGACCAGCTGGAGCCGTGGAACGGGTCTCAGGGCCTTCCCGGTCCGCACAGTGCTGATCAACCTGATCATGTGGCAGTACAAGGGGAAGAGCGGAACATCAGCGACCGGGGGAGACGCTCCTATTCCCCCTGTCTCCAGGGTCTGAGGGACCCCTACACGGCCTCCGATGCTGGCCTGCACATCCGCGAGGGCGAAAGGGAAGAGATCGATCGCGTAGCGCACCACCAGTGAGGGTCGCTGAAGCGAATCCACCGGTCTGGAGCCTCGTTACAGCACCACGCGACCTCCGTAAGCAGCTGTCACTCAGCGAGGCCAACAAGTCCGACAGGCGTGGAATGCCCGTGCTACTGACCATGAATGTGTGATGTCGTCATGGTGGCTGGTGCCGGAGGCTGGTGCCGGTGAGGCGCCAGATGCCCTCGACCGGGTTGAGGTCGGGCGCATGACGACAAGGCGGTCCGTAGCGAGAGTGCCGCGGAATGCTGCTTGTCGGCGGCGAGCCCTGCTGCTGATGCTCTCCCGCCCATCACCGCGGGCGCCATAAATATATCGAGAGCCGCACGGACGGGGGCCGCGCCCAGCACGCCACCGCGATCCAGTCCCGGAAGGACACCGACCAAAATCAAGGAGTGCGGGCCTGCAGGGGACCGGCGTCGACAGGCCCCGTCCTCCGGCCGCAGGCCACGGTCCCTGCTGACGCTGGCTCCAGCCATGCCCAGCCACTGTCGTCGACCTCGACATCTCCAGTCCGTACCCTGGCAGCCCTGCTCGCCAGCCCCAGGCGGGACACTTCGTTCACCCCGACATCTGCAGGAGGGACAGCATCACCGTCCCGCGCACCATATTGGCCAAGTAGCGGCAGAAAATAACCCCTGCTCATCCTTCTATGGCAAGAAGTCTGGTCCGGGCTGCGCAGTCAGAACGAGGGTGGCAACGACAACCACGAGGGTATCCAGCCCTGCAAAGCCAGCACGCGGAGCGCGACAACACAACCCGGTGAGTTCCAGGCGCGCCCGCTTCCGGTCGAGCAGGACGCTCCTCCGCCACGCGAGTGACACACCTCCCCGCGCTCCGCCCCTGAGAGGCGCAGTACCTGAGCCGCCGCCACCTCGCCGCCCCATCGGGCTGAACACGAGGCTCAAGGACGAGAAACGACGAGATGGCGGCGATTCGCAGGATTCAACCGGTACGTCGTGGATGCCTCGGGACGATCTCGTGAACCGTCTTGGACTGGTGTCCGAGGGGTCTGACCAGGCAACTCTCTGGGCTGTTGGTCACCTGGTCGGTCACGCCGCACCCCGGAAAAGCAAAAAACCCCTGATGAACAGGGGTCTCAGCTGGTGTCCGAGGGGGGACTTGAACCCCCACGCCCGATAAAGGGCACTAGCACCTCAAGCTAGCGCGTCTGCCATTCCGCCACCCGGACAAGGTGTCTGTCTCGCGGGCCGTGCCCGTTCCGACGTGGAAAACAATAGCAAACATCCGGGGGTGCTCGATCACCCCCCTGGCCTGCATGAACTCCGGATGTCGGCGCGGGGCCGCCCTTGGGCGGCGAGGGGGCGCGGGGGCAGGATGGAGGCGGACCACACGGAGCGACAGTGGGAGGAAGCAGCGTGAGCGAGTCGAGCACGACCCGGACCGGCGGCGTGACCGGTGAGGACGAGGTCGTCGACCTCTGTCGCGACCTGATCAGGATCGACACCAGCAACTACGGCGACCATTCAGGACCCGGTGAGCGTGCGGCCGCGGAGTACGTCGCGGAAAAGCTCGCCGAGGTCGGCCTTGAGCCGAAGATCTTCGAGTCCCACAAGGGCCGCGCGTCCACGGTGGCCAGGATCGCCGGCGAGGACCCCTCACGGCCCGCGCTGCTCATCCACGGCCACACCGACGTCGTGCCCGCCAACGCCGCCGATTGGACCCACGACCCCTTCGCCGGCGAGATCGCCGACGGCTGCGTGTGGGGCCGCGGCGCGGTCGACATGAAGGACATGGACGCGATGACCCTCGCGGTCGTGCGCGACCGGCTGCGCAGCGGCCGTAAGCCGCCGCGTGACATCGTCCTGGCCTTCCTCGCCGACGAGGAGGCCGGCGGCACGTACGGGGCGCGCTTCCTCGTCGACAAGCACCCCGAGCTCTTCGAGGGGGTCACCGAGGCGATCAGCGAGGTCGGCGGGTTCTCGTTCACGGTCAACGAGAACCTGCGGCTCTACCTCGTGGAGACCGCCCAGAAGGGCATGCACTGGATGAAGCTGACCGTGGACGGCACCGCGGGACACGGCTCGATGATCCACAGGGACAACGCCATCACAGAGCTGTCCGAGGCCGTGGCGCGGCTCGGGCGCCACAAGTTCCCGGTGCGGGTGACCAAGACGCTGCGGCACTTCCTCGACGAGCTCGGCGACGCGCTCGGCACCGAGCTCGACCCCGAGAACATGGACGGCACGCTCGCCAAGCTGGGCGGCATCGCCAAGCTGATCGGCGCCTCGCTCCAGAACACCGCCAACCCGACGCAGCTGGGCGCCGGTTACAAGGTCAACGTCATTCCGGGGCAGGCCACCGCCCATGTCGACGGGCGTTTCCTGCCGGGGTACGAGGAAGAGTTCCTTGCCGACCTGGACCGGATTTTGGGCCCGCGCGTCAAGCGCGAGGACGTCCACGCCGACAAGGCCCTGGAGACCACGTTCGACGGCGCCCTGGTCGACGCCATGCAGACCGCGCTGCGGGCCGAGGACCCGATCGCCCGCGCCGTGCCGTACATGCTCTCGGCCGGCACCGACGCCAAGTCCTTCGACGACCTCGGCATCCGCGGCTTCGGCTTCGCGCCGCTGAAGCTCCCGCCGGAGCTGGACTTCGCCGGGATGTTCCACGGCGTGGACGAGCGGGTGCCTGTGGACGGCCTGAAGTTCGGCGTACGCGTCCTCGACCGGTTCATCGACGCGTCCTGAGGCGGCGCGCCCCGACGCGACGTTCTGTTAATCGTCTGAACGTACGCACCTGACTGAAAAGAGTGAATGCACTCATATGCTCGTAGCCCCATAACTTCCCCCTCGTTACAGGGTGTGCGGTCCGCGGCTGGGATCGCACATATGCCAACAAGGAGGAAGTAATGATCAAGAAGGTCGTCGCTGCTGCGGCTGTCACTGGTGGTCTGGTTCTGGCGGGTGCCGGAATGGCCGTTGCCGACGCGGGTGCCCAGGGTGCCGCTGTGCACTCCCCGGGTGTCGTTTCCGGCAATGTCGTCCAGGTCCCCGTGCACGTGCCGGTGAACGTGTGCGGCAACACGGTCTCCGTGATCGGGCTGCTGAACCCCGCCTTCGGCAACACCTGCATCAACAAGTGACGTTGTGCCTCAACCCGTGAGGGTCTGAGCCGGGCGGCCCCGGAGTGCGCGCCATGCACTCCGGGGCCGCCCGGCGTTTCAGCCCGGGCGCAACGGCGCGGCCGGGCTTTCCGGTAGGCAGAAGGCAGGGAACGAAACCATGCGACAGGTCACCCGTAAGTCACTGATCACCATGGCGGCCGCGAGCGGCGTCATCGCCATGGGCAGCGGCGCCGCGCACGCCGACTCGGCGGCTCAGGGCAGCGCGTCGAACTCGCCGGGCGTGCTGTCCGGCAACGCCGTCCAGGTCCCGGTGCATGTACCGGTCAACGCCTGCGGCAACACCGTCACCGTGATCGGCGCGCTCAACCCGACGTTCGCCAACAGCTGTGCCAACAAGGGCGGCGGGCAGCGCGGCGGCGGGCACTCGGGCAGTGGGGCGAGCGCCCGTGGTCACGCCAGTGACTCGCCCGGCGTCGGCTCGGGCAACACCATCCAGGCACCCATCGACGCACCCGTGAACGCCTGCGGGAACAGCGTGAACGTGGTGGGCGTCGGCAACCCGGCGTTCGGCAACCACTGTGTGAACGACGAGGGCGGTCACTCCGGCCGTCCGCAGCACCCGGGCCACCCCGGACACCCGCAACACCCGGGCCAGCCCCAGCACCCCGGGCACCCCCAGCACCCCGGGCACCCGGGTCAGCACCAACCGCCGTGCACCCCGGGGCAGCCGGGCCACCCCCAGCACCCGGGCCACCCCGGGGTTCCGCAGCACCCGGTCGGCCCGATCGCGCATCACCCCGCCGCACCCGTGCAGCCGGCCAACCCGGTGCGGCCCGGTACGGCCGGCACGGGCGGCGCCCCGGTCGCCCAGGGTGTGAACGCGGCGGCGCAGGCCCCGGCCGCGCTGGCGCACACCGGCGCCGACGGCATGGGCTTCGCCCTTCCCGCCGCAGCCGGTCTCGTGCTCGGCGGCGCGGTGCTCTACCGCCGCGGCCGCGCCGCGCAGTAGTCCCGTGCACGCGCCGCGCAACAGTCCCGCGGCCGTGCCACACGGACGGACATGACGGAGCGGGCCCCGCACACGCGGGGCCCGCTCCGTCGTCGCGATGCGCTCGCCGCGATCACCACGTGGCGCGCACCTGGCGGATGATCCGCCTGCGCAGCCGCACTCGGCGGCTGCCGTCCCGGCGCAGACTCAGTCGGTCCAACTCCCAGTGTCCGTACTCGGCATGGTCGGTCAGCAGACGCGTCGCATCCTTGCGGGAGACCCCGCGCGGTACGTACACGTCGACAAATTCGTATTCCGGCATCGCATCTATTGTGCGGGCAGAGGCCCGGTACGGATAGCGTCTGCACTATGTCTGATGCTGCGCAGCCCACCGCTGCCGAGGTACGTGCCGCCGCCGAGGCGGTCAAAGCCGCGCTGGACCGTCACCTCGATGCGGTGGAACGCCGCACGGGGGACGACGATCCAGACGTGTACGAGGCGTTCAACGCGCTCGCGGCGGCCGCCGAGGCGTACGACGAGCGGCTGTACGACCGCTACGACGAGGTGACCCCCTTCGAGATCCCCGGCGCCGACGACTCACTGCCGCCCTATGCGGGCCCCGAGGAGCCACACGCCCTCAGCGTCCTCATCCGGCGCGACTACGCCGTGGCCGAGCCCCATCGGCTGCTCGCCCAGGCGCAGCGTCTCACCGATCTCGATCCGGGTGCGGAGGAGGCGGACGAGGGCGAGCGCACCGCCGCTGTCGTCGGCGGCAGCGTCCATGCCGCGCTCGGCGTGCTGTTCGGTGAGTACGAACCGGACGAAATCGCCTCGCGCCACAAGGAGTTCGGCCTGGAGGAGGGCGATTCCACGCTGTGGGTGTCGGCCGCCGACGAGCTCCCCGAGCCCGGCGAGTGGCTGAGCACACCGTTCGATCACGCCGACCCCCAGCGGGTGGTGTGCCGCTTCGACGTGAGCGCCGTCTTCGACGAGGAGGAGCTGGAGGACGACCTCGACGACGAGGACGACCTCCCGCCGGCCCCCTGACCCGGCCACCACGGCAGAGGCCGCGCACCCCATGAACGGGGTGCGCGGCCTCTGCCGTCTCCGGCGTGGCTGCCGTGAACCACACTGCGCGGCGCGTGCACACCGCACGCCGCACGCCGCACGCCGCGTGCGCGCCGAGACCGCGGCACGCGCCGAGACCCTGCACGTGCCGCGTGCGCCGTGCGTGCCGTGCGTACCGTGCGCCGATCCGCACGGCGTCCGCGGCTCCTGCTCCCGTACGCGTACGACCCGTACGCCCCGTACGCCGTACGCGACTACTGCTCCGCGGTCTTCAGGAGACCGTGCAGCAAGGGCGCGAGCCGGGTCGTGCGCGGCGGCGGCAGGATCTCGGCCACCGCGCGGGGGAGCGCCTGGTCCACGCCATGGACGACGGAAAGATGCCGCTCGGCCCGGCCGAAGGCCGTGTAGACCCAGGCCCGGCTGAGTCCCTGCGCCGCGTCGCCCGGCAGCACCACGACCACCGCGGGCCAGCGCATCCCGGCGGCCTGGTGCGCGGTGAGCGCCCAGCCGTGCCGGAGCGACGACTCGACCCGCTCCTTCGGTACGAGGACGGGGGTGCCCGCGCAGTCGAGCCGCAGGCCCTCCGCGTCCGCCCCGACCACCGTGCCCGTCACCGTGCGCCCCGGGCTCTGCGCGTACGCCACCCGGTCGGCCGGGTCGAAGCCGCCGAAGCGGCCGGGGCCCGGGTTGAGGCGCTGCTTCAGGGCCGCGTTCAGCGCGCGGGTGCCCGCCGAGCCGCCGTGGCCGACCGTGACGACCTGGGTCTGTTCCGCCGGAATGCCGATCGCCCGGGGGATCGAGTCGGCCAGGAGCTGGACGGCGCGGTGAACCGCCTCGCCCGCATCCCGTACGGGCACGATCACGACTTCCTTGCCCGGGGCCTCGACCTGGTTCAACTCGCCGATGCCGATGCCCGAGACCAGCTCGCCGACCGGCCCCGGATCGGGCATGCGCGAGGCCACCACGGGACAGATGCGGGCGGTCAGCACATCCTGGAAGACCAGGCCGGCGCCCGCCGGGCGGAGCACGCCCGGGTCGCCGCTCAGCACGAGGCGGCAACCGTCGGGCAGCGATTCCACGAGCACGGCCGCGGTCTCCACGTCGAGCTGCGTCGCGTCCTGCACCACCAGGACGTCGAGGGCGAGTGCGCCCTCCGCGTCCCGCCCCGGGCCCTCGCCGGACAGCAGCCCCGCCACGGTGAACGCGGCCAGCGGGCCGGTCAGTTCGGCCAGGCGGCGCTGTCCGTCCGCGGTGTGCGCGGCGCCCGCTGCCCGTAGCCCGGCGGCCGCCGCGGCCGTCACGACCGCCGCCGACTCGGCGCGCGCGGCCTCCCCGCCGGTGTGCGCCACCAGGCCGCTGCCCGCGACCGCGCGGACCAGCTCGCCGGCCTCGGGCCACACCGAACCGTCCTCCCGCACCGGCGAGTTGAGCAGCCGGGCCAGGCCGTCGGCCAGGCTCTCCTCGGCCAGCGCGTACCGGTCGAGCCCGAGCAGCACCTCGACCGGCTCCGCCTCGGAGGTCTCCTGCGCCTCGTCGTCCGCCACGTCGTCACCACCCGGCTCGTCCGGGACGCCGTCCTGGAAGACCAGCACCACGCCCTCGGCGACGGCCAGCTGAACCGCCTCGTCGGGATCTGGAACGGATCGCGCGGCAAGGCTTTTGCGCACGTCGTCGGCGGCCAGCGCCGTATGTCCTTGTGCGGCGGCCTGTTCCAGGATCCAGCCGACCAGCGCGGCCGCCCTGCGCTCGTCGTCGGGCCGGCACTCGGCGCCGAGCAGCGCCCGTGCGAAGCCGTCCGCCTGCTCGGGGCGCACCCCGGGCACCGCGAGGAGCTGCCAGGGATCGGCGCCAAGCCGTTCGGCCGCCTGCTCGCCGAGGGCGCCGGCGACCTGCCCGGCCAGTGCCTCGGGGGCGCCGCCCCGGGTGAGCACGGCACGTACGGAGGCCAGGGTCTCGGCCGACGTGACGGGAGCCTGCGCCCGTGCCGGCTCGGGTGCGCGGGGCCGTACCGAAGCCGCCTCCTGGGCGGGGCCTGGGGCGGGCTTGCGCGGGGCGGGCGGGGGCCCCGCGAAGAACGCGGCTCCCGACTTCTCGCCCTTCTCGACGGCGCGGACCGCCGCGAGGAGGTCGGCCGCCTGCCCGCTCAGCTTGGTGCCGGCCGGGATCGGCGCCTCCTTCTCGGCCTTGCGCTGCTCGATCCTGGCCCGCAACTCCCGCTGGGCCGCGAGCTCGGCGGCGGCCTCGGACAGCTCCGGCGCCTTGGCGTCGACGGCGTCGCCCGTCCCGTCATCGGCCTCGGATCCGCTGCCACCCTCGCCGTCTCCGACACCCGCGACACCGTCCCCGTCCGCAGCGCCCTTTTCGTCGCCCCCCTCGCCGCCCCCGGACTCGCCGCCGGCCTGCGTCTCTTCGACGCTCGCGTTGGCGCTTCCGCCGGTGCCGCCGGGCTCAGCCGACTCCCAGGACTCTCCGGCCTCGGCGGACGCGGAGGGTTCGGTGGACTCCCCGGACACCGCGGCCTCAGTGGGCTCCACGAACTCCGCGGCCTCGGCAGGGGCGCTGGGCTCGACGACGTCCACGGGCTCTGTGGCCTCGGCGGACGCGCTGGGCTCGGCCACGTCCCCAGGCTCTCCGGCCTCGGCGGACGCGGGGGGCTCGGCGACGTCCCCGGACTCTCCGGCCTCGGCGGACTCCCCGGACTCTCCGGCCTCGGCGGACTCCCCGGACTCTCCGGCCTCCGCGGACCCCCCGGACCCTGCCGCCCCGGCAGACCCCGTGGCCTCAAGGGCCTCGACAGGCTCCGCGGGCTCAACCGCGCCCGCCGCGCCCGCAGGCGGCGGCGCATCGGCCGTGGCCGTCGCGGAGTCGCTGTGCGCCTCCGTTCCGCCCGCGGCCGCGACCCGCGCCACCTCCGCCTCGGCGGGTTCGTCGGCCGTGGATCCAGGGGCCGAGCCCTGGGGAAGCGCAGTCACAGCGTGCTCCAGTCCTGATCGGGATAGCGGTGCACGGGCGCCGACACATCGTCGAGCGCCTGGCAGATCTCGTCAGGAAGACTAAGGGCCTCCACTGACAATGCCGCCGCGAGCTGGTGCGCGTTGCGCGCGCCGACGATCGGCGCCACCACTCCCGGCCGGTCCCTCACCCACGCGAGCGCCACCTGAAGGGGTGTCGCGGCCAGCCCGTCGGCGGCTATGGCGACGGCGTCGACGATCCGCCCGGCCGCCTCGTCGAGGTAGGGCGCGACGAACGCCGAAAGGCCGTCCGAGGCACCCCGCGAGTCCGCGGGCACGCCGTGCCGGTACTTCCCGGTCAGCACGCCCCGCCCCAGCGGTGACGAGGGGAGCAGCCCCACGCCCAGGTCGAGGGCGGCCGGCAGGACCTCGCGCTCGACGCCGCGCTGGAGGAGCGAGTACTCCATCTGCGTGCTCGCGAGGCGGGTCCGCACGCCGGGCGCGGCGAGTTGCCACGTCGCGGCCTTGGCGAGCTGCCAGCCGCTGAAGTTGGAGATGCCGGCGTAGCGCGCCCGTCCGCTGCTGACCGCGATGTCGAGCGCCTGCAAAGTCTCCTCGAGCGGCGTCTCCGCGTCGAAGGCGTGCACCTGCCAGAGGTCCACATGGTCGGTGCCGAGCCGTTCGAGGGAGGCGTCGAGCGCGCTCAGCAGATGGCCGCGCGAACCGTCGAAGCGGCGGTCGGGGTCGGGCACGCTGCCCGCCTTGGTCGCGAGGACCAGATCCCTTCGCGGCACGAGACGTTGCATCATCTGCCCCAGCAGATACTCCGCGTCCCCGCCGCCGTACACGTCCGCCGTGTCGATCAGCGTGCCGCCCGCCTCCCAGAACGCCTTCAGGAGATCGGCGGCATCCTGCTCGCCGACATCCCGGCCCCAGGTGAGGGTGCCGAGCCCGATCCGGGATACGCGCAGGCCCGTGCGGCCGAGATGCCTCTGCTCCATGGGCGCTGAGATTACTGGCCAGGGGCCCACGGGGAGAGAGCCTGTGGACAACTCGGCCCTGCCGCATCGCGCCCACGCGCGCTAGAGTCCCCGGCACAGGAACGTTACTCATGAGTACGACATGTGCGTGGACGGACGCTCGCGTACGCGTCGCGACGAGTTAGGGGATCGGCCATGCGGCTCGGCATCAACCTCGGCTACTGGGGCGCGGGAATGGACGGCGACAACCTCGCCGTCGCCAAGGAGGCGGACAGGCTCGGCTATGACGTCTGCTGGGCGGCCGAGGCGTACGGCTCGGACGCGCCGACGGTGCTCGCCTGGGTCGCCGCGCAGACCGAGCGCATCGACGTCGGCTCCGCGATCCTCCAGATCCCGGCCCGTCAGCCCGCCATGACCGCGATGACCGCCGCGACCCTCGACTCCCTCTCCGGCGGCCGTTTCCGTCTCGGCCTCGGCGTCTCGGGGCCCCAGGTCTCCGAGGGCTGGTACGGCGTCAAGTTCGACAAGCCGCTGGCCCGCACCCGGGAGTACGTCGAGATCGTCCGCAAGGCGATGACGCGCGAACGGCTCTCCTACGAGGGCGAGCACTGGACGCTGCCGCTGCCCGGCGGCCCCGGCAAGCCCATCAAGCTCACCGTGCACCCCGAGCGCGAGCACATCCCGCTCTACATCGCCGCGATCGGCCCCAAGAACCTGGAGCAGACCGGCGAGATCGCCGACGGCGCGCTGTTGATCTTCCCGGCCGCCGAGCACATCGAGGCCACCGCGATCTCCCACATCCGGGCGGGCCGCGAGAAGGCCGGCCTGACCATGGACGGCTTCGACGTCTGCCCCACCCTGCCGATCTCGCTCGGCGCCGACGCGGACGTACCGGCGCTGGCGGACATGTTCCGCCCGTACACCGCGCTGTACGTCGGCGGCATGGGCAGCCGCAAGCAGAACTTCTACAACCAGCTGGCGCAGCGCATGGGTTACGAGAAGGAGGCCGCCGAGATCCAGGACAAGTACCTGTCCGGCGACAAGGCGGGCGCGGGCGCCGCCGTGCCGCAGCAGCTCATCGACTCGACCACGCTGCTCGGCTCGGTGGGGCGCATCGCTGACCGGATGCAGGCCTACGCCGCCGCCGGTGTCACCACGCTGACCCTGGCCCCGGCCGGATTCACCCTGGACGAGCGGCTTGCCTCGCTGCGCGCCGGCACCGAGGCGCTGGAGCGCGCGGGCCTCGCGTCAGCGTAAGGGGACAGTCGGCCGCGCGGGGGCCGAGCGGCCTCAAGGGGGATTGTCTCTGCGGCCGTGGTGGGGGCTCGGGGGTCTTCCCCGCCACGGCCGTCACGCGTATCAACGCGCGGTTGGGCCGGACGGTTACGGCGGCGTGGGCACCGCACATTCCTTCGTTCGGCCCAGTGCGGCACGACCCCTGTTGCCGCTACCGCAATGCCGCATTTGACTCGGTTGCGCAGAGTCCTGCGCGCACCCGGAGGTACGGCAACGATGCTCTCGGCCAAGAGCCTGTTCCAGGAGATCCTCGACCACGACGAGTCGTTCCGGCTCTTCTGCTCCATCGCGGCCAGTGGCGAGGCCCAGGGCGGCTGGGAGAACGGCCGGATCGCCGCCCTCCTGCCCGAGAAATGCCGCGCCCTCGCCCCCAAGGTGGCCCGGCACGGCGCCGACGAGGACAAGCACGGGCGGATCTTCCACGCGCTCATGAAGAAGCGCGGCCTGCGCCCCGCCGACGTACCCGACGACACCGACTACACGATGCTGCTCGAACGGCGCGGTATCGGGCTCGGCCACGCCAAGCTGCGGCGCGAGGACCGGCTCACCGAACGGGACGTCGTCGTCTACCTCGCCCACAGCCGGGTCACCGAACAGCGCGCCTCCGAGCAGATGGAGCTGCTGCGCAAGCACTTCGGCGGCCACGCCGACCTCGGGCGGGCGGTGCGCATGATCTCCGCCGACGAGGACAACCATCTCGCCTACTGCCACGAGGAGTTGCTGCGCCTGGCGCGCGCCGGACACGGGCCCACCATCCACCGGGTGCTGCGCGAGTGCGCCCTCGCCGAGATCCGGGTGTACCGCGACGTCAGCCTCGCCGTCATGGCCCACATGGGCCGGATCCTCGGCTGGCCACGCCCCAAGGCGGCGGCCCTGACGGCCGCGATCCACGCCGTGTACGCCTATGAACGACTCGCGGGGTGGCGGCGCATGGTCAGCCTCGCCACCCCGCGCCGGCGCGACGCGCTGGGCGGCCCCGCCGTCACCGCGCCCGAGTTCGCCTAGGGGGTGTCTGGTGGATCATGGCCGGGGGTGCGGCGCCTGGCACGGCACCTCGCGGCGTTGCCGAAACGCCCCGATAGCTCCGCTATCACGACGTTCCGGCGCCTTGCGATGCACCGCACCAGGCGCCGCACCCTGACCGACCCTGATCCACCAGACACCCCCTAGCGGCAGGACCAGGTCGCCCGGTCCGCCGCCCCGGCCACGGCTACAGCCAGCCGCGCCGCTTGAACAGGCGGTACAGGCCCACCTCAAGCAGCACCATCACCACGATCAGGGCCGGGTAGCTCCACGCCCAGTGCAGCTCCGGCATGTGGTCGAAGTTCATGCCGTAGACGCCCGCCAGCATCGTGGGGACCGCCGCCATCGCCGCCCACGCCGAGATCTTGCGCATGTCGTCGTTCTGGCGGACGCTGACCTGCGCCAGATGGGCCGAGAGGATGTCGGAGAGCAGCCGGTCCAGGCCCTCCACCGCCTCATTGGTCCGCATCAGGTGGTCGTCCACGTCACGGAAGAACGGCTGGGAGGCGGCGTTCACGAACGGCACGCCCGCGCTCGCGAGCCGCTGCACCGGCTGCGCCAGCGGCCCGGTCGCCCGGCGGAACTCCTGGAGCTGCCGCTTGAAGGTGTAGATCCGCGACGCGGTGTCCTTCGTGTCGCGCCCGCCCGAAGGCGAGAAGATCTGCGCCTCCAGCTCCTCCAGGTCGTTCTGGAGCTCGGCCGCGACCTCCGTGTAGTGGTCGACGACCGCGTCGCTCACCGCGTACAGGACGGTGGTGGGCCCGTGCTTGAGCAGCTGGGGTTCCGCCTCCAGGCGCTTGCGCACCGCCTTGAGCGGCGCGCCCTCACCGTGGCGGACGGTCACCACGAAGCTGTCACCCACGAAGAGCATCAGCTCGCCGGAGGACACGGTGTCGCTCTGCGTCTCGTACACGACGGGCTTGAGGACCATGAACAACGAGTCGTCGTAGACCTCCAGCTTGGGCCGCTGGTGCGCCTTGAGGGCATCCTCCACGGCCAGCGGATGCAGCCCGAACTCGGTGCTGACCAGCTCGAACTCCTCCTCCGTCGGCTCATGGAGCCCCACCCAGAGGAAGCTGTCACCGGCGGCGCGCGCCTGGGTCAGGGCGTCCGAGAAGTCCTTGGGGCCCTCGGTACGGCGGCCTTCGTCGTAAATGGCGCAGTCGACGATCATCGGGGGCATTCTCCCGTGAAAGGGAGCCGCCCGCACCCCGAAGACACCGGCCGCCTAGGCTGGCGCCCATGGCCACGCTGATCCTCGTACGTCACGGACGCTCCACCGCCAACACGGCGGGGGTGCTGGCCGGCTGGACGCCGGGTGTCGCCCTCGACGAGCGGGGCAACGCCCAGGCCGCCGCCCTGCCCGCCCGGCTCGCCAAAGTGCCGCTCGCCGCCGTCGTCACCAGCCCCCTGCAACGCTGCCGCGAGACCGTGCAGCCGCTCCTCGACGCCCGCCCCGGCCTGCCGCTGCACCCCGAGGACCTGATCGGCGAGTGCCACTACGGCGACTGGTCGGGGGGCAAGCTCGCCGAGCTCTCCACCGACCCGCTGATGGAGGTCGTGCAGCAGCACCCGTCCAACGCGGCCTTCCCGGGCGGCGAGTCGATGCGCGCGATGCAGGCCCGCGCGGTCGGCGCGGTACGGGACTGGAACGAGCGGATCGAGACGGAGCACGGCCCCGACGCCGTCTACGCCATGTGTTCGCACGGCGACATCATCAAGTCCGTCGTGGCGGACGCCCTCGGCATGCATCTGGACCTCTTTCAGCGGATCTCGGTGGAACCGTGTTCCCTCACCGTGATCCGTTACACCCGGCTGCGTCCCTACCTCGTACGCCTCGGCGACACCGGCGACCTCGCCTCGCTGATGCCGCGCGAGACTCCCGCGCAGGAACAGGCCGAGGTCGGTGGCGGTGCGGGAGCACCGTGATCGCTCAGCGCAGTAGGGTGGACGCGCCGAAAAGCGCCGCTCCAACTCCGCCTGCTCCACCTCCGAACTAGGGAGACCAGAACGTGTCCCGTCAGGTGTTCTTCTACGACCCGCCGGACCGTTTCGTGGCCGGCACGGTCGGGCTCCCCGGGCGCCGTACGTTCTTCCTCCAGGCGTCCGCCGGCAGCCGCACCACCAGCGTCGCCCTGGAGAAGACCCAGGTCGCGGCGCTCGCCGAGCGGATCGACGAACTGCTCGACGAGGTCGTGCGCAGGACCGGAGGAAACGCTCCTGTGCCCGCCGTGGCCCCGCCCGACGTCACCGACAGCGCGCCGCTCGACTCGCCCGTCGAGGAGGAGTTCCGGGTCGGCACCATGGCGCTGGCCTGGGACGGTGACGAACAACGCATGATCATCGAGGCGCAGGCCCTGGTCGAGCTGGACGCGGACACCGAGGACGACCTCGCCGAGGCCGAGGAGCGGATGCTCCAGGACGAGGAGAACGGCCCGCCGATGCTGCGGGTGCGCCTGACCGGTGCTCAGGCCCGTGCCTTCGCCAAGCGTGCCCTGGACGTCGTGAACGCGGGCCGGCCGCCGTGCCCGCTGTGCAGCCTGCCGCTCGATCCGGAAGGACACGTATGCCCGCGCCAGAACGGATACCGCCGCGGAGCCTGACCTCCGCCGAGCTCCTTGCCCGGGGTGAGCTCACCGTCCTCGGGCAGATCCGCGAGGCGTCCAACGCCGTCCTGTACTGCTCGGTGGCGTACGGGGACGAGAGCGCCGCATGCGTCTACAAGCCCGTCGCGGGGGAGCGGCCCCTGTGGGACTTCCCCGACGGGACACTCGCCCAGCGCGAGGTCGCGGCGTACGAGGTGTCGTGCGCGACGGGCTGGGACCTGGTCCCGCCCACCGTGCTGCGGGGCGGTCCCTACGGCGAGGGCATGGTCCAGCTGTGGATCGAGCCGGTGGAACCCGCCGAGGGCGACCCCGGGCTGCTCGCGCTCGTCGAGGACGAGGAGCCGGCCGACGGCTGGAAGGCGGTCGCGCTCGCGGAGGTCGACGAGGGGCGCACCGCGCTGCTCGTGCACGCCGACGACGAGCGGCTGCGGAGGCTCGCGGTGCTCGACGCGGTGATCAACAACGGGGACCGCAAGGGCGGGCATCTGCTGCCCGCGCCCGACGGGCGGCTGTACGGCATTGATCACGGGGTCACGTTCAACGTGGACGACAAGCTGCGGACGCTGCTGTGGGGGTGGGCGGGCGAATCGCTCACCTCGGAGGCGGTGGGCGCCCTGAAGGGCCTGGCCGAGGCCCTTCGACCCCGTCAGCCGCTTGCGGTGCGGCTGGCTTCGCTGATCACGGAGGCGGAGCTGGACGCGACCCGGGCGCGGGTGGGCGGCCTGCTGTCCAGCGGGGTGCACCCCGCCCCCTCGGGCGAATGGCCCGCCATTCCGTGGCCGCCGGTCTGACTTTCCCCTGCGAGCAGTGGGGACCGGTCGCGCAGTTCCCCGCGCCCCTGGCGGCATCATCATCTTCAGCCTGTCATGGGGGTCCCCCTTGGCCCTTGAGGCCCTTGAGGCCTTGGGGGAGTTTGAGGATGAGCGTCGTTCGGGCGTGAACGGGGTCCGGGGTGGGGCCTTGGGAGTCTTTTCACCTCCGGAGGATTTCGGGGAGGGGCGGGGTGGGGTGACTCCCGGGGTCTGGGGCGGAGCCCCAGGGGGCTTGGCTGCGGACCGTGCTCGCTTTTCGCGCAGTTCCCCGCGCCCCTGGGCTGGGTGGGCTGTGCTTGGCGGGGTGCCTTGTGCAGGCATCCTCAGCCTGTCATGGGGGCCCCCCTTGGCCCTTGAGGCCTTGGGGGAGTTTGAGGACGAGCGTCGTTCGGGCGTGAACGGGGTCCGGGGTGGAGCCTTGGGGGTCTTTTCACCTCCGGAGGATTTCGGGAAGGGGCGGGGTGGGGTGTCTCCCGGGGTCTGGGGCGGAGCCCCAGGGGGTTGGCAGGGGCGGCATTCGGCCAAGAGCGGTATCCGGTTCGTATCCGGAACCTGCGTCCGGTTACGCTCAAGGCATGCATGCCTGGCCCGCTTCTGAGGTCCCCGCCCTGCCCGGCAAGGGCCGCGACCTCCAGATCCACGACACCGCGACCGGCGGACTCGTCTCCCTCGACCCCGGTCCCGTCGCCCGTATCTACGTCTGCGGCATCACGCCGTACGACGCGACCCACATGGGTCACGCGGCGACCTACAACGCGTTCGACCTCGTTCAGCGCGTGTGGCTCGACACCAAGCGGCAGGTTCACTATGTCCAGAACGTGACGGACGTGGACGACCCCTTGCTGGAGCGAGCCATCCGCGACGGCAAGGACTGGGTGGAGCTCGCCGAGGGCGAGACCGCGTTGTTCCGCGAGGACATGACCGCCCTGCGCCTGCTCCCCCCGAAGCACTACGTCGGCGCGGTCGAGTCGATACCCGGCATCGTCCCGCTCGTCGAGCGGCTGAGGGACGCGGGCGCGGCGTACGAGCTCGAAGGGGACGTCTACTTCTCCGTCGAGAGCGACCCGCACTTCGGCGGCGTCTCGCACTACGACGCCGAGGCCATGAAGGCGCTGTCCGCCGAGCGCGGCGGCGACCCCGAGCGGCCCGGCAAGAAGAACCCGCTCGACCCGATGCTGTGGATGGCCGCGCGCGACGGCGAGCCGAGCTGGGACGGCGCCTCGCTGGGGCGCGGCCGTCCGGGCTGGCACATCGAGTGCGTCGCCATCGCCCTCGACCACCTCGGCATGGGCTTCGACGTGCAGGGTGGCGGCTCCGACCTGGTCTTCCCGCACCACGAGATGGGCGCGTCGCACGCCCAGGCGCTGACCGGCGAGTACCCCTTCGCCAAGGCGTATGTGCACGCCGGCATGGTCGCCCTCGACGGCGAGAAGATGTCCAAGTCCAAGGGCAACCTCGTGTTCGTCTCCCGGCTGCGGCGCGACGGCGTCGACCCGGCCGCGATCCGCCTCGCGCTGCTCGCCCACCACTACCGCGCGGACTGGGAGTGGACCGACCAGGTCCTCCAGGACGCCGTGGAGCGTCTGGACCGCTGGCGGGCCGCTGTGTCGCGGCCCGACGGGCCGTCCGCCGACGCGCTGGTCGACGAGGTCCGCGAGGCCCTTGCCCACGACCTCGACGCGCCTTCCGCGCTCGCCGCGGTCGACCGCTGGGCCGCACGCCAGGACGCCGACGGCGGCACGGACGAGTCCGCCCCCGGCCTCGTGTCCCGTACGGTCGACGCCCTGCTCGGCGTGGCTCTGTAACCCCAACACGCAAGCCCCGAACCGCCCTTGGACTCCGTGTGAGTCCGGGGGCGGTTTTCGTTTTTCCTGAGCGCACCCCATGGTCGAATGCTCGTTTCTGCGCTAAACACGCTCTATGCAATCACCAATACGCATGAGAGTGGCGCTCGCGGGTGCGACCGTGCTCGGTCTGCTCACGGTGTTCACCGGACCGGGCAGCGCGCAGGCCGACCCGTCCGCCGATGCCCCGGCCAGTACCTCCGTCGGCGATGTCACCGGTTTTGAGGCCGACCCGGGCTCGGTCTTCACCCTGCGCGCGGGCGCCGCCGAAGCCCGCGTCAGCTTCGTGACGGCCGACACCTTCCGCATCCAGCTCGCCCCGGACGGCACGTTCACCGACCCGACCGGCTCCGACATCGTCCTGCCCCAGGGCAAGCCGCCCGCCGCCCGCTGGAAGGACAAGGGCGACCGCTACGAGCTGAGCACCGACAAGGTCACCCTGCGTGCCTTCAAGTCCCCGCTCCACTTCGCGCTCTACAAGGCCGACGGCACCCAGCTCTGGTCCGAGACCAAGCCCCTCAGCTGGACCAAGGACACCACCACCCAGACCCTGTCCCGCGGCGCCACCGAGCAGTTCTACGGCGGCGGCATGCAGAACGGCCGCGGAAACACCTCGCACCGCGACCAGACCGTCCAGATCGGCGTCGACGACAACTGGAACGACGGCGGCCACCCCAACTCGGTGCCGTTCTACCTCTCGACGGCCGGCTACGGCGTCTTCCGCAACACGTACGCCCCCAACACGTACGTCTTCGGGCAGCCCGTCACCACCAGCGCCAAGGAACAGCGCTTCGACGCCTACTACTTCGCGGGCGACAGCAAGCACGTCATCGGCGACTACACCCAGTTGACCGGAAAGCCGTTCCTGCCGCCGGTCTACGGGCTCGAACCCGGCGACTCCGACTGCTATCTGCACAACGCCAACCGCGGCGAGCGCCACACCCTGGACGCCCTCAAGGTCGCCGACGCGTACAGGACCAACGGCATGCCCAACGGCTGGATGCTGGTCAACGACGGCTACGGCTGCGGCTACGAGAACCTTCCCGAGACCGGCGCCGGCCTCCAGAAGGACGCGATGCACATGGGCCTGTGGACCGAGGACGGTCTCGACAAGCTCGCCGACCAGGTCAAGGCCGGCCAGCGCGTGGCCAAGCTCGACGTCGCCTGGGTCGGCGACGGATACAAGCACGCCCTCGACGGCTGCAAGGACGCCTACCAGGGCATCGAGGCCAACAGCGACGCCCGCGGCTTCACCTGGGCCCCCGAGAGCTGGTCCGGCGCCCAGCGCTGCGGCGTGCAGTGGTCCGGCGACCAGTCGGGCAGCTGGGACTACATCCGCTGGCAGATCCCGACCTACGCGGGCGCCAGCATGTCCGGGCTCGCCTACACCAGCGGCGACATCGACGGCATCTTCGGCGGCAGCCCCAAGACGTACACCCGCGACCTGGAGTGGAAGTCGTTCCTGCCCGCCGTGATGACCATGGACGGCTGGGCCGCGAGCGACAAGCAGCCCTACCAGTACGGGGAGCCCTACACCTCCATCAACCGCGACTACCTCAAGCTCAAGGAGTCGCTGCTGCCCTACATGTACTCCTACGCCCACGAGGCCACCCGGACCGGCGTGGGCGCGGTCCGGCCGCTGGCGCTCGAATACCCCGACGACCCGAAGGCCGCCACCGACGCCGCCAAGTACGAGTTCCTGTCCGGCGAGGACTTCCTGGTCGCGCCGGTCTACCAGGACACGACCGTACGCAACGGGATCTACCTGCCCAAGGGCACCTGGATCGACTACTGGAGCGGCCGCACCTACCAGGGCCCGACGACCGTCGACGGCTACAGCGCGCCGCTCGACACGCTGCCCCTGTTCGTGAAGGCGGGCGCAGCCGTCCCGATGTGGCCCGGCATCCGCTCCTACCAGGACCGCACCGCCACCTCCCCGCTGGCCTGGGACATCTACCCGCAGGGCCGCTCCTCCTTCCAGCTGTACGAGGACGACGGCGTGACCCGCGCCCACCGCACCGGCGCCTACGCCACCCAGCGCGCCGACGTCACCGCACCGCAGCGCGGCGCCGGTGATGTGACCGTCCATGTGGGCGCCAGTCAGGGGCAGTTCAACGGCAAGCAGACCGCCCGCCCCTACCAGCTGACCCTGCACACCGGAAGCGCGCCCTCCCAGGTGCAGGTCCAGGGCCACAAGCTCGCCCGGCTCGGCACGAAAGCCGCGTACGACAAGGCGGCGACCGGCTGGTTCTACGACCCGGCCGACCGGGGCGGCGTGGTCCTGGTGAAGACCGCCACCCTGCGCACCGACAAGGCGTTCGATGTGAAGCTCAAGGGGACCAGCGCCGTGGGCGGCAGGACCGCCGGCGCCGCGGTTACCCTGGCCGCGCCCGCCGGGCAGGAACTCGGCGCGGGCGCACCCGGCAAGGTGGCCGTGGATGTCACCGCGGGCACCAGGGACGCCACGAACGTACGCGTCTCCCTCGCCGCGCCGGCCGGCTGGTCCGTGACCCCGGCGTCCGCGCTCGACCGCGTCCCGGCGGGCACCACCCGGCGCGTCGAGGTGGGGGTGACCCCCGCCGAGGACGCCAAGCCGGGCGAGACCACGCTGAGCGTCGACTCCGGCTACAGCGGCGGCAGTTCACAACAGCGGATCGCGGTCTCCGTCATGCCGGCGCCGCCCTCCGGTGACACCTGGGCCAGTGACATGGTCTGGCTGACGTCGGTCAACGGCTACGGACCGCCGGAGCGCGACCGGTCCAACGGCGAATCGGGGGCGGCCGACGGCCACCCCCTCACGCTCGCGGGCACCACGTACACCAAGGGCATCGGGGCGCACGCCGACTCCGACATCGAGGTCTACACCGGTGGCCGGTGCACCGCCTTCACCGCCGACACCGGCATCGACGACGAGATCAACGGCTACGGCGAGGTGGCCTTCTCCGTGGAGGCGGACGGCAAGGTGCTGTGGACCTCGCCGAAGGTGACCGGGGCATCGGCGCCCGTGCCGGTGAACGTCCCGCTCGCCGGGGCGCGGCACGTCCACCTGAGGATCACCGACACCAACAACTCCAAGTCAGGCGACCACGGCGACTGGGCCGGAGCGAAGTTCAGCTGCGCCTAGGGGGTGTCTGGTGGATCATGGCCGGGGGTGCGGCGCCTGGCACGGCACCCTGACCGACCCCGATCCACCAGACACCCCCCTAGGGGCACGGCGGGAGCCGGGCGGGGCAACCCGCCCGGCTCCCGCCATACGGGGAACCGTCCTCAGGAACCCGAGGGCTCCGCCCCGTGCCACACGGTCGTCACATTGCAGAACTCGCGGATGCCGTGGCCCGAGAGCTCGCGACCGTAGCCGGAGCGCTTCACACCGCCGAACGGGAGGGCCGGGTGGGAGGCGGTCATCCCGTTGAAGAAGACCCCGCCCGCCTGGAGGTCGCGTACGCAGCGCTCCACCTCGGCGTCGTCACGGGTCCAGACGTTGGAACTCAGCCCGAACGGCGTGTCGTTGGCGATGGACACCGCCTCGTCGAGGTCCCGCACCCGGTACAGCGTGGCGACGGGTCCGAAGGTCTCCTCCTGGTGGATCCGCATGTCGACGGTGATGCCGGCCAGTACGGTCGGCGCGTAGAACCAGCCCTGGTCCATCCCCTCGGGGCGGCCCGCGCCGCACAGCGCGGTCGCTCCCTTGCGTACGGCGTCGTCGACGAGCTCTTCCAGGTCGCTGCGGCCCTGTTCGCTGGCCAGTGGGCCGATGTCGGTGTGCTCATCCAGCGGGTCGCCCACCGTCAACTCCCGCATCCCTGCGGTGAATTGCTCGGCGAAGGCGTCATAGACGTCGGTGTGGACGATGAAGCGTTTGGCGGCGATGCAGGACTGCCCGTTGTTCTGCGTCCTGGCGGTCACCGCGGTCCGCGCGGCCCGCTCCACGTCGGCGGATGCGAGCACCACGAAGGGGTCGCTGCCGCCGAGTTCGAGCACGGTCTTCTTGATCTCGTCGCCGCAGACCGCCGCGACGGAACGGCCCGCCGGCTCGCTGCCGGTCAGCGTCGCCGCCGCCACCCGCCGGTCGCGCAGCACCTTCTCGACGCCGTCGGACCCGATGAGCAGGGTCTGGAAGCAGCCGTCGGGGAAGCCCGCCCTGCGGAACAGGTCCTCCAGGTACAACGCGGTCTGCGGAACGTTCGACGCATGCTTGAGCAGGGCCACGTTGCCCGCCATCAGAGCGGGCGCCGCGAAGCGCACGACCTGCCACAGCGGGAAGTTCCACGGCATCACGGCGAGGACCACGCCCAGCGGCCGGTACAGGACCCGGGCCCGGTCGGCGCCGGAGTCGTGGACGTCGTCCGCCGCGGGCTCCTCGTCGGCGAGCAGGGCGGGCGCGTGCTCGGCGTACCAGCGCAGCGCCTTCGCGCACTTCGCCGCCTCGGCGCGCGCCGCCGACACCGGCTTGCCCATCTCCAGGGTCATGGTGCGCGCGATGTCGTCCCGGTCGCCGTCCAGGAGATCGGCTGCCCGCAGCACGAGCCGGGCGCGCTCGTCGAAGCGCGTCGTCCGGTAGGCGCCGAAGGCGGTCTCGGCCGTGGCGAGCCGGCGCTCCACCTCCTCGGAGCCCATCGAGTCGAAGCTCTTGAGCGTCTCACCGGTAGCCGGATTCACCGTGGCGATGGGCATGGCGTACGACACCTTCCTGAAGGCACTGGTGCACTGAAGGCACTGGTGCTTCGACCATCCCGCGCGACGTCGGGCCCCGCAACGCGAGGCACCACCCCGGTGGGCGGCCGGTGACCGGAACCGGGCGGCTGCGTGGCTGCGCGGCTACGCGGCTACGCGGTTATTCGTCGGGTGGCTCCTCGCCCGGGCCCTCCGCCTTGGGGTCCTTGGGGTCCTCCGCCCTGGGGGGCTTCGGCGGCCGGGTGCGCCCGCTGGAGGTGTCCCGCAGATACGAACCGTCGGCTTCGGTGGCATGGCCGCCCGCCGTGCTCTGGCCACCGGGCCCCGGCCCGCCGTCACGCCGCCTGAGGTACCGCTCGAATTCCCGGGCGATGGCCTCGCCGGACGCCTCGGGCAGGTCTGCGGTGTCCCGCGCCTCCTCCAGCGTCTGCACGTACTCGGCCACCTCGCTGTCCTCGGCGGCCAGTTGGTCGACGCCCAGCTGCCAGGCCCGCGCGTCCTCGGCGAGCTCGCCGAGCGGAATCCTGAGGTCGATCAGGTCTTCGAGGCGGTTGAGCAGGGCGAGCGTCGCCTTCGGGTTCGGCGGCTGGGACACGTAGTGCGGCACCGCCGCCCACAGGCTGACCGCGGGAACGCCCGCATGCGTACAGGCCTCCTGGAGGATGCCGACGATGCCGGTCGGACCCTCGTACCGGGTCTCCTCCAGATCCATGGTCCGCGCCAGGTCCGGGTCGGAGGTCACACCGCTGACCGGCACGGGCCGGGTGTGCGGGGTGTCGCCGAGCAGTGCGCCCAGGACCACCACCATCTCGACGCCCAGCTCATGGGCGAAGCCCAGGATCTCGTTGCAGAACGAGCGCCACCGCATGGACGGCTCGATGCCGCGCACCAGGACCAGGTCGCGCGGCTTGTCGCCGCCCACCCGGACCACGGAGAGCCGGGTGGTGGGCCATGTGATCTTGCGGACCCCGCCGTCCAGCCACACGGTCGGCCGGTTGACCTGGAAGTCGTAGTAGTCCTCGGCGTCAAGTGCCGCGAAGACCTCGCCCTTCCATACCGCGTCCAGGTGCGCGACCGCGGAGGATGCGGCGTCGCCCGCGTCGTTCCAGCCCTCGAACGCGGCGATCATGACCGGGTCGACCAGCTCGGGAACGCCCTCCAGCTCGATCACCCAGTGCCTCCCTCCGAAGTTCCCATGTGTACGCCCCAACCTTACGGCTTCAGACCTACCCCGCCGCAGCCCCTGTGCACGGCCCCATGACGCGGTGTATGGGACAGGTGGGGGCGGTCCGTTGCGCGCCCGATGCGCACCCCGTGCGCGTTCCCGCCCGCGGGCACGCCGAAGGGGCGGCCCCTCACGGAACCGCCCCCTCGGTCAGCGCCGCGCGCTGCCGGGCTGTCGCGCTGTCAGTCCTTCTTCTTCAGGAGGTCGTCGACCTTGCCGCGGATCTCGTCGGTGGCCAGACCCCGGATCGTCAGGGTCGTACGGCGACGCAGGACGTCGTCGGCCGTCTCGGCCCACTCGTGGTCGCGGGCGTAGGCGACCTGGGCCCAGATCTCCGGGGCGTCCGGGTGGATGCGCTCGGCGAGCGAGGCGTCCTCGTTGGCCAGGCGCGCGATGTCGAAGGACAGCGAACCGTAGTGCGTGGCCAGGTGCTTGGCCGTGTCGGCGGACATGCGCGGGCCGGGCGCCGGGCCGTCCACCATGAGACGGTGGGCGACCGCGCGCGGGTTGGCGATGCCGGGCAGCGGCATCTTGCCGGGGAGCTGCGAGATGGGCTCGAAGTCGTCGCCGAGGGGGTGCCCCGGCAGCTGCTCCAGCTTCTTCATCACCGTACGGCCGATGTGGCGGAAGGTCGTCCACTTGCCGCCGGCCACCGACAGCATGCCGCCGCGGCCCTCGGTGACGACCGTCTCGCGCTTGGCCTTCGAGGTGTCGCCGGGGCCACCGGGCAGGACCCGCAGGCCGGCGAAGGAGTACGTGATCAGATCGCGGGACAGCTGCTGGTCGCGGATCGAGAACGCGGCCTCGTCGAGGATCTGCGCGGTGTCGGCCTCGGTGACGCGGACGTCCGCCGGGTCGCCCTCGAACTCCTCGTCGGTGGTGCCGAGCAGGAGCATGTCCTCCCAGGGGAGGGCGAAGGTGATGCGGTAC
Source organism: Streptomyces sp. NPDC048416 (assembly GCF_043200435.1). NCBI lineage: Bacteria > Bacillati > Actinomycetota > Actinomycetes > Kitasatosporales > Streptomycetaceae > Streptomyces > Streptomyces sp. NPDC048416. Next base: position 188,339 of record NZ_JBICXU010000008.1, read on the forward strand.
TTGTCGATGGGGGTCGCCAGCGCGGCCTTCCAGGGGGCGGTGCGCTTGAGGACCAGGTGCGCGCCCTTGGACAGGCGTATGGAGGGCGCCGAGTTCGGGTCCTCCATCTTGCGCAGGTGGTCGACCCAGGGACCGGTGGCGTTGAGGACGAGGCGCGCGTCGACGCCGAACTCCTCGCCGTCCAGGCGGTCCTTGAGGTCGGCGCCGGTGACCCGGCCCTTGGTGAAGCGCAGGCCGGTGACCTCGGCGTGGTTGAGGACGACCGCGCCGGCCTCGACGGCCGCGCGGACCGTCATCAGAGCCATGCGGGCGTCGTTCATCTGGTCGTCGCCGTACACGGCCACGGCCTTCAGGTTGTCCGTACGCAGCTCGGGCACGTCCGCCGAGGCCTTCGCCGGGGAGAGCAGGTGGCCGACGCCGTCACCGAAGGCCGAGAGCGCCGAGTAGGCGAAGACACCGGCTCCCAGCTTGGCGGCGCCGTGCGGGCCGCCCTTGTACACGGGCAGGTAGAAGGTGAGCGGGTTGGCGAGGTGCGGGGCCACCTGACGGGACACCGCACGCCGCTCGAAGTGGTTCTCCGCGACCAGCTTCACCGCGCCGGTCTGCAAGTAGCGCAGACCGCCGTGGAGCAGCTTGGAGGAGGCGGATGAGGTGGCGCCGGCGAAGTCGCCGGCGTCCACCAGGGCCACCCGCAGACCGGACTGCGCGGCGTGCCAGGCGGTGGAGATGCCCAGGATGCCGCCGCCGATGACCAGGAGGTCGTACGTCGCCTTGGACAGTTGCTCCCGAGTCTCGGCGCGGCTCACTGCCTTGAAGGAAGACACAGTGGAGCCGGAAGCCGGGTGCGTCCCGAGGGCAGGGACGCTCTGCAGGGTGGTCATGTCGATTACTCCTCGTCCTCGATCCAGCCCATGGTCCGCTCGACGGCCTTGAGCCAGTTCTTGTACTCGCTGTCACGCCTGTCGGCGTCCATGCGAGGGGTCCATTCCGCCGCCCGGCGCCAGTTGGCGCGCAGAGCGTCGGTGTCCGGCCAGAAGCCGACGGCGAGACCGGCGGCGTAGGCGGCGCCGAGGCAGGTCGTCTCGGCGACCATCGGACGCACGACCGGCGCGTCCAGGAAGTCCGAGAGGGTCTGCATCAGCAGGTTGTTGGAGGTCATGCCGCCGTCGACCTTCAGCGCGGTCAGCTCGACGCCCGAGTCCTTCGTCATGGCGTCGCTGATCTCGCGGGTCTGCCAGGCGGTGGCCTCAAGGACGGCGCGCGCGATGTGCGCCTTGGTGACGTACCGGGTGAGGCCGGCGATCACACCGCGGGCGTCGGGGCGCCAGTACGGGGCGAACAGACCGGAGAAGGCCGGCACGAAGTAGGCGCCGCCGTTGTCCTCCACCGAGGAGGCCAGGGTCTCGATCTCGGCGGCGGTCTTGATCATGCCCATCTGGTCGCGCATCCACTGGACGAGCGAGCCGGTGACGGCGATGGAGCCTTCGAGGGCGTAGACCGGCTTCTGGTCGCCGATCTGGTAGCCCACGGTGGTGAGCAGGCCGTTGTAGGAGTTCACCGGCTTGTCACCGGTGTTCATCAGCATGAAGGTGCCGGTGCCGTAGGTGGACTTGGCCTCGCCCTCGGAGAAACAGGTCTGGCCGAACAGGGCCGCCTGCTGGTCGCCGAGCGCGGAGGCGACGGGGATGCCGTTCAGGACGCCGCCCTTGGCGTGTCCGTACACCTCGGCGGAGGAGCGGATCTCGGGCAGCACGGCCGCCGGGATGTCCATCGACGCGAGGATCTTGTCGTCCCACGCCATCTCGTGCAGGTTCATCAGGAGGGTGCGCGAGGCGTTGGTGACGTCGGTGACGTGCACACCGCCTTCGGTGCCGCCGGTCAGGTTCCAGATGACCCAGGAGTCCATGGTGCCGAAGAGGATGTCGCCGCGTTCGGCGCGCTCGCGCAGGCCCTCGACGTTGTCGAGCAGCCAGCGCACCTTCGGGCCCGCGAAGTACGAGGCCAGCGGCAGCCCGGTCTGGCGGCGGAAGCGGTCCTGGCCGACGTTGCGGCCGAGCTCGCGGCAGAGTGCGTCGGTACGGGTGTCCTGCCAGACCAGCGCGTTGTGCACGGGCTCGCCGGTGTTCTTGTCCCACATCAGCGTGGTCTCACGCTGGTTGGTGATGCCGATCGCCTTGACGTCGGCGGCGGTGATGCCCGCCTTGTCGATCGCGCCCGCCACGACTTCCTGGACGTTGGTCCAGATCTCGGTGGCGTCGTGCTCGACCCAGCCCGGCTTCGGGAAGATCTGCTCGTGCTCCTTCTGGTCGACCGAGACGATCCGGCCGTCCTTGTCGAAGACGATGCAGCGGCTTGAGGTGGTGCCCTGGTCGATGGCGGCGATGAACGGGCCGGTGGAGTGGATGTCGCTCATGGGTGCTCCTGGAAAGTCCGAAGGGGGTTCTCGACGTGTCTCGTCAGGCGAAGGCGATGTTGTAGATACCGCCGGCGATGGCGCCGCCGATCAGCGGTCCGACGACCGGGATCCACGCGTAGCTCCAGTCCGAGCCGCCCTTGTTGGGCAGCGGCAGCAGGGAGTGCACGATGCGCGGGCCGAGGTCACGGACCGGGTTGATGGCGTAGCCGGTGGGGCCGCCGATCGAGAGGCCGATGCCGACGACGACGAGCGCGGTGATCAGGACACCGATGACGCCGAGACCCTTGCCGTCTCCGTTGAGGCCCTGGGTCAGGATCGCCAGGACCAGCACGATGGTGGCGATGACCTCGGTGACCACGTTCTGGACCACGTTGCGGATCTCCGGGCCGGTCGAGAAGACGCCGAGCACCGGGCCGGCCGCGCTTTCGCGCGCCTCGACGGACTTGCTCTCGCCCACTATCTCGGGGTCGGTCAGGTGGGCGTGGAACTGGCCGTAGTAGGCCAGCCACACGAGCACCGCGCCGAGCATGGCGCCGAGGATCTGTCCACCGAGGTACACGGGGACGTCGCTCCACTTGGTGCCGCCCTCGATCGCGAGACCCAGGGTCACCGCGGGGTTGAGGTGGGCACCCGAGAGGGGCGCGGAGATGTAGGCGCCGGTCAGTACCGCGAAGCCCCACCCGAAGGTGATCGCGAGCCAGCCGGCGTTCTGCGCCTTCGAGCGCTTCAGAGTGACGGCGGCGCACACGCCACCGCCCAGCAGGATGAGCACGGCGGTACCGATGGTCTCGCCGATGAAGATGTCGTGGCTGGACACCCGCGACTCCTTTGTCCTTCGTCCAGGGGAAACCCCAACAGGCGGAACACCGGGTTCCTCCGGTGAACCGCGCCCTCATGGCTGAGGGCTGCCGGCCCATGGCGTTGTCACACTCTAACTCGTATTGCCGGTAGGTGTTCGACAATGCCGACCGTTGAACGGCAGTTTTGTCCTCGGGTCAACTGCCCGTCAAGACTTCTGTGACGGGAATCCCTGATCGTTACCAGGTGGTACGAACCGCCAAACATGGACCCGGACCCCGCACCAAGATCGTGCGGTGCTATGGGCCGCCCCGGCGAAAGGCCCGGCGCACCCTGGAAGCGCCCCGCTAGAAGCGCCCCGCGCCCAGGTCGCGCGAGACCGAACGGGCGCAGTCGCGCACCGCCGCCACCAGCTCCGGGCGTACCTCGTCGTCCTTGCAGACCCGCTCGACGGCGCCCGTGACGCCCACCGCGCCGACCGGCATCCTGCGCCGGTCGTGGATGGGCGCGGCCACCGAGGCGACGCCCTCCCAGGTCTCCTCGACGTCCGATCCCCACCCGCGCGCCCTGATCAGGTCGAGCAGCCCCTCGAACTCCTCGGCGCCCGTCACCGTGCGGGGCGTGAACGCCTCGCGGGCGTTGTGGACGGCCTCGCCGTGCGCCACCGGGTCGTACGCGGAAATCACCTTGCCCAGGGCCGTCGAGTGCAGCGGCTGCATGGCGCCCACCTCCAGCACCTGGCGGCTGTCGTCGGGCCGGAAGACGTGGTGCATGATCAGCACCCCCTGCTGGTGGAGCACCCCCACGTACACGCTCTCGCCGCTGGAACGCGCCAGGTCGTCCGTCCACACCAGCGCACGGGCCCGCAGCTCGTGCACGTCCAGGTAGCTGTTGCCCAGGCGCAGCAGCTCCGCGCCCAGCTGGTAGCGGCCGGACGCCGGGTCCTGCTCCACGAAGCCCTCGGCCTGCAAGGTGCGCAGAATGCCGTGCGCGGTACCCTTCGCAAGGCCGAGCGTGGAGGCCACCTCGGACAGGCCGAGCCGCCGCTCGCCCCCGGCGAGCAGCCGCAGCATGGCGGCCGCCCGTTCGAGCGACTGGATGTTGCGCGCCATCGCGCTCCCTCCCCTTCTGGCACTGCCGAGCCGGCTGTCGACGCTGCGGCGGTCGCCCTGAATTCGTGTGGTTCGACAATGCTGAACAGTATCGGCCGTTGTCGACCCGTGTCACCGTGACGGTGGCTTCGCGTGACACATCGGGACAGCGACCGACGGGCCCGCCCCCGGCGTCCGCCCCCTGATACACCCGCGCGCGCCCGGGGCGGGCCCGGTTAGGCTGACGACGTGCGCCCTCCCACCGGAAGGCGCAAAGCCGACAGCCGTCGCACTCCAGGGAGTACATCCATGGCCTCGTTGCCGACCCCTTCCGCTGACAGCCGGACCCGTATCGACGCCCTCCGTGAGGCTCTTGCCACCCGCGTGGTGGTGGCCGACGGCGCGATGGGCACCATGCTGCAGGCGCAGGACCCCACCCTGGAGGACTTCCAGGACCTCGAAGGCTGCAACGAGGTCCTGAACGTGACCCGGCCCGACATCGTGCGCTCGGTGCACGAGGCGTACTTCGCGGCCGGTGTGGACTGCGTGGAGACCAACACCTTCGGCGCCAACCACACCGCGATGAGCGAGTACGACATCCCCGAGCGGGTCTTCGAGCTGTCCCAGGCCGGCGCCCGGATCGCCCGCGAGGTCGCCGACGAGTTCACGGTGTCCGGCGGACAGCAGCGCTGGGTCCTCGGCTCCATCGGCCCCGGTACGAAGCTGCCGACGCTCGGCCACATCGACTACGCCACGCTGCGCGACGGCTTCCAGGCCAACGCCGAGGGCCTGATCGCGGGCGGCGCCGACGCGTTGATCGTCGAGACCACCCAGGACCTGCTCCAGACCAAGTCCGCCATCCTGGGTGCCCGCCGCGCCATGGAGGCGGCCGGGACCGACCTGCCGCTCGTGGTCTCGCTGGCGTTCGAGACCACCGGCACGATGCTGCTCGGCTCCGAGATCGGCGCCGCGCTGACCGCGCTGGAACCCCTCGGCGTCGACATGATCGGCCTGAACTGCTCGACCGGCCCCGCCGAGATGAGCGAGCACCTGCGCTATCTCGCCCGGCACTCCCGCATCCCGCTGCTCTGCATGCCCAACGCCGGCCTGCCCGTCCTGACCCGCGACGGCGCCCACTTCCCGCTCGGCCCCGAGGGCCTGGCCGACGCGCAGGAGAACTTCGTACGCGACTACGGGCTGTCCCTGGTGGGCGGTTGCTGCGGCACCACGCCGGAGCACCTGCGCCAGGTCGTGGAGCGGGTGCGGGGCGTCGCCCCCGGCGAGCGCAGGCCGCGTCCCGAGCCGGGCGCCGCCTCGCTCTACCAGACGGTGCCGTTCCGGCAGGACACCGCGTACCTCGCGATCGGCGAACGCACGAACGCGAACGGGTCGAAGAAGTTCCGCGAGGCCATGCTGGAGGGCCGCTGGGACGACTGCGTGGAGATGGCCCGCGACCAGATCCGCGAGGGCGCCCACATGCTCGACCTGTGCGTCGACTACGTGGGCCGCGACGGCGTGGCCGACATGGCCGAGCTGGCCGGCCGCTTCGCGACCGCCTCCACGCTGCCCATCGTCCTCGACTCCACCGAACTCCCGGTGCTGCGGGCCGGGTTGGAGAAGCTGGGCGGCCGCGCGGTCATCAACTCCGTCAACTACGAGGACGGCGACGGGCCCGAGTCGCGCTTCGCGAAGGTCACCGAGCTCGCCGCCGAGCACGGCGCGGCGCTGATCGCGCTGACCATCGACGAGGAGGGCCAGGCCCGCACCGTCGAGCACAAGGTCGCCATCGCCGAACGCCTCATCGCGGACCTGACCGGCAACTGGGGGGTGCACGAGTCGGACATCCTCATCGACACCCTCACCTTCACCATCTGCACCGGCCAGGAGGAGTCCCGGGGCGACGGCGTCGCCACCATCGGGGCGATCCGCGAACTCAAGCGCCGCCACCCCGACGTGCAGACCACCCTCGGCCTTTCCAACATCTCCTTCGGCCTGAACCCGGCCGCCCGTGTCGTCCTGAACTCGGTGTTCCTCGACGAATGCGTCAAGGCGGGCCTGGACTCGGCGATCGTGCACGCCTCCAAGATCCTGCCGATCGCCCGTCTCGAAGAGGAACAGGTGAAGGTCGCGCTCGACCTGATCTACGACCGGCGCGCCGAGGGCTACGACCCCCTCCAGCGGCTCATGGAGCTGTTCGAGGGCGTCAACATGAAGTCGATGAAGGCCGGCAAGGCCGAGGAGCTGGCGGCGCTGCCGCTGGACGAGCGCCTTCAGCGCCGGATCATCGACGGCGAGAAGAACGGCCTGGAGGCCGACCTCGACGAGGCCCTGGGGACCACGCCCGCCCTGGACATCGTGAACAACACGCTCCTGGCCGGCATGAAGGTGGTCGGTGAGCTGTTCGGCTCGGGCCAGATGCAGCTGCCGTTCGTGCTCCAGTCCGCCGAGGTCATGAAGGCGGCGGTCGCCCACCTGGAGCCGCACATGGAGAAGTCCGACGCGGACGGCAAGGGCACGATCGTGCTGGCCACCGTGCGCGGCGACGTCCATGACATCGGCAAGAACCTCGTCGACATCATCCTGTCCAACAACGGCTACAACGTGGTCAACCTCGGCATCAAGCAGCCCGTATCGGCGATCCTCGACGCCGCACAGGAGCACCGGGCCGACGTCATCGGCATGTCCGGCCTCCTGGTCAAGTCCACGGTGATCATGAAGGAGAACCTGGAGGAGCTGAACCAGCGCAAGCTGGCCGCCGACTACCCGGTCATCCTCGGCGGCGCCGCGCTGACCCGCGCCTATGTCGAACAGGACCTGCACGAGATCTACGAGGGCGAAGTCCGCTACGCCCGCGACGCGTTCGAGGGCCTGCGCCTCATGGACGCCCTGATCGGCGTCAAGCGCGGGGTGCCCGGCGCGGTGCTCCCCGAGCTCAAGCAGCGCCGGGTGGCAAAGCGGGACACTCCCGTCCTGGAGCCGGACGAGCCGGAGGGCTCGGTGCGCTCCGACGTGAGCACCGACAACCCGGTGCCCACCCCGCCGTTCTGGGGCACCCGCGTCATCAAGGGCATCGGCCTCAAGGAGTACGCGTCCTGGCTGGACGAGGGCGCGCTGTTCAAGGGCCAGTGGGGCCTCAAGCAGGCCCGGGCGGGCGGCCCCACCTACGAGGAGCTGGTCGAGACCGAGGGCCGGCCGAGGCTGCGGGGCTGGCTCGACAAGCTGCACACCGAGGGCCTGCTCGAAGCCGCCGTCGTGCACGGCTACTTCCCCTGCGTGTCCAAGGGCGACGACCTGATCCTCCTGAACGAGGACGGCTCCGAGCGCACCCGCTTCACCTTCCCGCGCCAGCGGCGCGGCCGGCGGCTGTGCCTGGCGGACTTCTTCCGCCCGGAGGAGTCAGGCGAGACGGACGTCGTGGGGCTTCAGGTCGTCACGGTCGGCTCGAAGATCGGCGAGGCCACCGCCGAGCTGTTCGAGGCCAACGCCTACCGCGACTACCTCGAACTGCACGGCCTGTCCGTGCAGTTGGCGGAGGCGCTGGCCGAGTACTGGCACGCCCGGGTGCGCTCCGAGCTCGGCTTCGCCGGCGAGGATCCCTCCGACGTCGAGGACATGTTCGCGCTCAAGTACCGCGGCGCGCGCTTCTCGCTCGGCTACGGCGCCTGCCCCGACCTGGAGGACCGGGCGAAGATCGCCGAGCTGCTTGAGCCGGAGCGCATCGGCGTCCACCTCTCCGAGGAGTTCCAGCTCCACCCCGAGCAGTCCACCGACGCCATCGTCATCCACCACCCCGAAGCCAAGTACTTCAACGCCCGCTGAGCGGGCGCCACCGCCAATTCAGCGCGCGTTCAGCGGGACGGACGTACACTGGTCGGCCCAGTGAAGGCCGGTCGCTCTTCCCAGCTGGGGAAGGCGACCGGCTTTTCCGTCCCCCCAGGAGGTGTGCCGATGACCAGTACGGTCCCCACAGCCATCACACGTGTGGCCGATGGCTCCGCCCTTCAGGCCGTCCTGCTCGACATGGACGGCACCCTCGTGGACACCGAGGGTTTCTGGTGGGACGCGGAGCGCGAGGCCTTCGCGGCCCTCGGGCACGTCCTCGACGAGTCCTGGCGGGACGTGGTGGTGGGCGGCCCGATGACGCGCAGCGCCGCCTTCCTCATCGAGGCCACCGGCGCCGACGTCACCGTGGCCGAGCTGACCGTGCTGCTCAACGACCACTTCGAGGCGCGCATCTCCCGCGGGGTGCCGCTCATGCCCGGCGCCGCCCGGCTGCTCGGCGAGCTCGCCGCCCACCGCATCCCCACCGCTCTGGTCTCCGCCTCCCACCGCCGCATCATCGACAAGATCGTGCACTCGCTCGGCCCCGAGCACTTCGCGCTGACGGTGGCGGGCGACGAGGTGGCGCGCACCAAGCCGCACCCCGACCCGTATCTGATCGCGGCCCGCGGCCTCGGGGCCGACCCCGCCAGATGCGCCGTCGTCGAGGACACGGCGACCGGAGTGGCCGCGGCGGAGGCCGCGGGCTGCCGGGTCGTCGCGGTGCCGTCGGTGGCCCCCATCCCGGCCATCGGGGGCCGTACCGTGGTCGGCTCGCTCGAAGAAGTCGATCTGGCTTTTCTGCGCGCCCTGATCACGCGGGTGAACTGACCGGTAGGGAGCGCGCCGCGGAATGTGGCGGAAACTCATCGCATCCGCGCGTGCATTGTCCGTGACCTGCCACTCCACGAATTCACAGGGAGTCAAAGGGACCCGCGGGTGATGTTCGTCACCTGCCCAAGGGTCGACAGGGAGCCGATCCCGGCCCTCCGAAGCCGCCAGGGGCGCCCTTGTGTCCCATTTGGTGAACCGGTGTACGAAACATTCCGGCGTCCCGTGTCCGGGGGCCGACGGACGCACGGACCGATTGATTCCCCGTACACCGGAGCCAGTTCCAGCTTTGTGCGCGGCGCGCACTAATCTCATCGCGAGAACTTCGCCGCACCCTTATCTGCCCCGCCGCACACCCAGCGGACGGGAGCGCAGGTCCGATCGCACAAACCCGGCCCGATCGCCCCGCCCCGAACGGGCGGACGCGGCGGAGTGTCCCGTACACAGCTCCACCCCAAAGTGCCGGACAAGGGAGATCGTCCAGGATGAACCGCAAGACTTTGGTGCTGCCGGCCGTAGTGGGCCTGCTCGCCCCCGTACTCGCCGCCTGCGGCGGATCGGAGAGCGGGGGAGACGGCGGCAAGACCATCGTCGTGGGAACCACGGACCAGTTCGTGGCGACCAAGGACGCCCCCGCTCCTTTCGACCCGGCACACGCGTATGAGACCGGCATCTGGAACGTGATGATGCAGACCACGCAGTCGCTGGTCCACGTTCCGCGCGGCGGTGGCCTGCCCGTCCCCGACGCGGCCTCCTCGTGCGGCTTCACCGACAAGGAGAACGAGAGCTACCGCTGCACCCTGCGCAGCGGCCTCGAATTCTCCGACGGCACCAAGGTGACCGCCGACGACGTCAAGTACTCCATCCAGCGCGTCATCGACATCAAGGACGACAACGGCCCCGCCGGTCTCCTCGACAACATCGACACGATGGAGACCAAGGGCGACGCCGAGATCGTCTTCCACCTCAAGACGCCCGACGCCACGTTCCCGTACAAGCTGGCGACGCCCGCCGCGGGCATCGTGCCGAAGGACAAGTACGAGCCGAAGAAGCTCCGCAGCGGCTTCCAGGTGGACGGTTCGGGACCGTACAAGATGAAGGCCGAGGTCAAGAACGACCAGGCCGTGAAGTTCACCTTCACCAAGAACCCGAACTACAAGGGCGACGTGAAGTTCGCCAACGACAAGGTCGAGCTGCGCTCCTTCCCGACCGCCGAAGCCATGGGCACGGCGCTCGGCAAGGGCGACATCGACCTGATGGCGCGCGCCATGTCGCCCGGGCAGATCCAGCAGATGCAGGTCAGCCCGAGCAAGGACATCAACCTGGTCGAGATGCCGGGCCTCGAAATCCGCTACCTGGGCTTCAACACCGATGACGCGTCGGTCAAGAACAAGGCCGTGCGGCAGGCGATGGCGCAGTCCATCGACCGCAGTTCCCTGGTGAGCAAGGTGTACGGGCAGTCCGCCGAGCCGCTGTACTCGCTGATCCCCACCTCGATAGCGGGGCACACCAACTCGTTCTTCAACAAGTACGGCGAGGCCAGCAAGTCCAAGGCGGCGCAGATCCTCAAGTCCGCCAACGTCCAGACGCCGGTCAAGCTCACGCTCAACTACACCAAGGACCACTACGGTTCGATCACCGCGGACGAGTTCAAGAACCTCTCCGAGCAGCTGAACGCGACCGGCCTGTTCAACACCACCGTCCAGGGCACCGAGTGGTCGAAGTTCCGCCCGGCGCAGAAGAAGGGCGAGTACGCGGTCTACGGCCTCGGCTGGTTCCCCGACTTCCCCGACCCGGACAACTTCATCGCGCCGTTCTTCGGCAAGGACAACTTCCTCAACACGCCGTACGTCAACAACGACATCCGCAGCACGCTCATCCCCGAGTCGCGCGTGGCCGCGGACCGCAACCAGGCGTCGAAGTCGTTCGAGCAGATCCAGGACATCGTCGCCAACGACGTCCCGGTCATCCCGCTCTGGCAGGGCAAGCAGTACGTCGCGGCCCGCACCGACATCACCGGCACCGAATGGGCCATCGACTCCTCGTCCAACCTCCGGCTCTGGGAGCTCGGCCGCGGCAAGGCCTGACGCACGACCCGGCCGCGTCCCCCCACGCGACGCGGCCGGCCTCCCCCCGCACGCAGCACTGTGAGGCACCCCCACGTGAAGATACGCAACCGATGGCTGACGGCCCCGCTCGCGGCGGGAGTGGCCGCCGGCGCCCTCACTGGGTGCGGCACACAACAGGGCGGTACCTCGCCCGGCGACGGCGGCTCGGTGGTCATGGGGATGTCCGACGACATCCTGGCCACCGACCCCGCCTCCGGCTACGACCCCGGTTCGTGGCTGCTGTTCAACAACGTGTTCCAGTCGCTGCTCAGCTTCCCCAAGGGCAGCTCGACGCCCCAGCCCGAAGCCGCCCGGGCGTGCAGCTTCGACACGGGCGGCTCCACGGTCTACCGCTGCACCCTGCGGCCGGGCCTCACCTTCAGCAACGGCGACAAACTCACCGCCGAGGACGTCAAGTACTCCTTCGAGCGCGTCCTGAAAATCAACGACGCCAGCGGCCCGGCGCCGATGCTCGCCACCCTCGGCAAGATCGACACCCCCGACGCCGCGACGGTCGTCTTCCACCTCAAGGTTCCGGACGCGACCTTCCCCAGCAAGATCGCCTCCGGCGCGGGCTCGATCGTCGACCACACGCAGTACCCGGCCGACACGCTGCGCACCGACGGCAAGGCCGTCGGCTCGGGCGTCTACAAACTGGATTCCTTCGGCGAGAAGCAGGCCGTCTTCTCCGTCAACTCCTCCTACAAGGGCACGGTCGAGGCCAGGAACTCCGGCCTCACCCTGAAGCTGTTCCACGGTGACCAGAAGGCCCTGGCCTCCGCCCTGGACAGCGGCGACATCGACGTCGCCTACCGAGGCCTCACCGCGAAGGACACGGCCGCCCTCCAGGCGTCGTCGGCCGCAGGCAAGAAGGGCGTCGACGTCGTCGAGGGCACCAGCGCCGAGGTCCAGGACCTGGTCTTCAACATGAAGGACCCGGTCGTCGGCAAGCTCGGGGTGCGCAAGGCGATCGCCTTCCTCGTCGACCGCGAGGCCCTGGTGCGCGACGTCTACTCCTCCACCGCGAGCCCGCTGTACTCGGTCGTCCCGAGCGGCATCACCGCGCACAGCACCTCGTTCTTCGACACGTACGGCAGCAGCCCCCAGCCCGCCAAGGCCAAGGCGGCGCTGCACTCGGCGGGCATCACCGGCAAGGTCAAGCTGACCCTGTGGTCCACGCCGAGCCGCTACGGACCCTCCACGGACGAGGAGTTGCGGACCCTGGCGGCCCAGCTCAACGCGAGCGGGCTCTTCGACGCCGACGTGAAGTCCGTCGAGTTCAAGCAGTACGAGAAGGACATCGAGGCGGGGAAGTACGGCGTCTACGTGAAGGGCTGGGTGCCCGACTATCCCGACCCGGACAACTTCACCCAGCCGTTCTTCGGCAAGGGCAACGTGCTGTCCAACAACTACGCCAACAAGGAGATCACCGACGACATCCTGCCGGCGACCGCCGCCACGGCCGACCGCGCCGCCACGGAAGCGGAGTTCGGCAGGCTCCAGGACATCGTCGCCGACGAGCTCCCCGTCCTGCCCCTGTGGCAGGGCAAGCAGTACGCGGTCGCCCGCACCGGCATCACCGGCCTTGAATGGACCCTGGACCCCTCAACGGTCTTCCGCTTCTGGGAAATCAAAAAGGGCTGAGCCGACCCCTTGGACCCGCGTCGCGCCCGGGGGCCGGCCGGTTGGGTGCGCGGGGAACGATGCGATCGGCCCGCGACAACCCGCACGCGCCATCAGCCGTGCGGCCCGAGCATGTGAGACGGGGCCGGGGGTCGACCCGCTGGGTGTGCGGGAACGGCGCGATCGACCACGCAACAACCCGCAGGCGCCATCAGCCGTGCGGCCCGAGCATGTGAGTCGCGCCCGCGGGTAACCCCGCTGGGGGCGCGGGGAACTGCGCGATCGGCCACACCCAACCGGCACCCGACCGACGTCCGTGCGGACACCGGTCAAGCCCCTCCGGCGTTTGAGGAGCCGGGGTCCGGGGGCGGAGCCCCCGGTAGCTCAGGGAGCCACCCCGCCCTACTGCGCACCAGGCCGAACCAGCCCACTCTCATACGCATAGACCGCCGCCTGCACCCGATCCCGCAGCCCCAACTTCGTCAGCACATGCCCCACATGCGTCTTGACCGTCGTCTCGCTGACGAACAGATCCGCAGCGATCTCCGCGTTGGACAGACCCCGGGCCACCAGCTTCAAGACCTCGACCTCGCGGTCGGTCAGCGTGTGCAGGGTGTCCGGCACCGGGTCCTCACCCGACGGCAGATGGTCGGCGTACTTGTCGAGCAGCCGGCGCGTGATCGACGGCGCCAGCATCGCCTCGCCGGCCGCCACCACCCGGATCGCCTGCACCAGCTCCGTGGCGGGCGCGTCCTTCAGAAGGAAGCCACTGGCCCCCGCCCTGAGCGACTCCACCACGTACTCGTCGAGATCGAACGTCGTCAGGACCAGCACCTTGGCCGGGCCGTCCTTGCCGGGACCGCTGATCTGACGCGTGGCCTCCACCCCGTCCATCCGGGGCATCCGGATGTCCATGAGGACCACATCGGGCTGAAGCGCCCGCACCTGATCGAGGGCCTGCAGACCGTCACCGGCCTCGCCGACCACCGCGATGTCCTGCTCGGCCTCCAGGATCATCCGGAAACCGGTGCGCAGCAGCGGCTGGTCGTCGACCAATAGGACGCGGATCGTCGCCACGGGTACTCCTCATCGGGGTTGCTGGACCGGGCCCATTCTGCCCTGCTCACCCCAGGCAGGGTTCGTCCGGGCGAGGGCCCCTGCGGCCCGCGCCCAGGGAACGCCCCGGGCCCGGGGGCCGCCGCTGGGACTCAGCCTGCCGAATCGGACGCCGGGGTGATGGACAGCGGGTATACCGGGGGAGTCCCCCCGAATTCAGGACAGACCGCCTGGTGGTCGCACCAGCCGCACAGCTTGGTGGGCCGGGGCCGCCAGTCGCCCGTCTCGGTGGCGAGCCGGATCGCCTCCCACAGCGCGAGCAGCTTGCGCTCCACCTGGAGCAGATCCGCCTCGACCGGGTCGTACGTCAGCACATCGCCGCTGCCGAGGTAGACCAGCTGCAACCGGCGCGGCACGACCTGCTTCAGCCGCCACACCACCAGGGCGTAGAACTTCATCTGGAACAGCGCGCCCTCCGCGTACTGCGGACGCGGGGCCTTGCCCGTCTTGTAGTCGACGATGCGGACCTCGCCCGTGGGTGCCACGTCGACCCGGTCGATGACCCCGCGCAGGCGCAGCCCCGAGTCGAGCTCGGTCTCCACGAAGAACTCCCGCTCCACCGGTTCGAGCCGCGTGGGGTCCTCCAGCGAGAACCAGCGCTCCACCAGCCGCTCGGCCTCGCCGAGCCACCGCGCGAACCGCTCACCCTCGGTGTCCTCGGCGAACAGCTCGGTCAGCTCCGGCTTCGATTCGAGCAGCCGGTCCCACTGCCCGGGAATCATCGACTTGGCGCGCGGCGCGGTGCGCTCGGCCGCCGGATCGTCGAAGAGCCGCTCCAGGACCGCATGCACCAGCGTGCCCCGGGTGGCGGCCTCACTCGGCTTCTCGGGCAGCTTGTCGATCACCCGGAACCGGTAGAGCAGCGGACACTGCATGAAGTCGTTCGCCCGCGACGGCGACAGCGACGTGGGCTGCTGTGCGGCCGCGGCCCCACCAGTGCTCGTACTCATGACTCAGACCCTACGACCCGCCACTGACAGCGAGCGGAATACCATCGACGACAGGCGCCCTCACCCTGCATGATCGTGACATCGCAGCATGCGGCGAACATCCGGCGGACGAAGAGAGTCCGGCCGGTGCCCCGGGGGCACATTCCCAGGGCAGACATCGTACCGACGAAGGGAACCCGTGGAAGACAGCGGCAAGCGCGGACGGCCGCGGTCCGGCGCGGAGGACAAAAAACCCGGCACCGGCCCGGGCAACGGCAAACCGCCACGCCCCAGCCCCGGCGGCGGTCTCCTGATGGGCCGCCCCTTCGGAGTGCCCGTCTACGTAGCCCCCAGCTGGTTCCTGGTCGCCGCCCTCATCACCTGGGTCTTCGGCGGACAGCTCGACCGCGTCCTGCCCGAACTCGGCGCGGCCCGCTACCTCGTCTCGCTCTTCTTCGCCGTCGCCTTCTACGCCTCCGTCCTGGTCCACGAACTCGCCCACACGGTGGCCGCGCTCCGCTTCAGACTGCCGGTGCGCCGCATCCAGCTCCAGTTCTTCGGCGGTGTCTCCGAGATCGAGAAGGAGACCGAGACGCCCGGGCGTGAATTCGTCCTCGCCTTCGTCGGCCCCCTGCTCTCGCTGGTCCTCTCCGGCCTCTTCTACCTCGGCATGAAGGGCGTCGAACCCGGCACTGTCCCCGGCGTCCTGCTGGCCGGACTGATGATCTCCAACCTCATCGTCGCCGGATTCAACCTGCTGCCCGGGCTGCCCCTCGACGGCGGCCGCATGCTCCGCGCCGTCGTCTGGAAGATCACCGGCAAGCCCATGAGCGGCACCGTCGCCGCCGCCTGGGTCGGCCGCGCGCTCGCCGTCACCGTCCTCATCGGCCTGCCGATGCTCACCCAGACCGGAGCGCTCGGCAACTCGCCCGACGAGGTCAGCGGCATGGACACCGTCACCGACGCGCTGCTCGCCGCCATCCTCGCCGCGATCATCTGGACCGGCGCCGGCAACAGCCTGCGCATGGCCCGGCTGCGCGAACACCTTCCCGAGCTGCGCGCCCGCACCCTGACCCGGCGGGCCGTTCCCGTCGAGTCCACCACGCCGCTGTCCGAGGCGCTGCGCCGAGCCAACCAGTCCGGCGCCCGCGCCCTGGTCGTCGTCGACGGACACGGCGACCCGACGGCCCTGGTCCGCGAGGCGGCCATCGTGGGCGTACCCGAACACCGCCGCCCCTGGGTCGCCGTCAGCGGACTCGCCCAGGACCTCACCGACGGCATGCGCGTCCCGGCCGAACTCGCCGGAGAGCCCCTGCTCGACCTGCTCAGGGCCACCCCCGCGACCGAATACCTGGTCGTGGAGGAGACCGGCGAGATCTACGGGGTGCTGTCCGCCGCCGACGTCGAGAAGGCCTTCGTGGCCGCCATGGCGCGGCCCGGCTCCTGACCCCCGCGCCACCGGGCGGCGTGGCGTTCGAGACCTGGAACGGCCGGTACTCTGGTCGTATGTCCGAACCGACCGGTGCCGCCCGCCGTCGCGGGCCCTTCAAGGTCGGGGACCAGGTCCAGCTCACCGACCCCAAGGGACGCCACTACACGTTCACGCTCGAAGCCGGGAAGAATTTCCACACCCACAAGGGTTCCTTCCCGCACGACGAGCTGATCGGTGCTCCCGAGGGCAGTGTTGTCCGAACCACGGGAAACGTCGCCTACCTCGCGCTGCGCCCCCTGCTCCCCGACTTCGTCCTGTCCATGCCCCGCGGCGCAGCCGTGGTCTACCCCAAGGACGCGGGGCAGATCCTGGCCTTCGCCGACATCTTCGCCGGCGCCCGCGTCGTCGAGGCCGGCGTCGGCTCGGGCTCGCTCAGTGCCTTCTTGCTGCGCGCCATCGGCGACCACGGCATGCTGCACTCCTACGAGCGCCGCGAGGACTTCGCCGAGATCGCCACGCAGAACGTGGAGCGCTACTTCGGCGGCCCGCACCCCGCCTGGCAGCTCACCGTCGGCGACCTCCAGGACAACCTGTCGGACACCGACGTCGACCGCGTCATCCTGGACATGCTCGCCCCCTGGGAGTGCCTGGAGGCGGTCTCCAAGGCGCTCGTGCCCGGCGGCATCCTGTGCTGCTACGTGGCGACCACCACCCAGCTCTCGCGCACCGTCGAGTCCATCCGCGAGATCGGCTGCTTCGCCGAGCCGCAGCCCTGGGAGTCGATGATCCGCAACTGGCACGTCGAGGGCCTGGCCGTACGCCCCGACCACCGGATGATCGGCCACACCGGCTTCCTGGTGACCGCCCGCCGCCTCGCGGACGGCGTGGAGCCGCCCATGCGCCGCCGCCGCCCCGCCAAGGGCGCCTACGGCGACGACTACGAGGGCCCCAACAAGGACTGACCCAGTCCTGAGGCTGGGCCTCGTACAACGAACCGGCGCCGCCGCCGAGTTCCCGGACCGACCCGGGAACTCGGCGGCGGCGCCTTCGCGTTGAGCCTGTAGCCCCGGTATTCCGCCCACCTGTGACGTGTGGCACGATGCTGGCCACCCCACCACCCGCACCGCCCTCCACGGGAGACCTACCGCGTGCAGAATGCCGCCGTCCCTGAGCTCGCGCACACCCACGCCCGCCCCGTCCACTGGCTCGCCACCGCCACCGCGATGGCCGCCGTGGTCGCGCTCGCCGGCTTCCTGACGCCGGATCCGGCCAAGGCGTCCCCGACCCCCGGCCGACAGGACACCCCGCTCACGACGGCCGCCGCCCCCGACGCGGGTACGGTCACCTTCCCGCTGGACTGCGGGAACCTCGGCACGGTGGTGGAGAAGAAGGCAACCGGCGACCTCGACGGCGACGGCGTCCCGGAAACCGTCGCGGTCGTGCATTGCAACGCCGGCGGAGGCACCCCGCCCAGCGGCGTCTACGTCCTGACCCGGCCCGCCGTCCCCGGAGCCCCGCCGCGCGTGGTGGCCACCCTGGTCGACCCCAAGGACAAGCAGACCGTGACCGACTTCGCGGTACGCGACCACGCGGTGGCGGCCACACTGCTCGGCTACTCCTCCGACGACGTGCCGCGCTACGAACCGGATGTGCGCCAGGAGGTCAAGTGGCGCTGGCGGGGCGGAAAGTTCGTGCGCTCGACCGGCACCGCCGCGATGGGCATCTGAACCGAGGGCGGACGGAAGTCCGGGCCCAGCACCGGAGAACGGGCCGATCCGCGCGGCGCGCGGTCACCCCTCGGCTACTCCGCGTCGGGCCCGTACACCTCGACGCTGTCCGAAACCCGGCGCACATGGATGCAGTCGCCCGGGCACTCCTTCGCCGAGTCCACGACGTCCTGGAGCAGGGGCAGCGGCACGGGTGTTGTGGCCTTCGGCGTCTGCAGCAACTCGTCGTCGGCACTCTTCACATACGCAAGCCCGTCGATGTCCAGCTCGAAGACCTCGGGGGCGTACTGGACGCAGATGCCGTCGCCGGTACACAGGTCCTGGTCGATCCAGACTTCAAGAGCCTCGTTCATGTGCCTGCCGTTCCTGCGCGAATGAATCAATCGGTGCCAGCCCTGACGGGTGTTGACTCCATCGACGATAACAACCGCCCGCTTTCCGATGTTGTTGGGTGGGTATTCCCCTGACGTGAGGGAGAGCGCAAGGGTGAAGATCAGACACACCTCAGAGTCTTTGTGATCTAGGGGTTTCAATCACCACCAGCCCAGGTAGGGTCAGGAAGCGTCCAGCTCCCCTTGGAGGAGGTGAGGACCGTGGCAGCCCACGACGACGACAACAACCGCGGCATCCGGCCCGGGCGGGGGTCTGAGGACCCAGCCGGCCAGGTTGCCTATCTAGAGCAGGAAATCGCCGTCCTGCGACGTAAGCTCGCCGACTCGCCGCGTCATACGAGGATTCTCGAAGAGCGGATCGTCGAGCTGCAGACCAGCCTGGCGGGCGTGTCCGCACAGAACGAGCGGCTCGCCAACACCCTCCGTGAGGCCCGCGACCAGATCGTGGCCCTCAAGGAGGAAGTCGACCGGCTCGCGCAGCCGCCGGCCGGCTTCGGAGTCTTCCTGCAGTCCAACGAGGACGGCACCGTCGACATCTTCACCGGGGGCCGCAAGCTCCGGGTGAACGTCAGCCCCGGCGTCGAACCCGACGAACTGAGGCGCGGCCAGGAAGTCATGCTCAACGAAGCGCTCAACGTGGTCGAGGCCATGGAGTTCGAGCGCGCCGGGGACATCGTCACCCTCAAGGAAATCCTGGAGGACGGCGAGCGCGCCCTGGTGATCGGGCACACCGACGAGGAACGGGTGGTGAGGCTCGCCGAGCCGCTACTGGACATCACCATCCGCCCCGGCGACGCGCTCCTGCTGGAACCCAGGTCCGGCTACGTCTACGAAGTGGTCCCCAAGAGCGAGGTCGAGGAACTGGTCCTCGAAGAGGTCCCGGACGTCGACTACGACAAGATCGGCGGCCTGGGCAACCAGATCGAGCTGATCCGCGACGCGGTCGAACTCCCCTACCTCTACCCCGACCTCTTCAAGGAGCACGAACTGCGGCCGCCGAAGGGCATCCTGCTCTACGGACCGCCGGGATGCGGCAAGACGCTGATCGCCAAGGCGGTCGCCAACTCCCTTGCCAAGAAGGTCGCCGAGGTCACCGGCCAGCCCGCGGGGAAGAGCTACTTCCTCAACATCAAGGGCCCCGAGCTCCTCAACAAGTACGTCGGTGAGACCGAGCGGCACATCCGTCTCGTCTTCCAGCGAGCCAGGGAGAAGGCGAGCGAGGGCACCCCCGTCATCGTCTTCTTCGACGAGATGGAATCCCTCTTCCGCACCCGCGGATCCGGCGTCAGCTCGGACGTGGAGAACACCATCGTCCCCCAGCTGCTCGCCGAGATCGACGGCGTGGAGGGCCTGGAGAACGTCATCGTCATCGGCGCCTCCAACCGCGAGGACATGATCGACCCCGCCATCCTGCGGCCCGGCCGGCTCGACGTGAAGATCAAGATCGAGCGTCCGGACGCGGAGGCGGCGAAGGACATCTTCGCCAAGTACCTCAGGTCCTCGCTGCCCCTGCACGCCGACGACCTCGCCGAACACGACGGGGACAAGGACGGCACCACCCACGCGATGATCCAGTCCGTGGTGGAGCAGATGTACGCGGAATCCGAGGAGAACCGCTTCCTGGAAGTCACGTACGCCAACGGCGACAAGGAAGTCCTCTACTTCAAGGACTTCAACTCCGGCGCCATGATCCAGAACATCGTGGACCGGGCCAAGAAGATGGCCATCAAGGCCTTCCTCGACCAGAACCAGAAGGGCCTTCGCATCTCCCACCTCCTCCAGGCCTGCGTGGATGAGTTCAAGGAGAACGAAGACCTGCCGAACACCACCAACCCGGACGACTGGGCCCGGATTTCCGGAAAGAAGGGCGAACGGATCGTATTCATCCGCACGCTCGTCACCGGAAAGCAGGGCGCCGACACCGGACGCTCCATCGACACGGTGGCCAACACCGGTCAATACCTGTAAAAGGCAGGCCGGCTGCGGATGCCCGGTGCGGGCATCCGCAGCCGACTGCTTTTCAGGCCACAAGCAGACCACAGCAATGACGCAATTGATCTCCCCACCAGCGCAAAGGCGTTCTAGGCTCTTCGGTACCGCCGAGTCGCGCAGTGCGGGGACGGACACCGCACACGCACCGGAGAACCAGCGGTACTTGAGCGACGCCCCCGCGGGGGAGCGCCGCCGGGCAAGGAGGGCCGCATGACCGTACGGCGAGTAATGGGCATCGAGACGGAGTACGGGATCTCCGTCCCCGGCCACCCCAACGCCAATGCCATGCTCACCTCGTCCCAGATCGTCAACGCCTACGCGGCGGCGATGCACCGGGCGCGCCGCGCCCGCTGGGATTTCGAGGAGGAGAACCCGCTGCGGGACGCCCGCGGCTTCGACCTCGCCCGCGAGGCCGCCGACTCCACCCAGCTCACCGACGAGGACATCGGCCTCGCCAACGTGATCCTCACCAACGGGGCACGGCTGTACGTCGACCACGCGCACCCCGAGTACAGCTCGCCCGAGGTCACCAACCCGCGCGACGCCGTCCTGTGGGACAAGGCCGGCGAGCGCATCATGGCCGAGGCGGCCGAGCGCGCGGCCCAGCTGCCCGGAGCCCAGCCGATCCACCTGTACAAGAACAACACCGACAACAAGGGCGCCTCGTACGGCACGCACGAGAACTACCTGATGAAGCGGGAGACCGCCTTCTCGGACATCGTGCGCCATCTGACGCCGTTCTTCGTCTCGCGCCAGGTCATCACCGGCGCCGGACGCGTCGGCATCGGCCAGGACGGCCATGAGCACGGCTTCCAGATCAGCCAGCGCGCCGACTACTTCGAGGTCGAGGTCGGTCTGGAGACGACCCTCAAGCGCCCGATCATCAACACCCGCGACGAACCCCACGCCGACGCCGAGAAGTACCGCCGCCTGCACGTCATCATCGGCGACGCCAACCTCTCGGAGATCTCGACCTACCTCAAGCTGGGCACCACCTCCCTGGTCCTTTCCATGATCGAGGAAGGGTTCATCAACGTCGACCTGGCCGTGGACCAGCCCGTCCGCACCCTCCACCAGGTCTCGCACGACCCCACCCTGCAGCGACTGATCACGCTGCGCAGCGGCCGCACCCTCACGGCGGTGCAGCTCCAGATGGAGTACTTCGAGCTGGCGCGCAAGTACGTGGACGAACGCTTCGGGGCGGACGCCGACGAGCAGACCAAGGACGTCCTGGTCCGCTGGGAGGACGTCCTGAACCGGCTGGAGAACGACCCGATGAGCCTGTCGGGCGAGCTGGACTGGGTCGCCAAGCGCGAGCTGATGGAGGGCTACCGGCGCCGTGACGGCCTGGAGTGGGACGCGGCCCGGCTCCACCTGGTGGACCTCCAGTACGCGGACGTACGGCCCGAGAAGGGGCTCTACAACCGCCTGGTGGCCCGCGGCAAGATGAAGCGGCTCCTGGACGACCCGGCCGTCACCCGGGCCCGGACGGCCCCGCCCGAGGACACCAGGGCGTACTTCCGCGGCCGCTGCCTCGAGCAGTACGCGGACGACGTCGCGGCGGCCTCCTGGGACTCGGTGATCTTCGACCTGCCGGGCCGCGACTCGCTCCAGCGGGTGCCAACCCTTGAGCCCCTACGCGGAACGCGTAACCACGTGAAGGCGCTGCTCGACCGGTGCCGGACGGCCGAAGATCTGGTTCGGGTCCTCTCGGGCGGCTGAAAGCCCGCGGGTGTGGGAAACACAGGGGTAGGCCCCACGCGTTCCACCAAAGTGCGGGGCCGATGTCGGACCCGGCTTGTAGGGTCTGATCAAGGACTCTGATCACGGACATCGAACCGAGCGGGGTGAGGTAGATGGCGACCAAGGACAGCGGCGGTGGGCAGCAGAAGGCGACGCGCTCCACCGAGGAGGCCGAGGAGCAGACGCAGGACGCGCAGGCCTCGGAAGACCTCAAGGAACGGCAGGAGAAGCTGTCGGACGACGTGGACTCCGTGCTGGATGAAATCGACGACGTACTTGAGGAAAACGCAGAGGACTTCGTGCGCTCATTTGTGCAAAAAGGTGGTCAATAGGCGTTATGCCCGATTCAGTCGATGTGAAGAAATGCACCGGCTGCAAGCGGACCCTTTCTCTCGACTCTTTCGCTGCCGACAGGAACAGGCGCGACGGCCTTCAGGTCAGGTGTCGGGAATGCGTGGCGGAGTACGGGGCCGCGCATTGCCGACGCCGACGTGAGGCCCAAGGCAAGAGTGTGCGCGAGAAGGTGGACGTCCCGCCGGGCTACAAAGAGTGCCGCTCCTGCGGCGAAGTGAAGCCTCACAGTGAGTGGCACCGCAATGTGACCGCTTCTGATGGCCTCTCCACGCGCTGCAAGGCGTGCCGGGCCATCGAGGGTCGTGCGGGGCACCTCAAGCGCCAGTACGGCATCACCGAAGACGACCGTGACCGGATGATCGCTGTACAGAAGGGTCTCTGCGTCATCTGCCTCTCCGCCCCCGCTGTTCACGTGGATCACTGCCACAAGACGGGTAGGGTCCGAGGCGTACTCTGCTTCAACTGCAATTCGGCCATCGGCAAGTTGGGGGAAAACCCCAGCACCGTCCGTCGCGCTGCCGCCTACTTGGAAGGAAACTCGTGGAAGCCAACACTCGTGGCACCGGGCGTCTACCAGCTGCCTTCCTGACGCCTGGCTCCTCCTCATTCATGGACTTCCTCTCCGACCACTCGCCGGAGATGCTGCCCGGTAAGCGCGTCATGCCTCCCATGCAGGGCCACATCGAGGCGCCGCACGGCACGACCATCGTGTCGGCGATCTTCCCCGGCGGTGTCGTCCTGGCCGGTGACCGGCGGGCCACGATGGGCAACATGATCGCCCAGCGTGACATCGAGAAGGTCTTCCCGGCCGACGAGTACTCGGCGGTCGGCATCGCGGGCACCGCAGGCCTCGCGGTGGAGATGGTCAAGCTCTTCCAGCTGGAGCTTGAGCACTTCGAGAAGGTCGAGGGCACCACGCTCTCCCTGGAGGGCAAGGCCAACCGGCTCTCCACGATGATCCGGGGCAACCTCGGCATGGCCATGCAGGGGCTGGCCGTGGTCCCGCTGTTCGCCGGGTACGACGTCGACCGCGACAAGGGCCGCATCTTCTCCTACGACGTCACCGGCGGCCGCTCCGAGGAGCACGGCTTCGCCGCCACCGGTTCTGGCTCGATCTTCGCGAAGGGCTCCATGAAGAAGCTCTTCCGCGAGGACCTGACGGAGCAGGAGGCGACCACTCTGGTCATCCAGGCGCTCTACGACGCCGCCGACGACGACTCGGCGACCGGCGGCCCGGACATGGCGCGCCGGATCTTCCCGATCGTCACGGTCATCACCGAGGACGGCTTCCGCAGGCTCACCGATGCCGAGTCCTCCGAGCTTGCCCGCTCCGTCCTGGCACGGCGGCTGGAGCAGCCCGACGGCCCCCGGGCCTCCCTCCTCTGAGGCCCGGGCAGGCCACGAGATGACTCAGCCACTGACAGAAAGGGACGGTTAGCCGGTGTCGACCCCGTTTTATGTCTCACCCCAGCAGGCCATGGCCGACCGTGCGGAGTATGCCCGCAAGGGCATCGCCCGCGGCCGCAGCCTGGTTGTGATCCAGTACGCCGACGGCATCGTGTTCGTCGGTGAGAACCCGTCCCGCGCGCTGCACAAGTTCAGCGAGATCTACGACCGGATCGGCTTCGCGGCGGCCGGCAAGTACAACGAGTACGAGAACCTGCGGATCGGCGGCGTGCGCTACGCCGATCTGCGCGGATACACCTATGACCGCGACGATGTGACGGCCCGTGGGCTGGCCAACGTCTACGCGCAGACGCTGGGCACCATCTTCTCCAGCGTCGGTGAGAAGCCGTACGAGGTGGAGCTGGTCGTCGCCGAGGTGGGCAGCACGCCCGAGGAGGACCAGATCTACCGGCTGCCGCACGACGGCTCGATCGTGGACGAGCACGGCTCGGTCGCGGTCGGTGGCAATGCCGAGCAGATCAGTACCTTCCTCGACCAGCGTCATCAGGACGGGATGTCGCTCGCCGAGGCCCTGATGCTGGCCGTGCAGGCTCTGTCGAGCCAGTCGAACGGGGCCGACCGGGAGATTCCCGCCGAGCGCCTTGAGGTCGCGGTCCTTGACCGGACGCGCCCCCAGCAGCGGAAGTTCAAGCGCATCGTCGGCCGTCAGCTGTCCCGGCTGCTCCAGGCCGATGTCGCCAAGACCGAACCCACCGAGGCCCCTTCGGACCTGGAGGAGACGGAGGACAAGTAGTCCCCGCTGCCCCGAATGCTGTTGTTCGCGCGCCCCGGTTCCGCCTCAGGCGGGCCGGGGCGCGGCCGTTGAGCCCCGTACGGCGAGTGAAACGGGCAGATCCGATGTCTCGGGCCTGCGGCCCTCCAGGACGGCGAGCAGTGCCGTCATGCCGCGGGCGCCGACCTGTTCGGCGGGCAGTGCGAGGGTGGTCAGCTCGGGTTCGAGGGCGGTCGCGAGGGTCAGGCCGTCGAAGCCGGTGACCGAGAGGTCGTCGGGGATGCGCAGCCCGAGCCGGTGGGCGGCCTTGCAGGTGCCCGCGGCGAGGAAGTCGTCGTCGCAGATCAGCGCGGTCGGTTGCGCACCGGGGGAGCGCAGGGCCTGTTCCGCGGCCTGTCGGCCGCCGTCCACGGTGAGTGCGGCCCGGATCGTGCGCAGCTCGGCGTCCGGCACTGCGCTGAGGGCGTCGGCCAGCGCCCGGGCGCGTACGACGAAGGTCCAGGAGTCCACGTCGGCGGCGATGTGGGTGAACCGGCGGTGGCCGAGGCCCAGCAGATGTTCCGTCAGGCGGCGTACGCCGTCGGCGATGTCGAGGTTCACATGGGCCGCCGGGCCGGGTTCGGCGGGGTCGCTGTCGAGCATCACCAGGGGCAGGTCGCTGCCGCGGATGGAGGCGAGGGCTCCGGCTGCCATCGAGGAGGCGATGACTCCGTCGAGTGCGGTGCGGGCGGAGTCGAAGGGGTCCCGGGCCGGGCCGACGCCCTCGGGCGAGGGATAGAGCACCACGCCGAAGCCGTGCTCGGCGGCGACCCTGGCCGCGCCCGCGTAGACCTGGGCGAAGAATTCGCTGGTCATGGCGGGCACTACGAGGAGCGCCGTGCGGGTGCGGCCGAGCCGCAGGCTGCGGGCCGCGAGGTTGGGGCGGTAGCCGAGTTCCTGAGCGGCCTCCCTGACCAGGCCTGCGGTCCGTTCGGAGACCCGGCCGCGCCATTTGTCCCCGAGGACCAGTGACACGGTGGCCTGGGAGACGCCTGCCGCGCCGGCCACGTCCCTGCTGGTCGGCGGCCGGGCGCCGGCGGGCCGTCCGGACAGCGCGGCGCGGGCGGCGCGCACCCCGGCACGGGCCGGCACCGGTGCGGGGTGCGGGGTCTGCGGGGCGTCCGGTCCTGACACGGGTCCTCCGGGGCGGGTGGTCGAGGTGCGCGGGGTGGACCCGCCCATGGGCCACATGGTACGTATGACGTCGGACGTTATACGTAACACTTGAGGAGTGGCCATGGCGGCGGGATACGCGGAGATCCTTCGGACCCGGCATGCCGCACGGCTGCTCGTGGGCACCCTCACCGGCCGGCTGCCCAACGCGACCGCCGCCATCGCGGTCGTCCTCTTCGTGCGGGCCGAGGGCGGCAGCTACTCCCTCGCGGGCGCGCTGACCGCCGTGTACGGGGTGGCCACCGCCGTGGGCCAGCCCGTGCTCGGGCGCGCCGTCGACCTGTACGGACAGCCCCGCGTGATGCTCCCCGCGTCCGTGCTCGCCGCCCTCGGCATGGCCCTGCTCGCCGTCGTCGGCATCGAGCCGGTGTTCCTGGCGTACGCGGCCGTCTTCGTGGCCGGGATCGCCACCCCGCCCCTGGAGGGCGGCCTTCGCGCGCTGTGGCCCAGCGTCCTCGGGCGCGAGGACCAGGTGCACACCGCGTACGCCATGGACGCGATAGCCCAGGAGGTGATGTTCACGGTCGGCCCGCTGCTCGTCACCGTCTCCATCGCGCTCTGGTCGCCCGCCACGGCCCTGCTCCTGATCAACGCGCTCGGGGTCATCGGCGCGCTGAGCGTCGTCCTGTCCCAGCCGTCAAGGGCGTGGCGTTCGGCGCCGCGTGAGGCGCACTGGCTGGGCGCGCTGCGCTCGTCCGGGCTTCTCGCGCTGCTCGGTTCGTTCTTCTTCGTCGGGCTCGCGCTCGGCGCCATCATCGTCGCCGCGTCCGCCTACGCCGACGATCACGGCAGCGACACCGTCTACGGGTGGCTGATGGCGGCCAACGGCCTCGGCGCCCTGCTGGGCGGGCTCGTCTACGGGGCCCGGCAGTGGAGCGGAGCCCCCGAGAGGCGGCTGCGGGTCCTGGTGGCGCTGCTCGCCGTCGGTTACCTGCCGCTCGCGCTGGTCCCGGGCGTCCCCGCGATGGCCGTGTTGACCGTCGTGTCCGGCGTGTTCCTCGCGCCCTGCATCGCCTGCGCGTTCATCGTCGTGGACCGGCACGCGCCGCGCGGCACGGTCACCGAGGCGTTCTCGTGGCTGGTGACGGCGTTCGGCGTCGGCACCGCGATCGGCACCGCGGTCGCCGGGCCCATGCTCGAACTCGGCGGAACGGGAGCGGGTTTCGCGGTCGCGGGAGGCGGCGGAGTGGCGGCGCTTGTCGTCCTGCTCGCGACGCACAAGGTGCTGGCCGCACCCGGGTATCGGCGCGATGTCGTCGGAGTTGACGAAAATGATCGAAACCGTGCCGTCGAACCCGGTTTCAGCTCAGGCCATCAGGCGTAATGTTCACTCATGGACCGCCGCATTTTCGGGCTGGAGAACGAGTACGGCGTCACGTGCACGTTCAGGGGACAGCGCCGACTGTCTCCTGACGAAGTGGCGCGCTACCTCTTCCGCCGTGTTGTGTCATGGGGCCGCAGCAGCAACGTCTTTCTGCGGAACGGCGCCCGCCTCTACCTCGACGTGGGATCGCATCCGGAATACGCAACACCCGAATGCGACAACGTGACCGAACTGGTCACGCACGACAAAGCCGGTGAGCGCATTCTCGAAGGCCTGCTCGTCGACGCCGAACGACGCCTGCACGAGGAGGGAATCGCGGGCGACGTCTATCTCTTCAAGAACAACACCGACTCGGCGGGAAACTCCTACGGCTGCCACGAGAACTATCTGGTCGCCCGCCATGGGGAGTTCTCCCGGCTCGCGGACATCCTCATCCCGTTCCTGGTCACCCGCCAGCTGATCTGTGGCGCCGGCAAGGTGCTCCAGACCCCGCGCGGCGCGGTCTACTGCGTCAGCCAGCGTGCCGAGCACATCTGGGAGGGCGTCAGCTCCGCGACCACCCGCTCGCGTCCGATCATCAACACCCGCGACGAACCGCACGCGGACGCCGAGCGCTACCGGCGTCTGCACGTCATCGTCGGCGACTCCAACATGTCGGAGACGACGATGCTGCTCAAGGTCGGCGCCACCGACCTCGTGCTGCGGATGATCGAGGCCGGCACCGTCATGCGCGACCTCACCCTGGAGAACCCGATCCGGGCCATCCGCGAGGTCTCCCACGACATCACGGGCCAGCGCAAGGTGCGCCTGGCCAGCGGCCGCGAGGCCTCCGCCCTCGAAGTGCAGCGCGAGTACTACGAGAAGGCCGTGGACTTCGTCGAGCACCGTGGCATCCGCACCGGCACCGTCGCCCAGGTACTCGAACTGTGGGGCCGCACCCTGGACGCCATCGAGGCCGAAGACCTCGACCGGATCGGCACCGAGATCGACTGGGTCATGAAGTACCAGCTCATCGAGCGGTACCGGGCGAAGAACAACATGACCATGTCGCACCCGCGGGTCGCCCAGATAGACCTCGCCTACCACGACATCCACCGCAGGCGGGGTCTGTACTACCTGCTGGAGCGCAAGGGCCAGGCGGCGCGCATCTGCAACGACCTGAAGATCTTCGAGGGCAAGTCGGTGCCCCCGCAGACCACTCGGGCCCGACTGCGCGGCGACTTCATCCGCCGCGCGCAGGAACAGCGGCGGGACTTCACCGTCGACTGGGTGCACCTGAAGCTCAACGACCAGGCGCAGCGCACCGTGTTGTGCAAGGACCCCTTCCGGTCGGTGGACGACCGGGTGGAGAAGCTGATCGCCGGTATGTGACGCCTCGGCAGAGGCCGTGATCCGGGGGCCCCGTGCGCTGTGGCGCACGGGGCCCCCGGGCATGCCGGACCCTTGTGGTGGCCGTTGGGGGCCGTAGAGTGGCCGCTCCGACCGTTCCAGCTACCCCCGAGGACCACTGTGCGACGCCGACTTGCAGCCGCGCTCATCGTGCCGGCCTTGATGCTCACCGCGGCTTGCGGAGGAGGTGACGACGACGCAGCGAAGAAGAAGGACGCGTCCGCTTCCCCCTCCGCGCAGCCGTCGCAGGCTCCCGCGCCCAAGCCGGTGTCCGACGCCTCGCCGATGCCCACCGTCGCGGGTGACGCGGGCAAGAAGCCCACGATCACCATCCCCAAGGGTGACCCGAGCGGGAAGTTCGTCGTCAAGACGCTGACCGCGGGCACCGGCGCCGAGGTCAAGAAGGACGACCTCGCGGTCACCAAGTACACCGGGAAGATCTGGAAGAGCGGCAAGGATCTCGCGGGCTCCTACGACCAGGGTGGCGTGCCCCAGGTCATCCCGGCGGGCTCGCAGACGTACATCCCGGCGTTCAGCCAGGCGGTGCTCGGCCAGAAGGTCGGCGCCCGCGTCCTGGTCGTCGCCCCGCCGGCCGCCGCGTTCGGCACCGCGGGCAAGGAGCAGCTGGGGGTCAGCGGCACCGACAACCTGGTCTTCGTCCTGGACGTCGACAGCATCATGCCGAAGAAGGTCGACGGCACCCAGGCGGCCATCCCGTCGGACCTGCCGCAGATCAAGGCGGACAAGGAAGAGGCCGCCACGATCACCGTCCCGAAGAACGACCCGCCGAAGAAGCTCGTCGACCAGGTGCTCATCGAGGGCAAGGGCGCCGAGGTCAAGAGCGGCCAGACCGTCTACATGCAGTACAGCGGCGCCACCTGGAAGCCCAACGAGGGCGCGCCGCAGGCGAAGCTGTTCGACACCTCCTGGAAGACCGGCGCCCCGTTCTCGACCGCGATCGGCCAGGGCCAGGTCATCGAGGGCTGGGACAAGGGCCTGGTCGGCAAGAAGGTCGGCAGCCGGGTGCTGCTCGTCATTCCGCCGGAGCAGGGCTACAAGGACAAGGCGCAGGGCACGGACATCCCCGCCAACTCGACCCTGGTCTTCGTCGTGGACATCCTCGGAGCAATGTAAGACTGTTCCGGTTGCACTTAGCGATCAGTAGGAGCATTACGTGAGCATCGACAAGCCCGAGATCGACTTCCCCGAGGGTCAGCCGCCGGCGGACCTGGAGATCAAGGAGATCTGGGAGGGCGACGGCGCCGTCGCCAAGGCCGGGGACAATGTCAAGGTCCACTACGTGGGCGTGGCCTTCTCCACCGGCGAGGAGTTCGACGCCTCCTGGAACCACGGCACCCCGCTGCAGTTCCAGCTCGGCACCGGCCGTGTCATCCGCGGCTGGGACCAGGGCATCCAGGGCATGAAGGTCGGCGGCCGCCGCCGGCTGACCATTCCCCCGCACCTCGCCTACGGCGACCGCGGCGCCGGTAGCGCCATCGCGCCGGGCGAGACGCTGATCTTCGTCTGCGACCTGGTCTCCGTCTGAGACACACCGTGACCGGTCCCGAGTGATCGGACCTGATCGGACCGAGGGTCCATGCCTGCGGGCATGGGCCCTCGGCTTTTGCCCCGGCAGCGCGGAGCGGTACGGTCAACGGTCGTAGCGCACAATGAGAGAGGGCGTAGGGCATCGATGGCGATTGCCAAGGCCGAGCGGCTGATGAACCTGGCGCTGTGTCTGCTCGGGACACGGCGCGCACTCAGCAAGCGGGAGCTGCGCGAGTCCATCGAGGCCTATCTCGAAGCCGGTTCCGACGATTCCTTCAACCGCATGTTCGAGCGGGACAAGGACGATCTGCGGGAACTCGGCCTGGTCATCGACACCGTCGAGAACATGGACGGCGAGACCGGCTATCTCGCCCGCCGTGACAGCAACCGTCTGCCCCCGGTCCAGCTCGACGCCGAGGAGGCCGCGGCCCTCGGGCTCGCCGCCCGCGTCTGGCAGCAGGCCCGGCTCGCGGGAGCGGCCAGCGGCGCACTCCAGAAGCTGCGCGCCGCCGGCATGCCCGAAGCGGACAATCCGTATGAGCACAGCGCGATCGAGCCGCGCATCCCGGTCCACGAGGCGGCCTTCGAGCCGTTGATGCTGGCCTGCCGCGACCGGCGCCCGGTCGTCTTCGACTACCGCAAGGTGACCGCCGTACGCCCCGAGGTGCGCCAGGTCGAGCCCTGGGGCCTGGAATGCTGGCGGGGCCACTGGTACCTGGCCGGCTGGGACCGCGACCGGGGCGCCGAGCGGGTGTTCCGGCTCAGCCGCATCTGCGGCCGGGTCCGCTCCCGCGCGGGCGCCTTCACCGCCCCCGTGCCCGATGTCGTCACGGTGCGCGAGACCGTCGAGACCTGGGCGGGGGAGACCGCGACCCGCTCGGCGAGGATCCGGCTGCGCGCGGGCGCCGGCTACCCGCTGCGCTCGCGGGCCACCGCGGCCCGGGAACTCGGCGACGGGTGGGACGAGTTGGAGATTCCGTACGGGCACGGGCTGGATGCCCACCTCGTGGAGTTCGGCCCCGACGTGGTCGTGCTGGAACCCGCCGATCTGCGGGCCGACGTGATGGACCGGCTGCGCGCCGTGGCCAAGGGCTGAGGGGAACCGTAGACCATGGCTGCCAACGCCATCGACCAGACGCGGCGGATGCTGTCGCTCGTGACCTATCTGCGCGAGCGCCCCGGCGCCCATGTCGCGGACGTCGCCCGCGCCTTCGGCATCACCGAGGACGAACTGATCTCCGACCTCGACGTGCTGCCCATGTGCGGCACCAGCTTCCGCGGCGGTGACCTCCTGGACATCGACACCGACGGCGACCGCATCTGGTGGCACAACCCCGACGACGTCGCGGCGCCGCTCAGGCTCGCCGCCGACGAGGCGACCGCGCTGCTCGTGGCCGCGCGGGCCGTCTCCACGCTGCCCGGGCTGCGCGAGGGCGACCGGCAGGCGCTGCTGCGCGCCACGGCCAAGCTGGAGGCCGCGGCCGGCGAGGCAGCAGGCGCCAGCTCCCGGCTCTCGGTCACCTTCGAATCCGAGGGCGGCGTCTTCGCCGAGGTCGACCGGGCCATCTCCGAGCGGCGCCGCCTGTGGGTGAAGTACTACTCACCGGCCCGCGACGAGCTCACCGAGCGCGAGGTCGACCCTATCCGGCTGTTCGCCGTCGGCCACACCTACATGGAGGCGTGGTGCCGCCTCTCCGAGGCCCGCCGCACCTTCCGCCTGGACCGGGTCGCCGAGATCCGGCTGCTCGACGAGGCGTCCGCGCCGCCCGAGCTGGAGCTGCGCGACCTGTCCGAAGGGCTCGTCCAGCCCTCCGCCGACGACCCCGAGGTCGTGGTGGAGGTGAGCCCCGGCGGCCGCTGGGTCGCCGAGTACTACCCGCACGACAGCGCCGATGAACTGCCCGACGGCGGCCTGCGGATCACGCTGCGCACCCCCGACCCGGCGTCGCTGCGCCGCCTGGCGCTGCGCCTTGGCCAGGACGGCCGGATCGTCTCGCCGGACGATCTCGCCGAGAGCGCCCGGCGTGCGGCCACCGAGGCGCTCGCGGCGTACGAGGACAAGCCTTCGCTCGACGACCAGCGCTGAGGAGAGTACGGAACGTGTCGGTGTTGCCCGGTATTTCCCGTCCTGTGATCCCGGTGCTCTTCAGGGCGGCCTGTCCGGAGTGCCGGGCCCGCTTCGAGCTCGGCGCGCCCGCGTTCCGCCTGGCGATCGGCGCCAGCCGCCGTACGACCTTCTACTCCTTCACCTGCCCCGAGTGCGGCTCCGCCGTCCGCAAGCCGGCCGGGGAGCGCATCGTCGAACTCCTCACCGGCGGCGGCGTCCGCACCCTCCGCCTCCACTCCACCGTCCAGGGGCCGCATCCATGTTCTGGCCGATGACCGCCATCGCCCTCGGTTTCCTCGGGATCGCCGTCCTCGGCGTGCTCGCCGTCAAGGTGTTCGTCGAGGCCCAGCGGCTCGGCCGCCAGGTGGCCGACACCACACACAAGATCAATCGCGCCGCCGAGGACCTGGAGCGCGCCGCCGTCCACCTCGCGGGGGCCGGAGAGACACGGGGATGACCGGTGCGCTCCGATGCCGCCCGTTTCGGGGCGGTACGCTGCACAACGCGGTCCAGAGAGCGAGGCACGGTCCGCAAACGGGAGTGCGCACGGGGATTGCCCGGCGTTCACCCTTGCGCGTTACGATCGCTGCACGTAAGGCGGCCGGACAAGAGTCCGGCAGTCCTCAAGCAGTCCCACCCCTGCAGCCTCGGTGAGAAGGTAAACGCTTATGTTCGGAAGGCTCGGCGCCCCCGAGATCATTCTCATCCTCATCGTCGTCGTCCTGCTGTTCGGCGCGAAGAAGCTCCCGGACATGGCGCGGTCGCTCGGCAAGTCGGCCCGCATCCTCAAGAGCGAGGCCAAGGCCATGAAGTCCGAGGGCCAGCAGCCCGCACCGGCCGACCCGCCGGTGCCGGGCGAGCAGCCGCCGGCCCAGCGCACGATCCAGTCGGCTCCCGGCGACGTGAGCAGCGCGCGTCCGGTGAACGAGCCGACGGACACGACGCAGCGCTGACACCGGGCCCCAGCAGGCGCTGTTCACCTCCGGTGTGACCAGAGCGACCTGCCGCACGAGATGAGGACGTGGGTTGCTCAAGTCTGCCCGCAAACAAGAGAGGGACCCCGAGGGCAGGATGCCGCTCTCGGACCACCTTCGTGAGCTGCGCAACCGGCTCGCGAAGTCGGTGCTCGCCATTTTGATCTGCGCTGTGGTGGCGGCGTTCTACTACAAGGACATCGCCGAGCTGATCACCAAGCCGATCAAGGAGGCCGTGGACTGCACGGTGCCGTTCACGAAGCTCACCGAGAAGGACGGCGCGAAGGTCTGCGGCAACATCACGATGTCCGGCCTCATGGGGCCGTTCACGTTGATGATCAAGGTGTCCCTCGTGGCGGGCGTCGTCGCGGCCAGCCCGGTCTGGCTCTACCAGCTGTGGGCGTTCGTCTCGCCCGGCCTGCACAAGCACGAGAAGCGCTACTCGCTGAGCTTCGTCGCGGCGGGCTTCCCGCTCTTCCTCGCCGGTGGCTGGTTCTCGTACCACGTCCTGCCGGCGGCCGCCGAGGTGCTGCTGGGCTTCACCCCCGAAGGGGTGGCCAACCTCCTGCCGCTGAACGAGCTCATCGACCTCGTCACCCGCATGATCATCGTCTTCGGCCTCTCCTTCGAGCTGCCGCTGTTCCTCGTCATGCTCAACTTCAGCGGCATCCTCACCGGCCGCCGGATGCTGGGCTGGTGGCGCGGCATGATCATGGGCGTCACGGTCTTCGCGGCGTTCGCGACGCCGACCGTCGACCCGGTCTCGATGCTCTCGCTCGCCACCCCCATCGTCGCCCTCTACTTCGTCGCCGTCGGCATCTCGATGGTGAACGACAAGCGGCGCAAGGAACGCGCCGCAGCGGGGCCCGCCGACGACGAGGCATCCGACCTCGACCTCACGCCCGAGGACATCGGCACCGTCGAAGCCGTGACGTCGCCCCCTGCGCTGCCCGAGCAGTCCGACGGCGGACGCGGCAGCAGGCTCAACGGCTACGACGACGTCACCTGATCCACAAGAGCCGCCGGGCCTCGCGGGGTCCGGCGCCCGCCCGCGTGACGGGCGGCTCACCGGGAGTGTGCACGCCCCGCGGCGCGGGTATCCCCACCGGTACCGGCGCCCGGCCGGAAGGCCGGTGGAAGCCGGCCTCCAATAAAGATCGCGACCTCTGTCAGAGGCGGCGGGTAGGCTCGAAGACAAGATGACAGAGGACCTCTCACCAGCCGAAGCGTACGCAGCTGCCCGGCTCCGCGCCGCCGAGCAGGCCACCGCGCTCGCACCCTTCCGTGACCTGTACGAATTCGATCTGGACCCGTTCCAGATCGAGGCGTGCCAGGCTCTCGAAGCCGGGAAGGGCGTGCTCGTCGCGGCCCCCACCGGCTCGGGCAAGACCATCGTCGGCGAGTTCGCCGTGCACCTGGCCCTCGGGCAGGGCCGCAAATGCTTCTACACCACACCCATCAAGGCGCTGTCCAACCAGAAGTACGCCGACCTCGCGCGACGCTACGGCGCCGACAAGGTGGGCCTGCTGACCGGCGACAACAGTGTCAACGCGGATGCGCCGGTGGTCGTCATGACCACCGAAGTGCTCCGCAACATGCTGTACGCCGGCTCCCAGGCGCTCATCGGTCTCGGGTACGTGGTGATGGACGAGGTGCACTACCTCTCCGACCGCTTCCGCGGCGCCGTCTGGGAAGAGGTGATCATCCACCTCCCGGAGTCCGTCACCCTGGTCTCCCTTTCGGCGACGGTCTCCAACGCCGAGGAGTTCGGCGACTGGCTCGACACCGTCCGCGGCGACACCGAAGTGATCGTCTCCGAGCACCGTCCGGTGCCGCTGTGGCAGCACGTCATGGCGGGGCGGCGGATGTACGACCTCTTCGAGGAGGAGTCCGACCACGGCGGCCGCGGCATCGCCCGGCGCGAGGTCAACCCCGACCTGCTGCGCATGGCGCGCCTGGAGAACCAGAAGACGTACAACCCGCGTGACCGGCGCCGCGGCAAGATGGTGCGCGAGGCCGACCGCGAGCGCGAGCGCCGCTCGCGCTCCCGGATCTGGACGCCGGGCCGCCCCGAAGTCATCGAACGGCTCGACGCCGAGGGCCTGTTGCCGGCCATCACCTTCATCTTCAGCCGCGCCGCCTGCGAGGCCGCCGTCCAGCAGTGCATGTACGCGGGGCTGCGGCTCAACGACGAGGAGGGCCGTCAGAAGGTCCGCGAGATCGTCGAGGAGCGCACCGCCTCCATCCCCGGTGAGGACCTGCACGTCCTCGGCTACTACGAGTGGATCGAGGGCCTGGAGCGCGGCATCGCCGCCCACCACGCCGGCATGCTGCCGACCTTCAAGGAGGTCGTGGAGGAGCTGTTCGTGCGCGGCCTGGTGAAGGCCGTCTTCGCGACCGAGACCCTGGCCCTCGGCATCAACATGCCCGCCCGGTCCGTGGTGTTGGAGAAGCTGGTCAAGTGGAACGGCGAACAGCACGCCGACATCACGCCCGGCGAGTACACCCAGCTCACCGGCCGGGCCGGCCGCCGCGGCATCGACGTCGAAGGCCATGCGGTGGTGCTGTGGCAGCGCGGCATGGACCCGGACGCCCTTGCGGGCCTGGCCGGCACGCGCACCTATCCGCTCCGCTCCAGCTTCCGGCCCTCGTACAACATGGCCGTGAACCTGGTCCAGCAGTTCGGCCGGCACCGCTCGCGCGAACTGCTGGAGACCTCCTTCGCGCAGTTCCAGGCGGACAAGTCCGTGGTCGGCATCTCGCGCCAGGTCCAGCGCAACGAGGAGGGCCTGACGGGATACCGGGAGGGCATGCACTGCCACCTCGGGGACTTCGAGGAGTACGCGCGGATGCGGCGCGACCTCAAGGACCGCGAGACCGAGCTCGCCAAGCACGGCGCCGCCCAGCGCCGTGCCGCTGCCGCCGCCTCCCTGGAAAAGCTCAAGCCGGGCGACATCATCCACGTGCCGACCGGCAAGTTCGCGGGCCTCGCCCTGGTCCTCGACCCGGGGACCCCCGCGGGCCGCACCAACGGACACCGCGGCTTCGAGCAGCACGACGGGCCGCGCCCGCTGGTGCTGACCGCGGAGCGCCAGGTCAAACGGCTCGCGTCGATGGACTTCCCGGTGCCGGTGGAGGCCCTTGAGCGGATGCGGGTCCCGAAGTCCTTCAACGCGCGCTCGCCGCAGTCCCGCCGGGACCTGGCGTCCGCGCTGCGCACCAAGGCCGGGCACATCGTCCCCGAGCGGCACCGCAAGGCCCGCTCCGAGGCGGCCGACGACCGCGAGATCACCCGGCTGCGCACCGCTCTGCGCGCCCACCCCTGCCACGGCTGTGACGAGCGCGAGGACCACGCCCGCTGGGCCGAGCGCTACCACCGTCTCCAGCGCGACACCCAGCAGCTGGAGCGGCGCATCGAGGGGCGCACCAACACCATCGCGCGCACCTTCGACCGCATCGTGTCGCTCCTCACCGAGCTCGACTACCTGCGCAACGACGAGGTCACCGAGCACGGCAAGCGCCTCGCCCGTCTCTACGGCGAGCTCGACCTGCTGGCCAGCGAATGCCTGCGCGCCCGCGTCTGGGAAGGCCTGACCCCGGCCGAACTCGCCGCGTGCGTATCGGCGTTGGTGTACGAGGCGCGCCAGTCCGACGACGCGGTGGCGCCCAAGACGCCGTCCGGCAACGCCAAGGCGGCGCTCGGCGAGATGGTACGGATCTGGGGCAGGCTCGACGCCCTCGAAGAGGACCACAAGATCAACCAGGCGGAGGGCGTGGGCCAGCGCGAACCCGACTTCGGCTTCGCGTGGGCGGCCTACCAGTGGGCCTCCGACAAGGGCCTGGACGAAGTGCTGCGCGAGGCCGACATGCCCGCCGGCGACTTCGTCCGCTGGTGCAAGCAGGTGATCGACGTCCTGGGCCAGATCGCGGCCGCGGCACCGCGCGAGAACAGCACGGTGTCCAAGAACGCCCGCAAGGCGGTCGACGCCCTGCTGCGCGGCGTCGTCGCCTACAGCTCGGTCGGCTGAGCCACCGCCCACGGTGCGCACCCCGCACCACCCCCGAGCGAACGGCCCCCACCGGGACTCCGGCGGGGGCCGCGGCACGGGTGGACGGACCCCGACGCATGCGGCTCGCTTCCCCACGGATGCCGGGGGCTGCCGAATTGGCCTCCCTGGCAAAGGAGTTGGTCAAGGGGGAAGCGTAGGGGCGCGGCGTCGGACGGGGTGCTTCTCGACTGCGAGGGGGGCGTGGGGTCACTCGGCGAAGAAGTCCGCGAGGGCGGACGCGAGGGCTTTCGGTGCCTCTTCGGCCATGTGGTGCCCGGAGTCGATGCCGTGGCCGCGTACGTCCGGGGCCCACTGTCGCCAGATCTTCAGCGGGTCCCCGTACAGGTCCTCCAGGTCGTCGCGGAGTGACCAGAGGATCAGGGCGGGGGACTGGATCCGTGTCCCGGCGGCGCGGTCGTCCTCCTCGTGCCGCCGGTCGATGGTGAGGCCGGCCCGGTAGTCCTCCAGCATCGCGCGCACCACATCGGGGTTCCGCGTGGCCGCGCGCCACTCGTCGTAGTTCTCCTGCCCCATGACCTGCGGATCGCCGCGGTACCAGCTGTCCGGGTCGGCGTTGATGACACGCTCGGGAATGTCCGGCTGGGCGAAGAAGAACCAGTGCCACCACTGGGTGGCGAACGTGGCCG
This sequence comes from Streptomyces sp. NPDC048416, assembly GCF_043200435.1. NCBI lineage: Bacteria > Bacillati > Actinomycetota > Actinomycetes > Kitasatosporales > Streptomycetaceae > Streptomyces > Streptomyces sp. NPDC048416. Next base: position 226,139 of record NZ_JBICXU010000008.1, read on the forward strand.
TGATGCGCGACAGATGCTCGGTCAGGGGCAGGCAGTCGAGCAGCGCCACCCGTGAGACCGCCCCCGGGTGGTCGAGTGCGAGACGCAGCGCGACAGGGTCTCCCCGGTCGTGCCCGGCGAGCGCGAACCGTTCATGGCCGAGCGAGCGCATCACCTCGACCACGTCACCGGCGACGGCACGCTTGGAGTGTCCCGCGTGGTCCGCGGTGGGCGTCGGGCCGGTGGACCGGCCGTACCCGCGCAGGTCGGGACAGACCACGGTGAAGCCGCGCCGGACGAGGAGGGGAGCGACGCGATGCCATGTCGCGGACGTCCGGGGGTGGCCGTGCAGCAGCACCACCGGCGGCCCCTCCCCGCCGTGACGCACGAAGATGGACGCTCCATCGACCTGAACCCGCCTGGTTTCAAAGCCCTCGAACACGCCCTGTTCCCCCCGACCTCGTTGACGCATCCGCCCACGGCGGCACCCACCCGTCCGGGGCGGCCCCTCACTCGCTGCCCCCCCGGCCGACAGACGCTCATCCCGCCGACGCGTGCTGAACCGGCACGCCCTGCCTTCTGCCCCCGTCGGGGTGGTGCACACAACTGCCTCATGCGGCACCGGCGTTGCGTGGACGCCCAGTTCCCGCTGTGCGGGGAGGGAGGGCGGGCGGAGGGGTGGCCCGGATGTGCGAGACCCCCGGCGAAGCAGACGCCGGGGGTCTCGGTGGGGATCTCGGTGGGGGAGTGCCCCGGCCCGCCGGGCGGGTGGGGCTGAGCCAGGCGGGGCTCAGTCGGGTGGGGCTCAGGCGGCCGGGGGCTCCTGCTCGCGCTCGACCTGCGCGTTCCACTCGCGCTTGACCGCGCGCCAGGCGTCGTCGTCCTGGCCGAGGCGCCAGTAGCCCGAGATCGACAGGCGCTCACGCGGTACGGCGCGCTCGACGCGGAGCAGGGCGCGCAGCTCCTTCACGAAACCCGCCTCGCCGTGCACAAAGGCGTGGACCTCGCCCGCCGGGAACTCCAAGTCCTTGACGGCGCGCACCAGTTCGGAGCCCACCGCGGCGTCCCCCCGGTGCAGCCAGGTGACCGTGGCGCCGTCCGGGGTGCTGATCTTCTGCTCCTCACCGGGCCCGCTCACCTCCACGAAGGCATGCACCACGGCCCCCGCGGGCATGCGCTCCAGGGCCGCCGCGATGGCCGGCAGGGCGCTCTCGTCGCCGGCGAGCAGGTGCCAGTCGGCCGCCGGGTCCGGGGCGTATCCGCCGCCGGGGCCGAGGAAGCGCACCGTTTCGCCGGGCTGTACCCGGGCCGCCCACGGTCCCGCGAGGCCTTCGTCGCCGTGCACCACGAAGTCGAGGGACAGCTCACCGAGCTCCGCGTCCCAGCCGCGCACCGTGTACGCACGCGTGCTGGGCCACTGCTCGCGTGGGAACTCGGCGCGGATCCGCTCCATGTCGAAGGGCTCCGGGTAGCTCACGCCCTCGGCAGGGAACAGCAGCTTGACGTAGTGGTCGGTGTGCTCGCCCACGGGAAAACCGGCCAGCGACTCACCGCCGAGCACGACGCGCACCATGTGCGGCGTGATCCGTTCGGTGCGCACCACCTGCGCCTCGTTGATTTTCGGTGCCTTGCGAGACGGACGTTCTGCCACAGTGCGCTCCCCTGATCCACCATGAGTTAGGTTTACCTAAGCTAGCACTCAGGGGCGCAGCGTGGAGAGCAGCCTGCCCGTCGCTCCCGTGAGGCCCCACCGGGTCACCAGCTTCTCCAGGGCCGCCGGATCCCGCGGCTCCGACGGCAGGACGGGGTCGAACTCGGGCAGCGCCACATCCATCGCGACCCGCACGACCTTCGGCGCGACGTCCAGATAGTCGGCCGCCTCCAGGATTCCCCGGCGCTTGGCCGGGGTCAGCTTGGAGAACCGGTCGGCGGCGGCCGCACGCACCCCCGCCAGGTCCCCGTAGTCGTTGATGAGCTGGGCCGCCGTCTTCTCGCCGATGCCCTTCACGCCGGGCAGCCCGTCGCTCGCGTCGCCGCGCAGAGCCGCGAAGTCCGCGTACTGATCGGGGCGTACTTGGTACTTCGTCCGGATCAGCTCGTTGTCCACCAGGTCGCAGTCGCCCACGCCCTTGCGCGGGTAGAGCACCCGCACCGCGCGCACGTCGTCGACCAGCTGGAAGAGGTCGCGGTCGCCGGTGACGATGTCGACCGGGCCGGTCGCGAGGCCGGACAGGGTGCCGATCACGTCGTCCGCCTCGTAGCCCGGCACGCCGACGCGGGCGATGCCCAGGGCATCCAGGACGTCGTCGATCACCGGGACCTGCGGAGCGAGCGTGTCCGGGGTTTCCTCCTCGTCGGGCTGTCCCACCGGCGTCTCCTCGGTTACCCGGTGCGCCTTGTAGGAGGGGATCAGATCGACCCGCCACTGGGGTCGCCAGTCCGCGTCCATGCAGGCCACGAGGTCGTCGGGGCGGTGGTCGTGGACCAGCCGGGAGATGAAGTCGAGCAGGCCGCGCACGGCGTTGACCGGCGTGCCGTCCGGAGCCCTGACCGTGTCGGGAACCCCGAAATAGGCCCGGTAGTAGAGGGAGGAGGTGTCGAGGAGCATCAGGCGTCGCGTCACATTCCCGATGATGCCGCACACCACCGACAGCCACCTCGCCCCACCGGCGAGGAGCCGGGCCGGATGGCCGCCCGTGCGAGGTAGCCGAGAGTGCCGTGCGGCCCGGCGTCGAGTGGCTGGGGGCGCGGGGAACTGCGCGCTCGGCCATGCACGGTCTGCACCCGCAGGGCGGGTCAAGGGTGCTGGGCCGCCCGGCGAGTGGCTGGGGGCGCGGGGAGCTGCGCGCTCGGCCGAGCACGGTCTGCACCCGCGGGCGGGGTCAAGGGTGCCGTGCGGCCCGGCGTCGAGTGGCTGGGGGCGCGGGGAGCTGCGCGCTCGGCCATGCACGGTCTGCACCCGGAGGCGCGGGTCAAGGGTGCCGTGCCGCCCGGCGTCGAGTGGCTGGGGGCGCGGGGAACTGCGCGCTCAGCCGAGCACGGTCCGCACCCGGAGGCGCGGGTCAAGGGTGCCGGGCCGCCCGGCCATGCACGGTCCGCACCCGCAGGCGGGTTGACGGCGCTCATGCGGGCCGGGGCCCCGCCGGCGCGACGCAGGCGCTCGTGAACAAGTGAACTGGGTCACTGTTGTGTTTGCCCCGCCAGGACCCGGGCAGGCGCGTCGCCGGAGCGGACCCAGGTATGGATTTCAACCATTTCTCGGGCTGCGGACCGAATCCGCGCCGCTCCACGGCTCGTCCACGGGGGACGCGGGCCGTTTTCAGTTCGACCCGTGAGGTGTATGTGTCCAGGCTGCAAGCCGAGCAGCTCTACAAGGTGTTCGGCAGACGACCCGATGAAGCCGTCAGCAAGCTCGAAGGCGGCGCCGACCGCGACGAGCTGCGGGCCGACGGGACGACCGCGGCGGTGATCGACGCCTCGTTCACAGTGGAACCCGGTCAGATCTTCGTGGTCATGGGCCTCTCCGGCTCGGGCAAGTCGACTCTGCTGCGCATGCTCAACGGACTGCTTGAGCCCACCGCGGGCCGCGTCCTCTTCGACGGCCAGGACCTGACCGGTCTGTCCGCCCGTGAGATGCGCACCGTCCGCTCCAGCAGGATCAGCATGGTGTTCCAGCACTTCGCGTTGTTCCCGCACCGCAGCGTCCTGGAGAACGCCGCGTACGGCCTTGAGGTCCAGGGTGTGCCCCGTGCCGAGCGGGAGAAACGTGCCGCCGAGGCCCTGGAGCTGACCGGCCTGGCCGGCTGGGGCGACTCCTGGCCCGACGAGCTCTCCGGCGGCATGCAGCAGCGCGTGGGCCTGGCCCGCGCGCTGGCCACCGACGCCGACCTGCTTTTGATGGACGAGTCGTTCAGCGCCCTCGACCCGCTGATCCGGCGCGACATGCAGGACCAGCTCCTCGAACTGCAAAAGCGCCTCAAGAAGACGATCGTCTTCATCACGCACGACCTCAACGAGGCCATGCGGCTCGGCGACAACATCGCCGTGATGCGCGACGGACGCATAGTCCAGCTCGGCACCGCCGAGGACATCCTGCTGACCCCGGCCAACGACTACGTGGCCTCCTTCATCCAGGACGTCGACCGCTCCCGGGTGCTCACCGCGGTCTCCGTGATGACCGCCCCGCACCGGCCGGACGTCGGCACCTGCGACTGCGAGACCGTGCTGCCCGAGACGCCGGTCGCCGACGTGTGTGCCGTGGCCGCCCGGGTTCCGCACCCGGTCGGCGTCATCGACAGTGAGGGCGTCGTGCGCGGCGTCGTACCGCAGGAACGGCTCATCGCCTTCCTCGGTGACGACAAGCAGGGCCCGGTCGTCTGCTCGATGAAGGATGTGGCCGCCCATGCCTAGGCTCCACCTCGGCGACTGGGTCGACAGCGCCGTCACGTTCCTCCAGACCCATCTGTCCTGGCTGTTCGACGCCATCACCCACGTCGTCAACGGCATGTACGACGGCATCAACACCGTCCTCGACGCGCCCCAGCCCCTGCTGTTCGCCGGCATACTCGCCGTCGTCGCCTGGTGGCTGCGCGGGCTCTTCGCCGGAGTCCTGACCTTCGCCGGCTTCGCGCTGATCGACTCGATCCAGCTGTGGGACGACACCATGTCGACGCTCTCGCTGGTGCTCGTCGCCGCGATCGTGACGCTGGTCGTGGCGGTTCCGCTCGGCATCTGGGCCTCGCGCTCCACCACGGTCAGCGCCGTGATGCGCCCGGTCCTGGACTTCATGCAGACCATGCCGGCCATGGTCTATCTGATCCCCGGCATCATCTTCTTCGGCGTCGGCGTGGTGCCCGGCATCATCGCCACCATCGTCTTCTCGCTGCCGCCCGGCGTGCGCATGACCGAGCTCGGCATCCGCCAGGTCGACGGTGAACTCGTCGAGGCGGCCGAGGCGTTCGGCACCACCCCGCGCAACACGCTGCTGCGGGTGCAGCTGCCGCTGGCCCTGCCGACCATCATGGCCGGCATCAACCAGGTCATCATGCTCAGCCTGTCCATGGTCGTCATCGCCGGCATGGCGGGCGGCGGCGGCCTCGGCGGCGCCGTCTACCGCGCCATCGGCAACGTCGACATCGGACTCGGCTTCGAGGCCGGCATCTCCATCGTCGTCCTCGCCATGTACCTGGACCGGATGACCGGGGCGCTCAGCCGTCAGGTCTCCCCGCTCGGCCGCCGTGCGCTCGCCAAGGCGAAGGCCGCCACCGGCGGGCTCAGGATCTGGAACTACCGGCCGCAGCCGGTCGTCGCGATCGTGGGTGTGGTCGTCCTCGGGCTGGTCGCGGGCGGCATGAACATGTTCGGCTCCTCCGGCGAGGCCACCGCGTCCGGCGCCGACAACGTCGGCAAGGGCAAGAAGATCTCGCTCGGCTACATCCCCTGGGACGAGGGCGTCGCCTCCACCTTCCTGTGGAAGGAGCTCCTGGAGCGCCGAGGCTTCACCGTGGACGCCCGTCAGTACGAGGCCGGCGCGCTCTACACCGGCATGGCCGGCGGCCAGATCGACTTCGAGACCGACTCCTGGCTGCCCACCACGCACGCCCAGTACTGGGCGAAGTACAAGGACAAGCTGGAGGACATGGGCTCCTGGTACGGCCCGACCTCCCTGGAGCTCTCCGTGCCGTCCTACGTCAAGGACGTCAACACCCTCGACGACCTCAAGGGCAAGGGCTCCGAGTTCCAGAACCGGATCGTCGGCATCGAGCCGAGCGCCGGTGAGACCGGAATCCTGAAGGACAAGATCCTCAAGGAGTACGGCCTGGACGGCGAGTACAAGGTCGTCGACGGTTCCACGCCCGGCATGCTCGCCGAGCTGAAGCGTGCGTACGCCAAGAAGGAGCCCATCGTGGTGCCGCTCTGGTCGCCGCACTGGGCGTACAACACGTACGACCTGAAGAAGCTCAAGGACACCAAGAGTGCCTGGGGCAAGGGCGACGACGTGCACACGCTGGCCCGCAAGGGCTTCGGCGCCGACAACGCCCAGGTCGGCACGTGGCTGAAGAACTTCCACATGGACGAGAAGCAGCTCACCAGCCTTGAGGCGAAGATCCAGTCGACCGGCAAGGGCAAGGAGCAGGACGCCGTGCGTGCCTGGCTGAAGGACAACCCGGGCCTGGCCGACAGGTGGACCCCGGTCGCCTCCTAGCGGAGACCGCTCCACCTCCCCTTTCCGCAGCCGCGGCCGGTCCTCCGGCCGCGGCTGCGGAGCGTCGTGATCCGGCCCGATCCCGTACACATCCCTTGGTGATCTTGGCGGGACGGTCCCCTCGGGGCCCGAAGCTGCGTAGGGTGACCTGCACGCAACCGGTGCGGACGCGGACCGAGTGGACGGGGAGGGAGCCCGGGAGATGGACGACAAGGAAACTCTTCGGGTGGGGGTGGCGGTGCGGCGCCTGCGCCGCAGCCTCGGCCTCACCCTGGCCGTGGTCGCCGAGCGCAGCGGCCTTTCGGTGCCGTTCCTCAGCCAGGTCGAGAACGAACGCGCCCGCCCCAGCGCCCGCTCCCTCCAGCGCGTGGCGGACGCCCTGAACACCACGGTCGGCGAGCTGTACGACGCCGCCGACTGCGCCCGCACCGTCGACGTGGTGCGCGCGGAACCCGACGGGGACGGCCCCGGCGTACGGCCCCTGCTGCGCGGCCACCACCAACTGCACGCCATGGAGTTCACCGGCGAGCAGGACACCGGCCGTGAATTCCAGCACCGCAACGACGAGTTGATGTACGTGGCCGACGGCGCGGCCGAGGTCGAGGCCGAGGGCCGCGCCTACCGCCTGGAGCGGGGCGACACGCTGTGCCTGTCCGGCGGGGTGCGCCACCGCTGGCGGGCGGCGCTGCCCGGCACCCGGATCCTGGTCGTGGCGGTCGCCGACCACATCGAGGCCATCGAGGAGACCCGCCACTGATGGCCCGTACGGCCGGGCGGCGCGGCCACTGATGCGCGTCGTGTCCCTCGTCCCGTCCCTGACGGAGGCGGTGGCGGTCAGCGCGCCCGGCCTCCTGGTGGGCGCCACCGACTGGTGCACCCATCCGGTGGGTCTCGACGTGGAACGGGTGGGAGGCACCAAGAACCCGGATGTGGAGCGCGTCGTCGCGCTCGCACCCGATCTGGTCGTCGCCAACGAGGAGGAGAACAGGCCTGCCGATCTGGCCGCCCTGACCGCTGCCGGGCTCGATGTCCTGGTCACCGAGGTCCGCTCGCTGCCGCAGGCGTTCACCGAGTTGGAGCGCGTCCTGGTGGCCGGCTGCGGCCTCGCCCGGCCGCGCTGGCTCGACGCGGCGGAGCGGGCCTGGGCCGAGGTGCGTCCGGGGCCGAAGCGCCGGGCGATCGTGCCGATCTGGCGCCGCCCCTGGATGGTCCTCGGCCACGACACCTTCGCGGGCGACCTGCTGGCCCGGCTCGGTGTGTACAACGTCTACGCCGATCACACCGAGCGTTATCCCCGCATCGGCGTCGACGAGCTGAACGCGGCGGGGGCCGACCTCATCGTCCTTCCCGACGAGCCGTACCGCTTCACGCCCGACGACGGCCCCGAGGCCTTTCCCGCGCTGCCCGCCGCTCTCGTCGACGGCCGCCATCTCACCTGGTACGGCCCGTCACTGGCCGAGGCGCCGGCCGTACTCGGCGCGGCGCTCGGACGGCAGAGCTGACCGGGGTCACTTCTTGACGGGCGCCGCGAGCAGCCTGCCGTCGAGCAGCCCCCGCACGGTGTGGAATGCGGCCACCAGCCAGGCCGCGACCAGCAGGACGTACAGGGCGACCGCGAGCCAGTCGAAGGCATGCAGACCGGTGTGGCGGGCCAGGCCCTCGGCTCCCGTGACGCAGGTGCCGACGGGGAAGGTGAACGCCCAGAACGTCATCGCGAAGCGCATCCCGTTGCGGGCCGCCCGCACCGCCATGGCCACCGCGAGCGCCAGCCACATCAGGGCGAAGCCCATCACCGGCACTCCGTACACCACGGCGAAGGCGCCCATGCCGTGCGCGTAGGGGGCGCCGATCGCGCCGGACGCCACGTCGGCCAGCTTGTTCACGGCGGTGGTCGACTGGCCGAGCGGGCCGAGCACCAGGAACAGGGTCGGGGTGAGCACAAGCGGCAGCGCGCCGCGGTGGACCAGCCGCGAGAACACCACCGGCAGGATGACCAGGGTGGCGAGCAGGCTCATGCCGAACATCGCGTACGAACCGAGCAGCATCGCCTCGCGGGCCTGCCCGGCGGGCAGATGGGGGACGAGCAGCGGGCCGAGCGTCGCCGAGACCATGGGCGCCACCACGGGCAGCAGCCAGACGGGCGATGCGCTGCCGGGAGCGAGTTCGTGGCGCACGACCATCAGGTACGGGACGGCCACGGCGGCCACCAGGCCGGTCAGCGTGCCCACCCCGTACAGCACCCACGCCAGCGGGACGGCCGCGCTCTCACCGATCAGGTCGGCGCCCACGGAGAGCGAGCCGATGCCGACGGCGAGGAAGGCCATCGACAGACAGCCGTAGAACGGCGCGACCGCCGGATCCAGGAGATGGGCGCGGCCCTGGTCGCGGTGGTGCAGCCAGTGGCCCGCGCGCGCCACGAGCAGCACCACGAGCAGGGCGAGCGAGAGGGCCCAGATCACCGGGAGGCCGGGAACGCGGAACGGCAGCCCCGCGCCCGCGTTGGGGATGATGGCGGTGCCCATCACCGCGGCGTACCAGTTCGGGCCGAGGTGGCGCAGCGCCGGGCGCCGCCGGACGACGACGAGGGGCTGGGTGCGGGGGCGCGGTCGCGCGGTGATGGCCATGACCCCAGCCTCGTGCGGTGGCCGGAGCCCCGCCACGCCCACTGGGCCTATGAGCCCATAAGCTGGGTTTATGAGCGTGAGCGGTCCCGAGGACCCAGCCCCCCTGGCCCACCGGGTGCCCGACCTGGGGGCGATGGAGCTGCTGCTCGCGGTCGCCCGGCACGGCAGCCTCGGGCGCGCGGCCCGCGACCTCGGCATCACCCAGCCCGCCGCGAGCAGCCGGGTCCGCTCGATGGAACGACTGCTCGGCGTCGCCCTCGTGGACCGCTCACCGCGCGGCTCCACGCTCACCGCCGAGGGCGTCCTGGTGACGGACTGGGCGCGGCGGGTGGTGGAGGCGGCCGAGGCGTTCGACGCGGGCGCGCAGGCGTTGCGCGGCCGCCGGGACTCGCGGCTGCGGGTCGCCGCGAGCATGACGATCGCCGAGTACCTGTTGCCGGGCTGGCTGATCGCGCTGCGCGCCGAGCGTCCTGGCACCGCGGTGTCGCTGAGCGCGGGCAACTCGGCCGTGGTCGCCGAGCGGCTGCTGGGCGACGAGGCCGACCTCGGGTTCGTCGAAGGTCTCGGCGTGCCCCCGGGGCTCGACTCGGCGGTCATCGGCCACGACCGGCTCGTGGTGGTCGCGGCGCCGTCGCACCCGTGGGCCCGCAGACGTCATCCGCTGCCGCCCGCCGAACTGGCCGCCACCCCGCTCATCCTGCGCGAGCACGGCTCGGGCACCCGGCAGGTCCTCGACGCGGCGCTCGCCGCCCACGGCGGGCTCGCGGAACCCCTCATCGAACTCTCCTCCACCACCGCGGTGAAGGCCTCCGTGGTCAGCGGGGCCGGACCGTCGGTGCTCAGCGAACTCGCGCTCGGCGAGGAGCTGGCCGCCCGCCGGCTGGTGCAGATCCCCGTCGAGGGCGTACGGCTGCGGCGTGATCTGCGCGCGGTGTGGCGCAGGGGCCCGCTGCCGGCCGGGCCCGCACGCGATCTCCTCTCCCTGACCCGACCTGCCTGACGCGCCGTCAGGCGGGCACGAGGCGGCGGCTGTCGGCGACGGGACGGGCGCGCTCCAGGCGCTGCTCGATGGTGCGCCGCACCGTCGGCCATTCCTCGTCGAGCACCGAGTAGAACGCCGTGCCCCGCACGAGCCCGTCCAGGCCCCGGGTGTGGACGCGCCGCACCCCCTCGCACACCGCGCCGAGCCCTTCGATCGCGGCCCGCGAGCGGGCGTTGCGGGCGTCCGCGCGCAGCGAGATCCGCCGCACCCGCCAGGTGTCGAAGGCGTGCTGGAACATCAGGAGCTTGGCCTCGGTGTTGATGCCGGTGCCCTGGGCGTGCGCGGAGAGCCAGGTGCCGCCGATCTCGGCCGCGTCGGGGACCGCGGCGACGGCGCAGCTCAGGGGTCCGCGCGGCGCGGGTGGCCACTCCACGGGGCCGTCCCAGTAGTCGAGTTCGCAGAACCGGGTCGAGCCCACGACCAGGCCGTCGGCGGCCCGCACGGTCGCGAACGCGAGCGTACGGCCGGTCCGCTGGTCGGCCACGGCGCGGTCGATGTAGGCGTACGCCGCGTCGAGTCCGTGCGGCACGGGTGTGAAGGCGTACGAGGTCCGGTCGGCGGCCGCGGCGGCGGCCAGAGCCGGGGCGTGGGAGGGGGCGAGCGGTTCGAGCCGTACGGAACGGCCCGACAGGATGACGGGTGCGGGCACGGGGCCTTCGGTCCTTCTGGGCGCGGCGGAGCCCTCCCGCCGACGGGCGGGAAAGAGCGGGGGCACGGGGGACACACGGTCAGGATGTGTCCGTGAAATGGCCGGGGAAGGAACGAGTGCGCGAAGAGGAACGAGCGGCCAGGTGAAGGCGAGGAGTCTCGGCGGATCCGCCCGGTGAGGGGCGGCGAGAGGAAGATACCCGGATGATCGCCGAAACGTCACCCCCTCGCGGAGGCGGGGGTGTCCGGGCGTGTCGTCCAGTGTGCGGCCGCGCCGCGACCGGGGCCCTCACCCCGGTGCGAGGCGGTCCTTCGCGGCGGTGCCGGCGGAGGTCTCAGCGCCTCGCGGCGGCCCGTACCAGGCCCTCGGTCACGCGGGTGTCGCGGCCCATCTCGGGATGCCACTGGACGCCGATGGCCCAGGTGGCGCCGGAGAGTTCGGCGGCCTCGACCGTGCCGTCCTCGGCGTGCGCCGATGCGAGGAGACCGGCGCCGAGCCGGCCCACGCACTGGTGGTGATAGGTCGGCACGCCGGTGGCCTCGGGGACGAGCGAGGAGTAGAGCGTGCCCGGCACGGGGGTGACGGTGTGCTCGCCGATCACGCCGAGCCCGCCGGTGTGCCCGTCCAGGTGCTGGACCAGGGTCCCGCCGAGCGCCACGTTGAGGAGCTGAAGGCCGCGGCAGATGCCGAGCAGCGGGGTGTTCGAGGCCAGCGCCGCCTCGATCAGGGCGAGTTCCCAGGCGTCCCGTTCGCGGGCCGGGGGACCGGTACGGGGCGACGGCTCGGCTCCGTACCGGACCGGCTCCACATCCGCGCCGCCCGCGATGACCAGGCCGTCCAGGCGCGCCACCACCTCGGCCGCGGCCCGCGGGTCGTCGTCCGGCGGCAGCATCGCGGCGAGCCCGCCGGCCGCCCGCACGAGCCGGGGGTACGCGGCGGGCAGCAGGGCGGCGGGCAGCTCCCACACGCCCCACCGGGCGGGCTCCAGATACGTACTGATGCCGATGAGCGGCTTGGACACGGCGGTGGTCTCCGTTCACAGGGGCAGCGGGTCAGTCCCGGCCGAGTTCGGCCTCGGCGGCGGCCAGCGCCGCGAACTCCTCCTCGGGCGCATGGGCGACCAGACGGTGGCGACTGTAGAAGGCGAAGTAGGCAAGCGCGATCGCGTAGACGCCGAGCGCGATGAACGCGGCGTCCTTGTCCACCAGGAACGTCGCCACGAGTGCGAGCAGCGCGAGGACGAAGGCGACCGAGGAGGTCAGGATCCCGCCGGGTGTGCGGTAGGGCCGCCGAAGGCCCGGCTCGCGGCGCCGCAGCACCACGTGCGAGAGCGCCATCAAGGCGTAGGAGATCGTGGCGCCGAAGACCGCGACGTTCAGCATCCGCCCGCCGTTGCCGCTCCACGCGGCGAGCGCGAAGCCGAGCGCGCCGGGGATCAGCAGGCCCAGATAGGGCGACTTGCGGCGGCTGGTCAGGGACAGGAAACGGGGCAGGTAGCCGGCCCTGGACAGGGCGAAGAGCTGGCGCGAGCCCGCGAAGATCAGCGAGAAGAACGACGCCACAAGGCCCGCGAGACCCGCGTAGTTGACGAAGCGGCTCAGGGCGGTCGGGCCGCCGTCGCCCTGGAGCGCCACGACCAGTGGGTTGCCCGCGTCCTTGAGGGCGGCCGAGCCGTGCGCGCCGGTCGCGGCGAGGAAGGTCAGCACGGCGAGCAGTACCAGGACGGACAGCGAGATCGCGAGCGCGCGCGGCATGGAGCGCACCGGGTCCTTGGCCTCCTCCGCCGCCAGCGGCACCCCTTCGACGCCGAGGAAGAACCACATGCCGAAGGGGAACGCGGCCCAGATGCCGAGCACGCCGAACGGCAGCCACGAGGTGGAGCCGAGCGCCGAGGCGTCCACCGGGATGTCATTGAGGCGCGAGGCGTCGAAGTCGGTGAGGGCGCCCACGGCGAAGACCAGCAGGGCCGCCACGGCGATGGCGGTGACCACCAGGCTGAAGCGCAGCGCCTCGCCCACGCCCCACAGATGGATGCCGATGAAGATCACGAAGCAGGCGAGGTAGACGGGCCAGCCGGAGGTGAGCCCGAACAGGCCGAGCGATTCGACGTAGTCGCCGATGAAGAGCGAGATCGCGGCCGGCGCCAGGATGTACTCGATGAGGATCGCGGTGCCGGTCAGGAACCCGCCCCAGGTGCCGAGCGCCCGGCGCGCGAAGCCGTAACCGCCGCCCGCGGTGGGCAGGATGGCGGAGAGCTCGGCCAGCGAGAAGACGAGACAGGCGTACATGATGCCCATCAGGACGGTGGCCGCGGCGAGGCCCCCGAAGCCGCCCTTGGACAGGCCGATGTTCCAGCCGGAGAAGTCGCCCGACACCACATAGGCGACGCCGAGCCCGGTGAGCAGCAGCCAGCCGGCGCTGCCGCGCCGCAGGGTGCGCCGGTGCAGATAGTCGTCCTCGGCGCGGGCGGGTGGTGGGGTGCGGACATCGGTGCGCTCGGCCATGAGCCGCTCCAGGTGATCGTCAAGGGAGATCAGGTCAATGGTTCGGCTGCATACCTTTGCCGGACGGTAGGGGGATGCGCAAGGGGTGTACGTAAAACCGCGGTTACGGATGGGGCGCGGGGGGTCGGTCGGGGCGGGGCTCCGCGGTTACGGAGGGGGCGGCGGGCCGGCCGAGCCGGGGCGCGGGGGGCCCGGGGGCCGGGGTGGGGGTGCGAGGCGGCCGGGGCGGGCTGGGCGGGCCGGAACGGGGCCGCGAGGAGCCGGCGAGCCGGAGCGGGGGTGGGGCGCGGTGGGCCTGAGCGGGCCAAGGCCGGGAGGCCCGGCCCCGCTCAGGTCAAGAAGCCGCGCAGCAGCGCCGCCGTGCCCCCGCAGTGTTCCCGCATCACTTCGCGCGCCCCGTCCGCGTCGCCGTCGAGCACCGCCTCCACCAGCGCGGTGTGCTGGTGCTGGGAGTGCTCCAGGTTGCGGACCAGGAGCGGAATGCAGTCCAGGAGCTCGTTCACTGTCGCGCGGACCGCCGCGTACTGGGCGGTGAGCGAGGGCGATCCGGAGAGCTCGGAAAGGGTGAGGTGGAGCAGCGTGTCCTGGCGCCGGTAGTCGCCGAGCTCGGCGTCGTGGGTCGCGGTGAGCGCGGCCCGCAGCCGTTCGGCGCCCGCATCGCTCAGCCCGTGCGCGGCGCACAGCCCGGCCGCGCCCACCTCAAGGACCTCCCGGAAGCGCAGGACGTCCTCGACGTCGACCGACGCGATGCGCCGCCGCAGCTCGTCCTCGCCGCCCTCGGCGGGCCTGCGCAGCACGAACGTGCCGCCGTACCTGCCGCGCCTGCTCTCGACCAGGCCCTGTTCCTGGAGCACCTTCAGGACCTCGCGCAGGGTGACCCGGCTGATGCCCATGCGCTCGGCCAACTCCCGCTCGGACGGCAGGCGTCCGCCCGGCGGCACCAGGCCCAGGCGCAGCAGCTGGAGGACCTGCTCCAGTGCCTCCTCGAAGCCGTTGCCCGCCCGTACGGTCCGCAGGACGGGCACCAGGGTGTCCGGTGTGCCGCCCTCGGTCCGGTCCGCCGGGTCGATCTTCTTCGCCACGTCGTGGATTCCTCTTCCCAATCAATGGTCCTAGCCCATACCTTATGGCTCTCGGCTGACCCAAGGAGGAGCTTCCCGTGGCAGACCGCACACCCCCGCTCTCGATCGAGGAGCTGCGAGACCTCGTCGCGAGCGGTGAGATCGACACTGTCGTCCTCGCCTTCCCCGATATGCAAGGGCGACTGCAGGGCAAGCGCTTCGCGGCCGGGTTCTTCCTCGACGAGGTCCTGGAGCACGGCACCGAGGGCTGCAACTACCTGCTAGCCGTCGACACCGAGATGAACACGGTCGACGGCTACGCGATGTCGTCCTGGGAGCGCGGCTACGGCGACTTCGCCATGCGCGCCGATGCGGCCACGCTGCGCCGGGTCCCCTGGAACGACGGCACCGCGATGCTCATCGCCGACCTCGGCTGGAGCGACCGCTCCCCGGTGGTGGCCGCCCCACGCCAGATCCTGCGCCGCCAGCTGGAACGGCTCGCGGAGCTCGGCTACACCGCGCAGGTCGGCACCGAACTCGAATTCATCGTGTTCAAGGACAGCTACGAGCAGGCCTGGGACGCCGGATACCAGGGCCTCACCCCGGCCAACCAGTACAACATCGACTACTCGGTGCTCGGTACCGGCCGCATCGAGCCGCTCCTTCGCCGCATCCGCAACGAGATGCAGGCGGCAGGACTCACCGTCGAGTCGGCCAAGGGCGAGTGCAATCCCGGCCAGCACGAGATCGTCTTCCGCTACGACGAGGCCCTGGTCACCTGCGACCAGCACGCCATCTACAAGACCGGCGCCAAGGAGATCGCGGCCCAGGAGGGCGTCTCGCTCACCTTCATGGCCAAGTACGACCAGCGCGAGGGCAATTCCTGCCACATCCACCTCTCGCTCACCGACGCGGACGGCCGCAACGTCATGGCCGGCGACGGGTCCGACCCCATGTCGCCCGTGATGCGCCACTTCCTGGCCGGACAGCTCGCCGCGCTGCGCGACTTCTCCCTCCTGTACGCGCCGAACATCAACTCCTACAAGCGTTTCCAGCCCGGCTCCTTCGCCCCCACCGCCGTCGCCTGGGGCCACGACAACCGCACCTGCGCGCTGCGGGTCGTCGGCCACGGCGCGGGCACCCGCTTCGAGAACCGGCTCCCGGGCGGCGACGTCAACCCGCACCTCGCCGTCGCCGGACTTGTCGCGGCCGGCCTGTACGGCATCGAGAACAAGCTCGAACTGCCCGAGGCGTGCACCGGGAACGCGTACACCGGTGACTACGCCCACGTCCCCACCACCCTGCGCGAAGCCGCCGAACTGTGGGAGAACAGCCCCATCGCCAAGGCGGCCTTCGGAGACGAGGTCGTCGCGCACTACCGCAACATGGCGCGGGTCGAGCTCGACGCGTTCGACGCCGCGGTGACCGACTGGGAGCTCCGCCGCTCCTTCGAACGCCTGTGAGGAACGACGTGTCCGCTTCGCATGAGCTTCAGGTGCTCGACCCGGCCACCGAGGAAGTGATCGCGGTCGTCCCCGGCGCCACCGTCGCCGACGTGGACGCCGCGGTCGTACGGGCCAGGGCCGCCCAGCGCCACTGGGCCGCCGCGGCCCCCGCCGACCGGGCCCGCCTCCTTCGCCGCTTCGCGGCCGTGGTCGACCAACACGTCGAAGAACTGGCCCAGTTGGAGGTGCGCGAGGCCGGACACACCATCGGCAACGCCCGCTGGGAGGCGGGCAACGTCCGTGATCTGCTCGACTTCTCGGCCGGGGGAGTGGAGCGGCTGAGCGGCCGGCAGATCCCGGTCGCGGGCGGCCTCGACATCACCCTGCTGGAACCGCTCGGCGTGATCGGTGTCATCGCCCCCTGGAACTTCCCGATGCCGATCGCCGCCTGGGGCACCGCGCCCGCGCTCGCCGCGGGCAACGCGGTGATCCTCAAACCCGCCGAGACGACCCCGCTGACCGCACTGCGCCTGGCCGACCTCGCCCTGGAGGCGGGGCTGCCCGAAGGCCTCTTCCAGGTCCTGCCCGGCGCGGGCGCCGTCGCGGGGAACGCGCTGGTCGAACACCCCGGCGTCGCGAAGATCGTCTTCACCGGGTCGACCCGCGTCGGCAAGCAGATCATGGCCGCCTGCGCCGACCGCGTGAAGCGGGTGACCCTCGAACTCGGCGGCAAGAGCCCCAACATCGTCTTCGCCGACGCCGACATCGAGGCGGCGGCCGCCGCCACCCCGATGTCCTTCCTCGACAACGCAGGCCAGGACTGCTGCGCCCGCACCCGCATCCTGGTCCAGCGCACCGCGTACGACCGCTTCATGGACCTGCTCGGCCCCGCGATCGAAGGGATCGTCGTCGGCGACCCGGCCGACGAGAAGACACAGATGGGCCCGCTGATCTCGCGCGTCCAGCTGGACCGCGTCAGGTCGTATGTCGCCGACGACGCGCCCGCGCTGCGCGGCAGCGCGCCCGAGGGGGCCGGGTTCTGGTTCCCGCCGACCGTTCTGACCGGCCTGGCGGCGGACGCGCCCGCCGCCGTCGAGGAGGTGTTCGGGCCGGTCGCCGTCG
This sequence comes from Streptomyces sp. NPDC048416, assembly GCF_043200435.1. Taxonomy (NCBI): domain Bacteria; kingdom Bacillati; phylum Actinomycetota; class Actinomycetes; order Kitasatosporales; family Streptomycetaceae; genus Streptomyces; species Streptomyces sp. NPDC048416. Next base: position 242,770 of record NZ_JBICXU010000008.1, read on the forward strand.
TCCTTCCCTTCGAGGACGAGGCGGACGCGGTGCGGCTCGCCAACGCCACCGACTACGGGCTCTCGGGGTCGATCTGGACCCGCGACGTCGGCCGCGCCCTGCGCGTCTCACGGGCCGTGGCGGCGGGCAACCTGTCCGTCAACTCCCATTCCAGCGTGCGCCATTCGACCCCGTTCGGCGGCTACAAACAGTCCGGCCTCGGCCGCGAGCTCGGCCCCGACGCCCTCACCGCTTTCACCGAGACCAAGAACGTCTTCATCAGCACGGAGGCCTGAGCACTCATGACCGACGACATCATCTGCCGCCGCCTGGCCGGCCGCACCGCCGTCATCACCGGGGCCGGCAGCGGCATCGGCCTCGCGACCGCCCGGCGCCTGGCCGCCGAGGGCGCCCACGTGGTGTGCGGCGACATCGACGAAACGGCCGGAAAGGCCGCGGCCGAAGCCGTCGGCGGCACCTTCGTGAAGGTCGACGTCACCGACCAGGAGCAGGTCGAGGCGCTGTTCAAGACCGCCTTCGACACCTACGGCAGCGTCGACATCGCGTTCAACAACGCGGGCATCTCGCCCCCCGACGACGATTCCATCCTCACCACAGGACTCGACGCCTGGCGCCGTGTGCAGGAGGTCAACCTGACCTCCGTCTACCTGTGCTGCAAGGCGGCCCTGCCCTACATGCGGCGCCAGGGCCGCGGCTCCATCATCAACACCGCCTCGTTCGTGGCCGTCATGGGCGCGGCGACCTCGCAGATCTCCTACACCGCCTCCAAGGGCGGGGTGCTCGCCATGTCGCGCGAGCTCGGCGTGCAGTTCGCCCGCGAGGGCATCCGCGTCAACGCGCTGTGCCCGGGCCCGGTCAACACCCCACTGCTCCAGGAGCTGTTCGCCAAGGACCCCGAGCGGGCCGCGCGCCGGCTTGTGCACATCCCGGCGGGCCGGTTCGCGGAGGCCGACGAGATCGCCGCCGCGGTCGCCTTCCTCGCGAGCGACGACTCCTCGTTCATCAACGCCACCGACTTCCTGGTCGACGGCGGCATCGCGGGGGCGTACGTCACCCCCCTCTAAACCTGACCACCCCGTTGTTCACCTCGGGGCCACGCACAGGGCAGCCGGGCGTCGCACGACGCCCGGCTGCGCTGTCTACCGTCCGCGATGATCGTCCGACGACAGGAGCCCCCCAGCGTGTCCACATCCCCCGCCGCCCGCCGACTCCCGGTACTCGCCGCGGCCCTCTCCGTAGCCGCGGCCGGCCTCGTCGCCGCCCAGCCCGCCGAGGCGCGCACGGCATCGCACTGCCCCCGACTGACGGTTTCCGACGGATGGTTCGGGGACAACCAGGGCCGGATCCAGGACCTGATCGACAGCTACGGCAGGTGCGGGGCGGGGGCCCGGCACGGCAAGAAGCCGGTCGCCGTCTTCGACTGGGACAACACCGTCGTCAAGAACGACGTCGGCGACGCCACGATGTACTGGCTGCTGCGCAACTCCAAGATCCAGCGTCCGGTGCGCGGCGACTGGCGCACCACCAGCCGTTATCTGACCGCCGACGCGGCGAAGGCGCTGACCGCGGCGTGTCCCGCCGGCGCCTCCAAGACGCTCCCCACCGGCACCGACACCCGCTGCGCCGACGAAATCCTCGCGGTCTACGGCGAGGGCGCCACCAGCGCCGGGACCACCGCGTTCGCCGGGTACGACCGGCGCACCACCGAGCCCTCGTACGCCTGGCTCGCCCAGCTCCTGCACGGCTGGACACCGGCCCAGATCACGTCCTTCGCGTCGGCGGCGCGCACCGAGAACCTGTCGGCCCCCGTCGACGCCGTCCAGAGGGTCGGCAGCAACACCAAGGCCACCGCGTGGGTGCGCTACTACGACCAGCAGCGCGATCTGATCCGTACGCTCCAGAAGGCCGGCTTCGACGTCTGGATCACCTCCGCATCGCCCGAGCCCGTCGTCGACGTGTGGGCGCGCGGCGCCGGCGTGGCGCCCGACCATGCGATCGGCATCCGCTCCACGACCGAGCACGGCCGCACCACCTCGCACCTCAAGGGCTGCGGCTCGGTCAAGGACGGCGACGACTCGATGATCACCTACATCGACGGCAAGCGCTGCTGGATCAACCAGGAGATCTTCGGCGTGCGGGGCGCCGCGGCCGAGAAGGTCCAGCCCGCGAACCGCCGACAGGTGTTCGCGGCCGGCGACTCCGACACCGACGTCTCCTTCCTGCGGGACGCGACCGGCCTGCGGCTCGTCCTGAACCGCAACAAGAACGAGCTGATGTGCCGGGCGTACGACGACAGCGACGGCCGCTGGATCGTGAACCCCATGTTCATCGAGCCCAAGGGCCAGAAGGCGGCGCCCTACCCCTGCGCCACCACCGGCTACACCGAGCGCGACGGCACTGCGGCCGCCGTGCGGCGCGGCGACGGCTCGGTCGTCCCCGACCAGCGGGACTCGGTGTACGGCGGCTGAACGCGGGTTCTAGGGTGGGGCCATGACCATGACGACCCCGCCCGGCTGGTACCCGGACCCGGGCGTGCCCGGCACCGAACGCTGGTGGGACGGGGCCGCCTGGACCGCCCACACCAGAGCGCAGGGCGGGCAGGCTTTCGGGCCGGCCGAGCCCGTCACCGTGGTCACCGCGCCGCCCGTACGGCGGCGCGGCCCGCTGGTGGCGGGCGCCGCCGCCGTGGTCCTGATGGCCGCGATCGTGGGCGCCGTCCTCGTCGTCGGCCACGGCGACGACGATCCGCACCCCGCCGACGCGAACAAGGGCCCCACCGTGCCGATGGCCGTCAACTCGCCCTCCACCAAGGCGAGTTCACCGGCTTCCGCCGATCCGCACACCCTCGTCGACCAGCTCGACGGGATCACGTTGACGATCCCCGACGGCTGGGAGAAGACCGACGACCCGGTGACCGGGCTCGTCACCATGACGACGAAGGGCACGTACGACTGCCCGGGCGACTCCGGGTTCTGCCACCACGGCAGCGTCACCACAGCGACGGCCACCGCGACCGACCTCAAGACCGCCGAGGCCATCGCCAAGAACGACATCGCCGACGCCGCCGCCGACGCCTACGACCACGACCCCATCGGCGGCCACCCCTACAACGGCATCACCTCGCACCAGGAGGTGAAGTCGGGGCCGGTGGTGGTGGACGGCCGCACCGGCTACCTGGTGCGCTGGCAGGTCAGGACCGGTAAGGGCCCCGGGGGTTACGTCGAGTCGCTTGCCTTTCCCTCGACGGTGGGCAGCCAGGCCATGGTCATCGCACGGTTCGCCCTCGACGCGGGCGCGGACGGCCCGCCGCTCGCCCTCATGGACACCATCACGCGGAGCATCGCGCCCATCGGCGGCGGACAGAACGGCGGCGTCGGCACGAGCCTGGCCCCGCCGTCGCCCTGACCCCGCAGTGGCTCCGGCCCCGCCGACCCGCGCGGCCTAAAGGAACGTACGGCCCTCGCCCCGGTACGTCGGCACCGTCGCCGTCACCCGGTCGCCCTCCACCAGCCGCAACTCATCGAAGCGCTCGCACAGTTCGCCCGCCTTGGCGTGCCGGAACCACACCTTGTCGCCGATCAGGAGATCGTCCGCGGCGGAGCCGAGCAGCGGTGTCTGCACCTCGCCCGCGCCCTCCTGCGGGTCGTAGCGCAGCCCCTCGGGCAGATACGGCACCGGCAGCCGGTCCGCGCCGGGCGCACCCGAGGCCGGATAGCCGCCGCCGAGCACGGTCACCACGCCGACACCCGGGCGGCGCACCACCGGCTGGGCGAACAGCGCCGCCGGACGCCCGCTGAACGACGTGTAGTTGTCGAAGAGCCGCGGCACATAGAGCCCCGAACCCGCCGCGATCTCGGTCACCGCAGCCTCGGCCGCCGTGTGCTGCACGCTGCCCGTGCCGCCGCCGTTGACGAACTCCAGATCCGGCGCTACGGCCTGCACCGCACGCACCACATCGGCCCGCCGCGCCGCCAGTTCCCTGCGTGCCGCGGCCTGCATCAGGCGGATCGCCCGCGAGCGCAGCGGACTGCCCGCCACCGCATCCCCGACCCCGGCCACATGACCCTCGTACGCCATCAGACCCACCAGGCGGAACCCCGGGCGCCGAGCCACCGAGCGGGCCAGTTCGGCCAGTTGGGCGGGGGTGCGCAGCGGGGAGCGCCGGGCGCCGACCCGTACCCGGCCACCGAACAGCTGGAGCGAGGTGTCGAGTTCAAGACAGACCCGCACCTCCATGCCCTCGCCCTCACGGGCCCGGTCCACGAGGTCGAGCTGCGCCGGGTCGTCGACCATCACGGTGATGGCACGGGCCAGCTTGGGGTCGGCAGTCAGCTCGGCGAAGGAGGCCCGGTCCGCGGACGGATAGGCCAGCAGGACGTCCTCGAAGCCGGCCCGCGCCAGCCACACCGACTCCGCCAAGGTGTACGACATGACGCCCGCGAAGCCGGGCCTGGCCAGCACCCGCTCAAGGAGCGCACGGCACCGCACCGACTTGCTTGCGACCCGGATCGGCTTGCCCGACGCCCGGCGAAGCATGTCCTTGGCGTTGGCGTCGAACGCCTCCAGATCGACGATCGCCACGGGTGCGTCAAGATGAGCGGTCGCCCGGTCGTACCGGGCGCGGTCAGCGGCGCGGGGTGTCATGGCGGAAGCCTGCCAGAACCGGTTACCACAAGGTAGGGGTCGGCCGGTGCGGATGCCGCGACGCCCGGACCGGTCTGCGCCCGCACAGGATCAGCCCGTAGAGTGACGCCCGAGCGCAAGAGGGCTGGACCGGACGGCACGAGGGGCACGAGGGGGGCGGATGACCACCGACGCACGACCCCCGCGCAGCACCCCTCACCTGCCGCCTCCCGCCCAGCGCACCCCTCAACTCCCCTCGCCCGCACAGCGACCCGAGCCCGCCGCCGCCCCGGCGCCGGCCCCGCCGCCGCCCGCGCCCGAGGGCCCCGCCGACCGGCTCCGTTCCGCGCTCGACCTGATCGACCCGGGCCCGGTGCTGCCGAACACCCGCATATCGCCCACGGTTTCGGGCCCCCGCCCTCCCGCGATACCCCCGCTCCCGGCCGTCCCGCCCAGGCCGCTGCTGCCCCCGGAACCGCTGTCCGACGAGCCGGGCCCGCTGCGGCCGGTCCCCGCCCGGCGGCCCGGGCGGCTCGCGGCGGCCGCGGTCTGCGTGGTCCTGGGCGCCGGACTCGTCGGCGGGGCCGCGGCGGGGACCTGGCTGGACGACGACTCCGACGGGCCGGCCGCCCGCAGCACCTACACGGCAGCCCGCGACCTGTGGCACAGCGTGCCCGTCGACACCCTCTTCCCCCGCACCATCCGGGGCGCGGGCGCGGGACCCGGCGGCGCAGACCGCCAGTGGACCCGCATCGGGGTCGCCCCGGACGGCGACTGCGCGGACGCCCTCGACCCGCTGCTCCTCAAGGTCGTCGAACCGGTCGGCTGCGCCCGCATGCTGCGCGCCACCTACACCGACGCGACGGCCAGCAGCGTGACCACCGTCGGCCTGGTCTTCACCAGCGCCGAACCCGCCGCGATGACCGCCCTGGCGAACCGGTTCAGCACCCAGAAGCTCGGCGACCGTACCGATCTGCTGCCGCGCCCGTACGCCGTCAAGGGCAGCGACGCCGCGTCGTTCGGCGACAAGCAGCGCGCGAGCTGGACCGTACGGGTCCTCACCGACGCCCCCGTGGTGGTCACCGCCGTCTCCGGGTTCGCCGACGGCCGTGCGGTCCTCGCGCCGCAGTCCGCCGAAGAGGCCACGGTCGACGGGGCGAGCGGTCCCGTGGCCGAGGCGGGCCTCGGCCACGACGCCAAGGGCATCGCCGACACCGTCGAACGCGGCCTGCGCAAGAAGGTCGCCGCAGGCCCGGAGCCCGCACCGTGACCGAGCCCACGACGAACGAGCCCACGACGATCGAGCCCACGACGAACGAGCCCACGACGACCGTGCCCGCCATGACCCGGCCCACCACGACCGCGACCACCACGACCGGGCCGCCCGGGACCGAACCGGCCGTGACCACCGAGCCCACCGTGACCGGGCCGCCCGGGACCGAACCGGCCGTGACCACCGAGCCCACCGTGACCGGGCCGTCCGTGACCGGGCCGTCCGTGACCGGGCCGTCCGGGACCGAACCGGCCGTGACCACCGCGTCGTCGTCCGGCCCCGTGCGCCGCGCGGGCGCACTCGCCGCGACCGCCGCACTCACCCTGCTGCTCTGCGCCGCGCCCGCCCACGCCGACGGCATACGCGACCGTCAGTGGGAACTGACCGCCATGCACACCCAAGAGGCATGGCGCACGTCCAAGGGCAAGGGCATCACCGTCGCGGTCCTGGACACCGGCGTCGACGCGAGCCACCCCGACCTCGCAGGACAGGTGCTGCCGGGCAACGACCTGGTCGGCTTCGGAGCCGGCCAGGGAAGCCGCGACTGGGCCCGGCACGGCACCGCCATGGCCGGCATCATCGCGGGCCACGGACACGGCGCGGAGGACCGCTCCGGCGTCCTCGGCATCGCGCCCGAAGCCAAGATCCTGCCGGTCCGGGTCATCCTGGAATCCACCGACCCCGCCCGCGCACAGGCCCGCGAGACCAAGGGCGGCGCGCTGGCCGAGGGCATCCGCTGGGCCGCCGACAACGGCGCCGACGTCATCAACCTCTCGCTCGGCGACGACAGCGCCTCCGCCCACCCCGAAGCCGCCGAGGACGCCGCGATCCAGTACGCGCTCGGCAAGGGCGCCGTCGTCGTGGCCTCCGCGGGCAACGGAGGCGCCCAGGGCGACCACATCTCCTACCCGGCCGCCTACCCCGGCGTCATCGCGGTCGCCGCCGTCGACAAGAACGGCACCCACGCCTCCTTCTCCACCCGCCGCTGGTACGCCACCGTCAGCGCCCCCGGCGTGGACGTCGTCATAGCCGACCCGGACCGCAAGTACTACGAGGGCTGGGGCACGAGCGCCGCCTCCGCGTTCGTGTCCGGAGCCGTCGCCCTGCTGCGCTCCGCCGACCCCGGCCTCACCCCGGCGCAGATCAAGAAGCTCCTCCAGGACACCGCACGCGACGCCCCCCAGGGCGGCCGCGACGACGCCCGCGGCTACGGCATGATCGACCCGGCCGCCGCGCTCACCGCCGCCGCCGGTCTCAAGGCTGCCCCCCTGAGGTCCGAGTCCGCGCAGTACGGCAAGACCTACTTCGGCGGCGGCCCCGATGCACCCACCCCGTCCGACGACCCGGCGAACTGGCTGGCCCCGCTCTCGGCGGGCGGCGGTGTCCTGCTGCTCGCCGCCGGAGTGGTGCTGTGGCGCTCCACCCGGGTCAGGACGCCGCGCGAGTGGCTGTGAAGCTGCCGCGGAGGCCGTGACGGGCCGGCGCGAGGGCCCGGCTAGGCTCGTGACGTGGCGCTCAAGAACATTCCGGATTCCGGCTTCTCCGACGACGACGGCACTGCCGCTCCCGAACTGACCGAGGCGCTGGCCGCCTGGGCGATGGACAGATCGGCCGAGCCACGGGTGCTCGCCGCGCTGCGCACGGCGCGGCTGCTGGTCCCTGTGGTCGCGATGCTGGGCGAGAGCGAGATCGACGACAACGGCCTCAAGCGCGAGAAGACCAGCGACATGGCCGTGCCCACCCTGAAGGCGGGCGAGCGCACGGCGTTGCCCGCGTTCACCTCCATCGCGTCCCTCGCCCTGTGGGACCCGGCGGCCCGGCCGGTCGCGGTGCCGCTGCACCAGGCGCTGGCGGCGGCCGTGCACGAGAAGGCGGACACCGTGGTCATCGACCTCGCGGGCCCGGTGGCGTACGAACTGAAGGGCGCGGCCCTGCTCGCCCTCGCCGAGGGCCGCAGCAGCACGGACCCGCTCCAGGACCCCGCCGTGATCGAGGCGGTGCGCTCGGCGGTGGCCGCCGTTCCCGAGGTGCTGCGCGCCCACCTCGGCCCCGGCAGCGCGGACGGCACACTCGCGCTCGTCCTCGCCGACGGCGCGGTGCCTGCCGACGCCGGGCGCCGGGTGGCCGAGCTGATCGCCGCCGACGAGACTTTGCGGGCCCGGCTGGTACGCGGCCTCGACCTGGCCGTCCTGCCGTCCGGAGCCCCCCAGCCGAACGGGCCGCTCTTCACCCGGTGAGGTGAGGAACGGCCCGTGCGCGCGTCGTGGAGGAGGGCTCAGCCGAAGACGGCGCCCGTGTACTTCTCACCCGGCCCCTGGCCCGGCGCGTCCGGCACGATGGACGCCTCGCGGAACGCCAGCTGGAGCGACTTGAGGCCGTCGCGCAGCGGGGCGGCGTGGAAGGACGAGATCTCGGTGGCCCCGGCGTCGAGCAGGCCGGCCAGGGCGTGCACCAGCTTGCGGGCCTCGTCGAGGTCCTTGTGCGACTCGCCTTCCTCGGTCAGGCCGAGCTTCACGGCGGCGGCGCTCATCAGGTTCACGGCGACCGTCACGATCACCTCGACCGCCGGGACCTCCGCGATGTCGCGGGCCATGGTGTCGAAGTCGGCGGTGTCTTGGGGGGGCGTCTCACTCATGCCCACACGATATGCGGTGTGCGCGGTGCCGCATGCCGCCCACACGATTCGCCGCCCCGTCCGGTTGCTGCTAACCTTGTGTAACGACCGGCCAGGCACGTGTGCCCGGCCCACAAGTGGAGGCTCCGATCTCCCACCCGGCCACCCTCACGGGAGGCGGGTCATCCGGTCAGGTGGCCCCCATCGTTCCGTACGGACGATGGAGCCGCCCGATGTGCGCCCCGCGGTGGACCCGCGGCGGTGCTCCGGTTTCTTGGAGCCCCGCCTGTGTCCGTCCCGGGGCATTTTTTGTGCCTCGCGGTGGCCGGTCATGTCATTGGAGACATACGCGGCTGTCCCCCAGACAGTCGTGTGGTGCTACTGAGGAGGATCCATCAGCGCCGAGCCCCGCATCAACGACCGGATTCGCGTCCCCGAGGTCCGACTTGTCGGCCCCAGCGGCGAGCAGGTCGGAATTGTTCCGCTTGCCAAGGCCCTGGAGCTCGCCCAGGAGTACGACCTCGACCTGGTCGAGGTCGCGGCGACCGCCCGTCCGCCCGTGTGCAAGCTCATGGACTACGGGAAGTTCAAGTACGAGTCGGCCATGAAGGCCCGTGAGGCGCGCAAGAACCAGGCGCACACGGTCATCAAGGAGATGAAGCTCCGGCCGAAGATCGACCCGCACGACTATGACACCAAGAAGGGTCACGTCGTTCGGTTCCTCAAGCAGGGCGACAAGGTCAAGATCACGATCATGTTCCGTGGTCGTGAGCAGTCCAGGCCGGAGCTCGGCTACCGACTGCTCCAGCGCCTCGCTTCGGACGTGGAGGAGCTCGGCTTCGTCGAGTCCAGCCCGAAGCAGGACGGCCGAAACATGATCATGGTTCTCGGTCCGCACAAGAAGAAGACCGAGGCGATGGCCGAAGCCCGCGAGGCCCAGGCGGCCCGCAAGGCGGAGCGCCAGGGTCAGACCACTCAGGCCGACGAGTCCGTCGAGGACGAGCCGGCCGCCGAGGCGCCCGCCGCCGAGGCAGTGGCCGAGGAACACCCCGCCGAGGCCTGATTCCGGGACAGCCCGTTCCGGACATCAAACCGACACATATGACGCTCCCGAGCGCCGGTCCCCGGACCGGCTGGGAGCGCCACTGACGAGGAGATAACGGCGCTATGCCGAAGAACAAGTCGCACAGCGGTGCCAGCAAGCGCTTCAAGATCACCGGCTCCGGCAAGGTGCTCCGTGAGCGTGCCGGCAAGCGCCACCTGCTCGAGCACAAGTCGTCCAAGAAGACCCGCTCGCTGACGGGCACGGTCGTTCTGGCTCCGGCCGACGCCAAGAAGGTCAAGAAGCTTCTCGGCAAGTGACGTTCCTCCGCCTCCGCTCGCCGGAGGCGGAACGTCGAGACCGGGACCTATTCGATTTCGGGTCGTGTGAGTCCAACCACGGCCCCGCTACAAGGAGTTAACAAGTGGCACGCGTCAAGCGGGCAGTCAACGCCCACAAGAAGCGCCGGGCAATCCTCGAGGCGGCCTCCGGCTACCGCGGTCAGCGTTCGCGCCTGTACCGCAAGGCCAAGGAGCAGGTCACCCACTCGCTGGTCTACAACTACAACGACCGCAAGAAGCGCAAGGGCGACTTCCGTCAGCTGTGGATCCAGCGCATCAACGCCGCTGCCCGCCAGAACGGCATGACGTACAACCGCCTCATCCAGGGTCTGAAGGCCGCCAACATCGAGGTGGACCGCAAGATCCTGGCCGAGCTCGCGGTCAACGACGCCAACGCGTTCGCCGCGCTCGTCGAGGTGGCCCAGAAGGCCCTCCCGAGCGACGTCAACGCCCCGAAGGCCGCGTAAGCGCCTGACGGCTTGTTGAGCCGGACCGGACCCGCAGGCCGTTGGCCTGCGGGTCCGTGCGTTCCGGCCCCGGGACCCGCTTCTGTCCGCGGGTTGTGCGTGGCGGGTCGCGCCCACGCGGCGGAGCCGCACCTCGGCGCCGCCCCGCGCCCACTCGGCGGAGCCGCACCTCGGCACCGTCCCGCGACCACGCGGGGCCGTCCCCGTCCCCCTTCGTAGAGAGACCGCGAGTACATGCCCACCCCCGAGCTGATCTCCCCGCGTTCCCCCCGCGTCGCCGCCGCCCGACGGCTGGCCCGGCGCACCTTCCGGGGCAAGGAGCGCCGGTTCATCGCCGAGGGGCCGCAGGCCGTCCGCGAGGCCGTCGAGCACCGCAGTGACGGCGAGCCCACTCTGGTCGAGCTGTTCACCACCGTCGAGGCCGCCGAGCGCTACGCCGACATCGTGGCCGCGGCGCTGGACGCCGGCGCCCGGGTCCACTACGCCGACGACGACGTGCTCGCCGAGGTCTCCCAGACCGTCACCCCGCAGGGCCTGGTCGGTGTCTGCCGGTTCCTCGACTCGCCGTTCGAGGACATCCTCAAGGCGAAGCCCAGGCTGGTCGCCGTGCTCGCCCACGTGCGTGACCCGGGGAACGCCGGCACCGTACTGCGCTGCGCGGACGCCGCGGGCGCCGACGCGGTTGTTCTCACCGACGCTTCCGTCGACCTGTACAACCCCAAGTCCGTGCGCGCGTCGGTCGGTTCGCTCTTCCACCTGCCGGTCGCCGTGGGTATTCCCGTGGAGCAGGCGGTCCAGGGGCTTCGCGACGCGGGCGTACGCATCCTGGCGGCCGACGGCGCCGGACAGGACGACCTCGACGCCGAGCTGGACGCGGGGACCATGGGCGGCCCCACCGCGTGGATCTTCGGCAACGAGGCGTGGGGCCTGCCACAGGAGACCCGCGCGCTCGCGGACGCGGTGGTGCGCGTGCCCATCCACGGCAAGGCCGAAAGCCTCAACCTCGCGACGGCCGCCGCCGTGTGCCTCTATGCCTCCGCTCGTGCGCAGCGTGCTGCGGCAGGGTGCCGCTCCGTGACCTCCTCCTAGTAGTGTTGCGGGCTCCGGGGCCCATTCAGCGCTTCGAAGAGGTGGGACAGGGGGATGGCTGTCGGCATGAGCAGCATCGGCAACAGCACCGCGCTGTGCTCGTCCGGCCGTCCTGATGTCCTCGGCTTCGACCCCGACGACCTGCCCGACGGCATCGTGGTCGCCGACGACACGGGCCGGGTCGTCTGTTTCAACGCCGCCGCGGTCAGGATCACGGCGGTCCCGAAGCACGAGGCGCTCGGCTTCCCGCTGGAGCGGGCACTGCCGCTGGAAGACCTCAAGGGCCGCCGCTGGTGGCAGCTCACCGATCCGTACGGGGGCCTCGCCATCCGCGTCGGGCAGCCCGAGCGCAACCTGCTGCTGCCCGGCGGCCGCGAAGTGCTGGTCTCCGCGCGTTACGTGCGCGAACGCCCGACCGGGCCCGTGCGCCGGGTCGTGGTCAGCCTGCGCTCCACCGAGGCGAGGCGGCGTACCGAGCGTTCGCACGCCGAGCTCATCGCCACCGTCGCGCACGAGCTGCGCTCCCCGCTGACCTCCGTGAAGGGCTTCACCGCCACGCTGCTCGCCAAGTGGGAGCGGTTCACGGACGACCAGAAGCGGCTGATGCTGGAGACGGTCGACGCCGACGCCAACCGCGTCACCCGGCTCATCGCCGAACTCCTCGACATCTCCCGCATCGACTCGGGCCGTCTCGAAGTGCGCCGCCAGCCCGTCGACGTGCCGGCCGCCGTCGGCCGCCACCTCCAGGCACGCGTCGCCTCGGGGCAGACCCCGGACCGCTTCCTGGTCCGCGTCCAGCGGCCGCTGCCCGATCTGTGGGCGGACCCGGACAAGATCGACCAGGTGCTCGGCAACCTGCTGGAAAACGCGGTGCGTCACGGCGAGGGAACCGTCACCATTGAGGTGGCGCCCGCGCCTGTCCGCATCGACGAGCACGACGAGAAGGGAACGGCCGTCACCGTGAGCGACGAAGGTCCCGGCATCCCCGAGGAGTCGATGGGCCGTGTCTTCACCCGCTTCTGGCGGGGGAGCAAGCGCGGCGGGACCGGGCTCGGCCTCTACATCGTCAAGGGCATCGTGGAAGCGCACGGCGGCACCATCACGGTCGGGCGAGGCCCCGGCGGCGGCGCCCAGTTCCGATTTATTCTGCCCGTCGCGGCTCCGGCGTACCTGCAGTAGACCGCCTCCGAGCCGCCACGGGCGCACTCGCATTCCACGACCCCGTTAGACTCGACCTTTGGCGCGTTTGTGTCCGCGCGCCGTAGCGGTATCGCGGTCGCGGGGACCCCCGGCCTGGGGGCACCTCCCAGCGTCTGCTGGGAGACAATCGGAAGCACGGGAAGAGATGTCGGCACCTAACAAGTCGTACGACCCTGTTGAGGTCGAGGCGCTGAAACCGGAAGAGATCGAGCGCATGCGGGACGAGGCGTTCGCCGCCTTCGCCGCCGCAGGCGACCTCGACGCGCTCGCCCAGGCGAAGACCGCGCACACCGGGGGCACCTCGCCCCTCTCGCTCGCCAACCGCGAGATCGGCGCGCTGCCGCCGCAGGCCAAGGCCGCGGCCGGCAAGCTGGTGGGCATGGCCCGCGGCGCCGTGAACAAGGCCCTGGCCGCCCGCCAGGCCGAGCTGGAGGACGAGCGGGACGCCCGGGTCCTGGTCGAGGAGGCGGTGGACGTCACCCTGCCGCACGACCGGGTACCGGCCGGCGCCCGCCACCCGCTGACCACGCTGTCGGAGCGCATCGAGGACGTCTTCGTGGCCATGGGCTACGAGGTCGCCGAGGGTCCGCAGGCCGAGGCCGAGTGGTTCACCTTCGACGCGCTCAACATCGGCCCCGACCACCCGGCCCGCTCCGAGCACGACACGTTCTTCGTGCAGAGCCAGGACGAGTCCAAGAACTCGGGCGTCGTGCTGCGCACGCACACCTCGCCCGTGCAGATCCGCTCGATGCTCGACCGCGAGCCGCCGGTGTACGTGATCTGCCCCGGCCGCGTCTACCGCACCGACGAGCTCGACGCCACGCACAGCCCGGTCTTCCACCAGGTCGAACTGCTCGCCGTCGACGAGGGCCTGACCATGGCCGACCTCAAGGGCACCCTCGACCACATGGTCAAGGCGCTGTTCGGCGAGGACATGGAGACGCGGCTGCGGCCGAACTTCTTCCCGTTCACCGAGCCGTCCGCCGAGATGGACATGGTCTGCTACGTGTGCCGCGGCGCGTCCGTCGGCAACCCGGACCGCCCGTGCCGCACCTGCTCGTCCGAGGGCTGGATCGAGCTCGGCGGCTGCGGCATGGTCAACCCGAAGGTGCTGACCGCCTGCGGCGTGGACCCCGAGAAGTACAGCGGATTCGCCTTCGGCTTCGGCATCGAACGGATGCTGATGTTCCGCCACAACGTAGAAGACATGCGAGACATGGTCGAGGGTGACGTCCGGTTCACCCGGCCGTTCGGGATGGAGATCTGATGCGGGTCCCGCTTTCCTGGCTGCGGGAGTACGTCGACCTCCCCGCCACCGAGACCGGCCGCGACGTGCAGGCCAGGCTCGTCGACTCCGGTCTTGAGGTCGAGACCGTCGAACAGCTCGGCGCCGGGCTCAAGGGCCCGCTCGTCGTCGGCAAGGTCCTCACCATCGAGGAGCTGGAGGGCTTCAAGAAGCCCATCCGCTTCTGCACCGTCGACGTCGGCCCGGCCAACGGCACCGGCGAGCCGCAGGAGATCGTGTGCGGCGCCCGCAACTTCGCGGTCGGCGACAAGGTCGTCGTGGTGCTCCCCGGCGCGGTGCTGCCCGGCGACTTCGCGATCGCCGCGCGCAAGACGTACGGCAGGACCTCGCACGGCATGATCTGCTCCGGCGACGAGCTGGGCATGGGGCCGGACACCACCGGCGGCATCATCGTGCTGCCCCCGGAGCACGAGGTCGGCACCGACGCCATCGCGCTGCTCGAACTTGTCGACGAGGTCCTGGACATCGCGGTGACCGCCAACCGCGGCGACTGCCTCTCGATGCGCGGCGTCGCCCGCGAGACCGCCATCGCCTACGGCCTGCCGCTGCGCGACCCGGCGCTGCTCGACGTGCCCGCGCCCAACTCCTACGGCTACCAGGTCAAGATCGCCGACCCGATCGGCTGCGACCGGTTCACCGCGCGGACCGTGACCGGTCTCGACCCCGAGGCCCGTTCCCCGATCTGGTTGCAGCGCCGCCTCCAGAAGGCCGGGATGCGGCCGATCTCGCTCGCCGTCGACATCACCAACTACGTGATGATCGAGCTGGGCCAGCCGCTGCACGCCTACGACCGCACCCTGGTCGACGGGCCCATCGGGGTGCGCCGCGCCGAGGCCGGTGAAGTGCTCACCACCCTCGACGGCACCCGGCGCAAGCTGGACGCCGCCGACCTCGTCATCACCGACAGCCGGGGCCCCATCGGCCTGGCCGGTGTGATGGGCGGGGCCAACACCGAGATCGCCGACTCCGTCACGGATCCCGAGACCGGCGAGGTCAAGGGCACCACCGAGGTCGTCATCGAGGCCGCGCACTTCGACGCGGTCGCCATCGCCCGCACCGCGCGCCGCCACAAGCTGATCTCCGAGGCGTCCAAGCGCTTCGAGCGCGGCGTCGACCCGCAGGCCGCGTCGGCCGCCGCCCAGCGGACCGTCGACCTGCTCGTGCTGCTCGCGGGCGGCACCGCCGAGGCCGGCGTCACCGAGATCGTCTCGCCGTCCGCGCCGCGCACCATCGCCATGCACGCGGACCACCCGGACCGCGTGGCGGGCATCACGTACGGCCGCGAGACCGTCGTACGCCGCCTCCAGGAGGTCGGCTGCGACGCGTACGGGCAGGACGAGCTCGTCGTGACCGTGCCGTCCTGGCGCCCCGACCTCACCGAGCCGAACGACCTGGCCGAAGAGGTCATCCGCCTGGAGGGCTACGCCAACCTGCCCTCCACGCTACCCAAGCCGCCCGCAGGACGGGGCCTGACGGAGCGTCAGCGACTGCACCGCAGGGTCGGCCGCGCGCTCGCAGGTGCCGGGTTCACCGAGGCGCCGAGCTATCCGTTCGTCGCCGAGTCGGTCTTCGACCAGCTGGGCCTCGACGCGCAGGATGCCAACCGCGCCGTCGTGAAGCTGGTCAACCCGCTCAGCGACGAGGAGCCGGCGCTGCGCACCACGCTCCTGCCGGGCCTGCTCGCCACGCTGCGCCGCAACCACGGCCGCGGCAGCCACGATCTGGCGCTGTTCGAGACGGGCCTGGTCTTCCACCCGTCGCCGAATCCGGGCGTCGCCGCCCGGCTGCCCGTCGACCGACGCCCCACCGACGAGGAGATCGCCGCGCTCGACGCCGTGCTGCCCGTGCAGCCGCGCCACGTGGGCGCCGTACTCGCCGGTGCGCGCGAGCAGGCCGGCTGGTGGGGCAGGGGCCGCCCGGCACACTGGGCCGACGCCGTCGAGGCCGCGCGTGCGGTGGCCCGCGAGGCGGGGCTCGAACTCGCCGTGGACCAGGGCCAGTACGGCCCTTGGCACCCGGGCCGCTGCGCCGAGCTGTATGTGTTCCCCGAGGGTGTGAAGACCCTCGTCGGGCACGCCGGTGAGCTGCACCCGCGCGTCGTCAAGGCGTTCGGCCTTCCGGCCCGCAGTTGTGCGATGGAGCTGAACCTCGACGTCCTTGAGCGGGCGGCCGAAGGCGTCGTGCAGGCACCGTCGATCTCCACCTTCCCGGTGGCGACCCAGGACGTGGCGCTCGTCGTCGACGGCCGGGTCCCGGCCGCCGCGGTGGAGAACGCGCTGCGCATCGGCGCCGGTGAACTCCTCGAATCCATCCGCCTGTTCGACGTCTACAGCGGCGAGCAGACCGGCGAGGGCAAGAAGTCGCTGGCCTACGCGCTGCGGTTCCGCGCCGCCGACCGCACCCTGACCGTCGAGGAGGCCTCGGCCGCCCGCGACGCGGCGGTGGCCCACGCGGCCGAGCTCACCGGCGCGGTGCTGCGCGGGGCGTAGCACGCGGGAGAACGCCGAGAGGGGCGCACCGGGAATCCCGGTGCGCCCCTCTCGCCGTCCGTGACGAGCCGTCTCCCGGGCCGGGGTGGGGCGCCGCCGCCCTGCCGGGAGTGCCGGGCAGCGCGGACAGGACGGACGGCGCCAGGGACGGGCCGCCGCACTGTTCGAGGGGGAGCCGGCGGCCCGGTCGCCTCAAGGAGAGGCGGCTTCAGAGTCAACCGGCTCCGGGCGCCCGTGGGCAGAGAGCGCGGCGCACCAGTGCGGGTACTCGCTTCACACCCCGTGTGAACCAACTCCATTACGCTGGCTGCACCGAGCCAACGGAGGGCCCCATGCAGCCCAATACCCTGCTCGACGCCCTGGTGGACGAGGCGGGGATCTCACACGCCGGGCTCGCGGCCCGGGTGAACCAGGCGGGGCGGGCCCGAGGCCTCGCGCTCCGCTACGAACACACCGCGGTGGCCCGGTGGTTGAAGGGCCAGCGGCCACGCGGTCAGGTGCCCGACCTGCTGTGCGAGGTGCTGGCCGGCCGGTTGCGCCGCCGGGTCACCCTCGACGACATCGGCCTCGGTGTGCCGGGTGAGCCGGTCCTTGCGCACGGATCGCCGCTCGCCGGCTTCGTCGAGCGGGCCACCGCCCTATGGCGCTCGGACGAACAGCAGCGCACCCACATACTCGACGCCCCGGCCGTCACCGGCACCCCGGCCGTGATGCCCGTATGGGAGTGGGAGAACCCGCCCGAGGACACCGATGTGTCTCGCGAGGGGCCCACCGCGGTGGGGGAGTCCGACATCGACATGCTGCGGTCGGCGCGCGAGCACTACGAGCTGATGTACCGCAAGGCGGGCGGTATCGCAACCCGCTCCCGCATCGTGGGCTTCCTCAACGCCGAGACCGCCCCGCTGCTGCGCGGCGGCTATCCGCATGCGACGGGGCGTCAACTCCATCGCGCCACCGGCGGGTTGGTGGCCATCGCCGGTATCTGTGCGTACGACTCCAACGCCCAGGGCCTGGCCCAGCGTTACTTCCACCAGGCGCTGCGGCTCGCCAAGGCCAGCGGGGACAGGGGACTTGGGGCGTACGTCATCGCGCTCCTCGTCAACCAGTCGCTGTTCATGCGCGACTACCGCCAGTCCGTCGCGTTCGCCGAGGCGGCGCTGCGCGCGGCGGGCGGGCAGCTGAGCCCCGCCCTGGCATCCGATCTGCACGCCATGCAGGCCAAGGCGTACGCACATCTGGGGGACGGCCACAGCGCGCTGTCCTCCATCAGGAGCGCGGAGACGGCGGCCGGGCGGATCAGACCGGGGCAGGAGCCGGCCGAGACCGGCTATGTGCAGCCCGGCCTCGTCAACGTCCAGGTGGCGGAGGCCCTGCTCAGCCTCGGCGACCTGGCGGCCGCGCGCGAACAGGCCGCGCTCGCGGCCGGTGAACCCTCCCACGACCGGGGCCGGGTGCACCGCCTCGCGATGCTCGCGCAGATCGAGCTGCGGCAGGGTGAGGCCGACCGGGCCGTGGCCACCGCGGTCGAGATGGCGAAGCGGGCCCGGGGCATGGAGTCGCAGCGACTGCGTGACCGGCTGCGTCTGGTGCGGGAGCACCTGGTGGCGAGCGGCTGCGCCGGCGCGGAGGAGGCCGCCGAGCTGATCGACGGGGCGCTCCGCGTTCCCCTCTGACCGTCAGCCTGCTGCGATATTGCCACCTACTTGTCGGAAGGTGGCAGAAACGTGCAGTGGACGAATCTAAGCGAACAAACTGTGTATGAGAATCGCTGGTTTCGGGTCAACCTGGCGGACGTAGCGCTTCCGGACGGGCGGCACCTGGACCACTTCCTGATCAGGCTGCGGCCAGTCGCCGTGGCCACCGTCGTCAACGCGGCCAACGAGGTGCTGCTGCTGTGGCGGCACCGCTTCATCACCGACAGCTGGGGCTGGGAACTGGCCGCCGGAGTCGTCGAGGACGGCGAGGACATCGCCGCCGCCGCGGCCCGCGAGATGGAGGAGGAGACCGGCTGGCGGCCCGGGCCGCTCAAGCCCCTGCTCACCGTCGAGCCCGCCAACGGGCTCATCGACGCCCGGCACCATCTGTTCTGGTCCGAGTCGGCCGAGTACATCGGCCACCCCGAGGACGACTTCGAGTCCTCGCGCCGCGAGTGGATACCGCTCAAGCTGGTGCCCGACATGGTCGCCCGCGGGGAGGTGCCGGCCGCCAACATGGCGGCCGGACTTCTGCTCCTGCACCATCTGCGGCTGGGCGACGGCTGACACCCCCTAGGGGGTGTCTGGTGGATCATGGCCGGGGGTGCGGCGCCTGGCACGGCACCTCGCGGCGTTGCCGAAACGCCCCGATAGCTCCGC
>NZ_JBICXU010000009.1:0-133667 GCF_043200435.1 Streptomyces sp. NPDC048416
CATCGCAAGGCGCCGGAACGTCGTGATAGCGGAGCTATCGGGGCGTTTCGGCAACGCCGCGAGGTGCCGTGCCAGGCGCCGCACCCCCGGCCCTGATCCACCAGACACCCCCTAGGTCAGCGCGTCTGAGTTTCGCAGCTGTGCGAGATCCGCGTCGGACGCCAACCCCGCGTGGTACAGGCGCAGTTCGGTCGCCCCCAGCTCCGCCGCCCGCGCCGCCTCGTCCGCCAGTGCCTCCGGTCGGCCCCCCATCCCCGACACCACCGTGAGGTTCGCCGCGAGTACGGCCGCCCGGGCACCGCACGCCGCGAAGGGGCGCAACAGCTCCGGCCCGCCCGCGCAGGGCACCACCACCCCGTCGGCCACGCCGAGAACGTGCTTGGGGTCGACGCCCACGTTCGCCCCGCACCGCTCCGGACGCGGATCCGCGTGCAGCAGCACCTGGAACCCCGCGTGGGCGCGTCCTCGTACCGCCGAGACGGCCGACTCCTGGAGCTCACGGGCGGCGCGCCTGCGGAAGGACAGGGTCGCGGCGAACAGGTCCGCGCCCGGATGCGCCACCGGCCCCCCGCGCCACACCGGCTCCAGCGCCCGCCGCACGCGGGTGCGCAACTCCTCGGCCCCCAGGCCGGTTTCGGCATAGCCCTGCGCGCAGGAGCCGCAGAAGCACAGCGACATCAGATACTGCGCGGTGTCGTCGAGCGCCAAGCCCGCGATCTTGTCGTGCGCGTGCGGATGCGCGAGCCCGTACCAGCCGCAGGATTCCAGTTCCGTACCGGACGCGCCCGGGCGCACCGCGGCCTCGGCCGCCAGGGCGACGAGGTACGCGCGGACGTGGGGCTGGGCTATGCACGGCGCCCAGGGGTAGCGGTCGCCGTACGCGTTGACCACCGAGGTCTCGGGGCGCTCCGTGCCGAGCCGGGAGTTGTGGGCGAGCACCACCCAGGAGTGGACGTCGAGCCCCGCGGCGGCCAGCGCGTCGGCGGCCCGGCCGAAGGCGTCGCCGGGCGCCCAGGGGCCGGGCGGGTACGGCCTCAACTCACGTCTGCGCCAGAACAGTTCGTCCGGCGGGTACAGCAGCGCGGTGTACTCGGCCGTGACGACGCGGTGGCGCGGGTGGCGCGGTGTCAGGGCGCGGGTGGAGTGGTAGGCGGAGGCGAGGGTCACCTGGCGGACGCCGAGGTCCGCGATGCGGGACGGTGCGTCCGGGTCGCCCGTGACGTCCCAGGGGTAGAGGAACGCGGACGCCTTCACGCGCCCGCCCCGTCCGTCTGCGAGCCGTTCCGGCCCGGCCCACTCCGGCCCGGCCCGCTCGGGCGTGGGCCGCCCCCGTCGACGCCGGGCGCGGGCGAACCGTCTTCCTTTTTCACGGTCCCGTCCGCCGCCAGCAGGGCCCGGCCCCGCTCGATGAGCGCGGCCAGCTGCTTGACGTGGGCGGCGTCGGGTTCGCTCAGCGGCGGCCGGACCTCGCCGACGTCCAGACCTCCGAGCCGCACCCCCGCCTTGACCAGCGAAACGGCATACCCGCGGCCCAGGTTGCGCAGCTCCACGAGCGGCACGAAGAAGCCGTCGAGGAGGCGGTTGGCCGTGGCGTCGTCGCCCGATTCCAGGGCGCGGTGGAAGGCCAGAGCGATGTCGGGGGCGAAGCAGAAGACGGCGGAGGAGTAGCGGGTGATGCCGATGCCGCGATAGGCGAGGCCGGTGAGTTCGGCGGTGGGAAGCCCGTTGAAGTACAGCGGGTCGAGGCCCGCCGAGCGTACGGCGCTGACGATGCGCTGCATCAGATCGAGGTCGCCGAGGCCGTCCTTGAAGCCGATGACGCCGTCCACGCGGGCGAGCGCGACCGCCGTTTTGGGGGTGAGGACCGCGTTGTCGCGCTGGTAGACGATGATGTCGAGCCGGGTGGCCGCGGCGAGTTCGGTGTAGTGGTCGAGCAGGCCCGCCTGGTCGGTGACGACGAGGTAGGGAGGCATCGCGAGCAGCCCGTCGGCGCCTGCCTCCTCGGCGAGCCGGGCGTACTGGACGGCAAGGGCGGTGCCGTATCCGGCGCCGGCCACCACGGGGACGCGCCCCGCGCTCTCCTCGACGGCCGCGGCGACGCACGCCCGGAACTCCTGGGGGGTCAGGGCATGGAACTCCCCCGTCCCGCAGCACGCGAACACCGCGGCCGCTCCGGCCTCGATCCCCTGCCTCACGTGCGCGCGGAAGACATCGAGGTCGAGGCTGCCGTCCGGCCCGTACGCGGTCACGGGGAAGAACAGCGGTCCGCTGACGTGAGCGAGACGGGCGGCTAGCGGGGCTGAGGTCACGGGCTGCTCCCTGGGCAAGAACCGTCGTGCACAATTCTGACTGTCGTCCATACTCTTGAACACGACCACGCTAGGTCAGCACCGTGGCGGCGGTCAAGCCGAACAACCCCGGGGCGCGGGCGAATTGCACGCCTCCGCGCGCCACTTGACGCGGTTCGCCCCCGCTCCCTAGCGTGTCCACGCATGTGAACCGTGTCCATGGATGCATGGCCGTGCGCGTGCATGCCGTACGCGTGCATGCCGTACGCGTGCATGCCATACGCGCGCATCGCCGTATGGCTCCCCGCACCCCCGCACCCCCGCTCCCCGCACCGCCACCCGCGCCCCGCCCCCCATCCCAAGGAGAGCCCATGCCCGCACCCCGCACCGTCCTGCTCACCGGCGCCGCCGGCGGGCTCGGCACCCTGATGCGCGGGCTCCTCCCGGCGTACGGATACCGGCTGCGGCTCCTGGACATGGCGCCGATCCCCGGCGAGCCGGACGCGATCACCGCCGATCTGGCGGACAAGGACGCGCTGCGCGCGGCCGTGCGCGGGGCCGACGCCGTCCTGCACCTCGCGGGGATCTCGCTCGAAGCCTCCTTCGACAAGATCCTTCGGGCCAACATCGAAGGCACCTACAACCTCTACGAAGCCGCGCGCGCGGAAGGGGTGCGTCGGATCGTGTTCGCCTCCTCCAACCACGCGGTGGGGTTCACGCCCCGCCCGCAGGGCGCCGACCCGCTCGTGCCGGTCGCCACCGCGCACCGCCCCGACACGTTCTACGGCCTGTCCAAGGCCTTCGGAGAAGACCTCGCGCAGTTCTACTGGGACAAGCACGGCCTGGAGACCGTCTCGGTCCGCATCGGTTCCTGCTTCGCCGAGCCCACATCCGTACGCATGCTGTCGATCTGGCTGAGCCCCGGCGACGGGGCACGGCTCTTCCACGCCGCGCTCACGGCCGAGCGGGTCGGGCACAGCGTGGTGTACGGATCCTCGGCCAACACCCGTTTGTGGTGGGACCTTTCCTCGGCGCGGGCGCTCGGCTACGAGCCGCAGGACGACTCCGAGCGGTACGCCGCCGAGCTCGTCGCCGAGCAGGGCGAACTCGACCCGGACAGGCCCGAGCACGCCCGCCTCGGCGGCCACTTCGTCACCGACCCGCCGATCTGGCCGCACTGACCGGGTCCCGCACGCGGAACCCGGCGCCGACATTCGGCCGAGGTTCAAGGAACCGCAAAGCGGTGCCGCTCGTTTCCGGGGCATGACCGCAATGACCCCCGGCTCGAACCTCCCGCTCCCGACCGCCCGCGTGACGGTGGACGTCGCCGCCCCCGTGCGGCTCGACGTCTCGGGCCTGCTGCTCACCGCCGACGGCAAGGTGCGCTCGGACGACGACTTCATCTTCTACAACCAGCCGCAGGGCCCCGGTGTCAGCCACCGCCCCGGAGGCGGCACCGCGCCCGACGCGATCACCGTGGACACGTCGGCCGTGCCGCCGGGCATCGAGAAGATCGTGGTGACCGCGAGTCCGGATGCGGCGGGCCAGACCTTCCAGGGCATCGAGCCCACCGCCACCCTGCGCAACGGCGACGACGGCAGCGTGATCGCCTCCTTCACCCCGCCGCGGCTCGGCTCGGAGACGGCCCTGGTGGTCATGGAGATCTATCTGCGCGGCGGCGCCTGGAAGGCCCGCGCGGTGGGCCAGGGGTACGCCAACGGGCTGGCCGGGATCGCGACGGACTTCGGCGTCTCGGTGGAGGAGCCCGCCGCCACGACGCCCCCCGCGGCACCCCCCATGCCGTCCGCCCCGCCCGCCGACCCGCGCCTTGCCGCACCTGCGCCGGCCCCCGCGGCACCGGCAGCCCCCGCCCCCACCCCTGCGGGCAGCGGGAAGATCAACCTGGACAAGGGCCGCGTCAGCCTCCAGAAGAACCAGACGGTCTCGCTGGTCAAGGGCGGCCGTCCGCTGCTCTCCCGGGTCAAGATGGGGCTCGGCTGGGAGCCCGCCTTCCGCGGCAAGGACATCGACCTGGACGCATCGGTGATCGCCTACGGCCCGCAGCGCAACCACCTGGACACGTGCTACTTCGGCAAGCTCTCCATCCTGAACGGCGCCATCAAGCACTCCGGCGACAACCTGACGGGCGAGGGCGCGGGTGACGACGAGGTGATCGTGGTCGACCTCGGCCGCATCCCCGCCGAGGCCACCGGCCTGGTCTTCACCGTCAACTCCTTCTCGGGCCAGAAGTTCAACGAGGTCGCCAAGGCATACTGCCGGCTGATCGACGCGGCGAGCGGCGAGGAGCTGGTGCGCTTCGACCTGACGGGAGCGGAGCCGCAGACCGGGGTGATCATGGCGAAGTTGATCAAGCAGTTTTCCGGGGAGTGGGAGATGACCGGGGTCGGCGCCTTCGTGAAGTCCCGCACGGCGCGCGGCATGGTCAAGCCCTCGGCCGAGGCCCTGTAGCCCACCCGTCCCGGCCGGGCCGCCGCGTCCCACGCCCGGCCCAGGGCACCGGGAGCACTGTGGGATCTCCACAACACCCCCCGGACAAATCGCTGCGTCCCCGCCATCCCCGCGAGCCACCCCCGGCTGGCAGGGTCGAAGCATGAGCGATCTTGGAGAAGTACGAGAAGTACTCGTCACCGGGCTCGGCGCGATCACCCCGCTCGGCGCGGACGCGGCCACGACCTGGGCGGGCATGCTGGCGGGCACATCCGGGGCCGGCCCCATCGAGGAGGAGTGGGGGGCCGGGCTGCCGGTACGGGTGGCCGCCGGGCTGCCCATCGACCCGGTCTCCCTGCTCGACCGGGTCGAGGCCCGCAAACTTGATCGGTGTGAACAACTGGCGATGATCGGCTCGCGCGAGGCGTGGCGGGACGCGGGCGCCCCACAGGTCGCGCCGGAGCGGCTTGCCGTGGTGATCGGCACCGGCACCGGGGGCGTGCTGAGCACCCTGGGCCAGGACGACACGTTCGAGAAGAGCGGCGCCCGGCGGCTCTCCCCGTACGCCGTGCCGATGCTCATGCCGAACGGGCCGGCCGCCTGGGTGTCCATGGAACTCGGCGCGCAGGGCGGCGCCCGCACCCCGGTCAGTGCCTGCGCCTCCGGTGCGGAGGCGATCGCGATGGGCCTCGACCTGATCCGCGCGGGCCGGGCCGATGTGGTGGTGGCGGGCGGCACCGAGGCCTGTCTGCATCCGTTCACGATCGCCGCGTTCGCCCAGATGAAGGCGCTGTCCACCGCGGACGGGGACCCGCAGGCGGTGTCGCGTCCGTTCGATGTGGACCGCAGCGGTTTCGTGATGGGCGAGGGCGCGGGTGTACTCGTCCTGGAGCGGGCGGAGTTCGCGCGGGCCCGGCGGGCCCGGGTGTACGGCTCGGTCGCCGGGGCGGCCGTCACGTCCAGCGCGGACCACATCACCGCCTCGGACGTGGCGGGCCAGGTCCGTGCGATCGAATCGGCGCTGCGGGACGCCGAGTTGAGCGGTCCTGACATCGGCGTGGTGCACGCCCATGCCACCTCCACCCCCTCGGGCGACCTCGCCGAGGCACAGGCGGTGGCCAAGGCGCTCGGCACACGTCCCGTGGTCACGGCCACCAAGTCGATGACCGGTCACATGCTGGGCGCATCCGGAGCGGTGGGCGCGATCGCGGCGCTGCTGGCCCTGCGGGACGGCACGGTGCCGGCCACACGGAACCTGGACCGGCTCGACCCGGAGGTCACCCTCGACGTGGTCGCGGGAGAGAACCGCACGGGGTCCTGGGACGCCGCACTGGCCAATTCCTTCGGGTTCGGCGGACACAATGTGAGCCTGGTACTGACGCGGGCCTGAGGACCGGGCGGCCCTCAGCACCGCCCGGCCATGAGCCCCGGACCCGGGCGGCCCTCAGACCCCGATCGGCCCCGGCCCCGGGATGGCGGGAGCCG
This sequence comes from Streptomyces sp. NPDC048416, assembly GCF_043200435.1. Taxonomy (NCBI): domain Bacteria; kingdom Bacillati; phylum Actinomycetota; class Actinomycetes; order Kitasatosporales; family Streptomycetaceae; genus Streptomyces; species Streptomyces sp. NPDC048416. The sequence continues at coordinate 6,222 of NZ_JBICXU010000009.1, forward strand.
TCGCACGCATCAGCGGCGCAGCCACGGCCAGGTGACCGAGGCATCGCGCTCATCAGCCGCGCAGCCACGGCCAGGCGCCCCCAGGTGACCGAGGCATCGCACGCATCAGCCCCGCAGCCACGGCCAGGTGGCCGAGCGGCCCGCCTCAAGCAGCGGCACCATGCGGAACGCCGCGTCCGTGAGGCCCGCGAAGACGTGACGGTTGGCCTGGCCCGACGGGCCGTGCCCCGCCCGGTACCCCGCGAGGTTCCAGGTGTAGACCGGCACGTTCTCCGGGATCTGCTCCGTCGGGCCTCCGCTCCAGTGGCCCGTGGTCTGCTCGTCCGTCACGATCAGCACCCGGTCATGGCCCCGGTAGTGCCTGCGGACCGCTTCGGTGGTGTTGGTGCCGCCCAGGTCACCGAAGCGCCCGAGGATCTTCAGGACGGACTCGCCGGCCCGGTACGCCACCTCGGCGCTGCCCGAGCCGAACTGCACGAGGTCTGCCGCGCCGGCCCGCAGCGCGAGCGCAGTGCCGAAGATCGCGGCGGCGTCGGCCCGGTTGAGCTTCGAACGCTCCGACAGCGGCGACCACATCGAGCCGGACCGGTCGACCAGGATCAGCGTGCGGCCACCGAGCGCGGGCACGTTGGCCAGCGAGTGACCGAGCGCCCGCTCCAGTGCGTACGCCCAGCGCAGCGACGGCGCGTGCTGGTACGCGGCGAGGTAGCGGAACGGGAACTGGCGGGAGGCCGCGACGACTTCGGGGTCGGAGAGCTTCGCCGCCACCCGCGCCGCCACCTCGTCCGAGACGCCCGCCTCGTCGAAGTTGCGCAGGTTGCGCATCAGCGCCATCGGGCCCATCGACGGGATGACGGCTTCCCAGGCCGCCCTGTCCATCGGCCCCTGGAGCCAGCCGGCCAGCGCCTCCCAGGTCAGACCCGCGGCGGCGAGCCGGTCGGACCCGTCGGGTGCGAGCACGACCGCCCGGCGCTCCTCGACCGGGAGCGCCATCAGCGCCCGGTGCGCGTTCAGCACCCGGTCGCCGGCCGGCGGCCGCGCCGTGTCGGGGTGGTGCCGGCGATCGAGTGCGTACCGGAACAGTTCGCCCTGCCACGGCTTGGCCGGGTCGGGCGAGGCGTGCACCAGGTTGAGGATGTCGCCGAAGCGGTACCCTTTGGACGCCGTGTCGTACTTGAGCAGCGACTTGCCGCTGTAGAGGCGGCGTACGGCGTCGGCGATCCCCCGCTTCACGGGCTTGGGCACGTTGCGGCCGTACGTCGCGGTCCAGTATCCGAGCATTTCGCCGGGCTCGTCGGGGCGCAGCAGCACCGAGGCGACGACGTGCCGGTTGGCGGGCCCGTCCTCGGCGCCCGCGTCGAGGCGCGCCTTGACGTACTCGGCGGCGCCGACGATCGAGGCGGTACGCATTCCGCCCTCGCCGCGCAGCCAGCCGAGCAGCCCCGCGGTCCACTCGGCATCCTCGACGGCGAGCCGGCGCACGAGCGTGGCGAAACGGTCGTCGCGGTCGTCGCCGCTCTCGTAAAAGGTCTGCTGGGCAACGAAGTTGGCGACGGCGAGCAGGAAGAGCTCCGACTTGGCGTCCCGCAGCCGGCCGAGACCGCCCTCATGGGTGCTGGCGACGGCGCCGGTGGTCGCCACCGGGGACGAGACGGGCGCCTTGGCGGCGCGCGTGTTGAATCGAGCCATGGTGAATGGCCTCCCGAGATCAAAGTCGGCAACGGCGATTTCGTGGAAGAAGGAGCCGTGGCCTGCGCACCGGGAGGTGCACGAGCGAATGAAGTGTGGGTGTCCAGAGATCAGGGCGGCGGAACCGACAGTTGGTGCTCTGCCCCTGAGCTACACCGGCACGAATGCCGCCGGCGGGATTCGAACCCGCGACCTCCCCGTTAGCAGTGGAAGTAGGTCCTGCCTGCGCACCTGGACAAGAACGACCATAGGCGCGGGGGCCGACGGCACGCCAGGTATTTTCCCGGGCCCGCGCGCGCAGACGTCGGCTCGGGTCCATCCCCCTCCCCAACTGGGCGCCGGGCAGCGGCGGTTCGGAGCGCTGACGGAGCGTCGGACGCGCCGCCGCCCGGCAGCCGTGCGGCCGCCGGGCGGGGTCGGAGCGAGCAGGATCGGAGGGGGCAGGCGCGGGCGGGGTCGGGCGTGGGTGGAGCCCGGGTGGGCCGGGCTCGGGTGGATGGCAGGTGGCCGGGCTCGGGAGGATGGCGGGTGGGCCCTCGGGAGGGGGTGGGGTCAGGGGCCGCGGGTGGGTCAGGCGCGGGAGCGGGCCTTGAAGGCGGCCTTGCGGGCCTCCTTGGCGGTGGCCTTGTCCGGGTGCAGCCGTCCCATCGCCTCCAGGACGTCGGCGGTCGCGGGGTGGTCCACCCGCCAGGCCGCGTCGAAGAACCCGCTGTGCCGGCCGACCAGGCCCTCGACGAGGTCTTGCAGCTCCTCCAGGTCGCCCTCCACCGCCAGTTGTGCGGCGATGGTGTCAACGGCCAGCCAGAAGATCATGGTCTCGGCGGGCGGCGGCACGTCGGGGGCGCCGCGCTCGGCGAGCCAGACCCGGGCGAGGCCGCCGAGTTCGGGGTCGGGCAGCACCTCGCGCACGGCCGGCTCCGCGGAGGCGCCGGTCAGGGCGAGCGCCTGCTGGCAGTGCAGCCGGCGCAGCGGCCCGCCCGCGTCGGCACCCCGCGCCGCGGCCAGCAACTCCCTTGCCGCGTCGGCCGGTTCACGGCGGGCCAGCCACTGCTCGGTCTCGGCGCGCGCCGACAGCTCGGGGAAGTAGGCGATGCCGTCGAGCAGCGCGTCCGCGCCCTTGGCCGCCAGGTCGCCGACGGCCGGTGCGTCCACGCCCGCGTCCAGCATCCGGGCGCGTACGCCGTAGAGGCCGAGGGGGGTCAGCCGGACCATTCCGTAGCGGGAGACGTCCTCGTCCTCGACCGGCGGCGCGGGCTCGTCGCCCACCTCGGCCATCAGCGCCTCGTCGACGGGCTCGTACTCGACCAGACCGATCGGCTCCAGGAGCCGGAACTGGTCGTCGAGGCGCATCATCGCGTCGGAGACCTGCTCCAGGATGTCGTCGGTCGGCTCGCCCATGTCGTCCGGGACGATCATCGAGGCGGCGAGCGCGGGCAGCGGCACGGGCCCTTCGGAGGTGCCGGCCTCGCTGACGGTCAGCAGATACAGATTGCCGAGGACGCCCTCAAGGAACTCGGCCTCTTCCTCCGGGTCCCACTCCAGGCGCTCGAAGTCGATCTCGCCGTCCTCGCCGACCAGGTCCGCGAAATCGTCGATCATCGGGGCGGTGGCGTCGGCGAAGACCACATCGAAGGCGTCGGCCCAGATCGCGAGGACGTCCTGGGGCGAGCCCGAGGTGAGCACGGCGAGGTTGTCGCCGGCCCGGGCCGTGCCCAGGGCGTCCTCGTCCTCGTTCTGGTCCTTGCCCTGGTCCTTGCCTTGGTCCTTCTGGCCCGCCGCGTCGTCCGCCTCGTCCGCCTCGTCCGCGTCCTCGATGTCGACCAGGCCGGTGTCGACCGCGACCCGCCAGGCCTCGCTCGCGTACGCGGGGCCGTCCTGGTCGTCGGCCAGGCCGAGTTCGGCGGCGGCCGCGGGCAGTTGCTCCTCGACGAGTTCACCGCCGGCGCCGACCCTGGTTTCGGGTCCGGCCCAGCGGGCGAGCCGCACCGCGCGGGCGAGCAGCGGGGCGGACAGCGCGTCCCGCGCCAGCTCCGCCTCGGAGTTCAGCCGTACCGGCGGCAGGGTGGGGCGGTCTCCGGACATCTGGGGGTACTCCTCGGCCGTACGGTCTGGGCGCTCCGGTCGCGCCGGGTCAGCGCTGGATGAGCGGCACCCAGCGTAGACGTATTTCAGCGGGTTTCGTTGCGCCGGCCGTGCGCACCCGTCGCCGGCCCCCGCGCCCCGCGGCTCGTTCCCGCCCCCGGCGGTCCACCCCGGGGGCGCTCCGCACCCCACCCGCGGAGGTTCATGTGCCTGTCGGTTTTCCGACACCCGGCGACTCTTGACAACTCCCCACCCCAGACAAGAGATTGACGCGCGTAGAACTGCACCGCCGCACGCACCTCCTCCCTCATCACACCGGAGTACCTGAATGCCCGTTCCCAGAACCGCCGCCGTGTCCGCCGTGGTCGCCGCAGCGCTCGCGGCCGGCCTGGTCTGCGCCGCCTCCTCGCAGGCCGCGCCCGCCGTACCCGTGCAGGCGAAGATCCACGACATCCAGGGCACCACCCGGATATCCCCGCTGGCGGGTCAGCAGGTCACCGGTGTGACCGGCGTCGTCACCGGTGTGCGCGCCTACGGCTCCTCGAAGGGCTTCTGGTTCCAGGACACCGCGCCCGACAAGAACCCCGCCACCAGTGAGGGCGTCTTCGTCTTCACCGGCTCGAACCCGACGGTCGCGGTGGGCGACGCGGTGGAGGTCTCCGCCACCGTCAGCGAGTTCGTTCCCGGTGGCCTGTCCTCGGGCAACCAGTCGGTGACCGAGCTCTCCAAGCCGACCGTCACGGTCGTCTCCTCGGGCAACGCCGTGCCCGCCCCCGTCGTGATCACCTCGCGCTCGGTGCCGGACCGCTACACGCCGAACGGCGACCCGGCCGCCGGCAACAGCGTCAACGCCCTGACCCTCCAGCCGAAGAAGTACGCAACGGACTACTACGAGTCCCTTGAGGGCATGAACGTCCGCATCGGCACCTCGCGGGTCGTCGGCGCCACGGACCCGTACTCCGAGCTGTGGGTCACGGTGAAGCCGCAGGAGAACCGCACTGCGCGCGGCGGCTCGCTGTACTCCTCGTACAACGACCAGAACACCGGCCGTCTCCAGATCCAGAGCCTGATCCCGACCGCTCAGCAGGCCTTCCCCACCGCGAACGTGGGCGACACCCTGACCGGGACCACCGAGGGCCCGCTGGACTTCAACCAGTTCGGCGGCTACACCCTCACCGCGCGCACGCTCGGCACGGTCAAGGACAACGGCCTCAAGCGCGAGGTCACCCGCAAGCAGCGCACCGGCGAGCTGGCGGTGGCCACGTACAACGTGGAGAACCTGGACCCGAGCGACCCGCAGTCGAAGTTCGACGCGCTGGCGCAGGGCGTGGTGACCAACCTCGCCTCGCCGGACATCGTGGCCCTGGAGGAGATCCAGGACAACAACGGCGCGAAGAACGACGGCACGGTGGACGCATCGGCGACCGTCAAGAAGTTCACGGACGCGATCGTCGCGGCGGGCGGCCCCGCCTACCAGTGGCGTTCCATCGACCCGGAGAACAACAAGGACGGCGGCGAGCCCGGCGGCAACATCCGCCAGGGCTTCCTGTTCAACCCGGCAAGGGTCTCCTTCACCGACCGTGCCGGAGGCGACTACAAGACCGCCGTCGCCGTCACGGGCGCCAAGGGTCACCCGGCCCTGACCCTCTCCCCCGGCCGTATCGACCCCGCCAACCCGGCGTGGGAGGACAGCCGCAAGCCGCTGGCCGGCGAGTTCGTGTTCAAGGGCAGGACGGTCTTCGTGATCGCCAACCACTTCGCGTCGAAGGGCGGCGACGAGGGCCTGGTCTCGCAGCACCAGCCGGTGCCGCGCTCCTCGGAGGCCAAGCGGCTCCAGCAGGCGCAGGCCGTCAACGCCTTCGTCAAGCAGCTGCTCGCGGTAGACAAGCACGCGGACGTGCTGGCCGTCGGCGACATCAACGACTTCGACTTCTCGGGCACGACCAAGGCCCTGGAGGACGGCGGCGCGCTGCGCTCGGCCTACCGCACGCTGCCGAAGAAGGAGCGTTACTCCTACGTCTACCAGGGCAACACCCAGGTCCTCGACCAGGTCCTGACCAGCCCGGCGATCCGCGGCTTCGCCTACGACAGCGTGCACATCAACGCGGAGTTCGCCAACCAGACGAGCGACCACGACCCGCAGATCATCCGCTTCCACCCGTAGCGGTGCCGGCCCGGGCCGGGGCGGGCACGCCCCTTCCCGGCCGGGCCCACCGACTGCCGTCGGCCGGGGCGGCGGCGTGCCACCTCGACCGGCCGGGGCTCAGTCGGCCCGGGTGGCGGCGTGCCACCTCGACCGGCCGGGGCTCGGTCGGCCTCGCGGTCGCGGATCGCGGCCACGGCCCGCCCGAGCAGCGACCGCAGCAACTCCGTCGAGCGCGTGGACGCCGACCCGACGGGCGCGTTCTTCGACGTCCTGACCAGGCGGTACGGCCTGGAGTACAAGGCGCCCGTGGGCGACGCCGAGGACCGCGTGGTCCTGGTGGTACGCCCGGAGCGCACCACGCGCCAGTGACTCCGGGCAGCCGGGACCCGGGTCCGGGAAGGACACCCGGCCGGCGCACACTGGACCCTCCAGGGGCCCGACGCGAGACCCTTCGGGCACCCACCGGCAGAGCGGAGTTGTGCGATGGACCGCACGGCATTCAGTCGCAGGGCCTTCCTCGCCGCGGCAGGGGCGGCCGCCGCGGCGGGCTGCGCACCCGGTGACGGTCCGGACGCCAGGACCACCGACCCGCACTCCTCGGGCCCGAAGCCGCCCGCGAAGGAGAACGACCGCCCGGGCGACGCGAGTTGGCGGCTCACGAAGCGCGGCGCCGAGCACGAGGTAGAGGGGTACGCGGACCGTACGAGTGTCGCGTCGGGCGACACCTTCCGCCTCCATGTGCACACCACCGCGCCGACGTTCCACGCCGAGGCGTTCCGGATGGGCTGGTACGGGGGCGCGCTGGCCCGCAAGGTGTGGGAGTCGGGATCGCTGCCCGGCATCCGGCAGCCCGCGGCGCAGGTCGCGCCGGACACCTACACGGTGACGGCCAACTGGACGCCCGGCCCCGAGATCACCACCAGCAACTGGCCCGAGGGCTCCTACCTGATCCGCCTCACCGCCGACAGCGGCGGCCAGCGCCATGTCCCGATCACCGTCCGATCGGCCACCACCAGGGGCCGGGTGGTGATCGTCAACGCGGTCGCGACATGGCAGGCGTACAACGAATGGGGCGGCCACAGCCTCTACAACGGGCCGACCGGCGACGACGCGGACCGCGCACGCGCGGTGAGCTGCGACCGCCCCTACGACCAGAACGGCGACGGCCTGTTCCTCACGTACGAGCAGCCGGTCGTCGCGCTGGCGGAGAAACTGGGCCTGGAACCGGCGTACGTCACGAACATGGACCTGGACCGGGACCCGCATCTGCTGGACGGGGCGAGCGCCGTGCTGTCCCTGGGCCACGACGAATACTGGACCCAGGCGATGCGCGACCGGGTCACGGCCGTGCGCGACCGGGGCACGAACATAGCCTTCCTCGGCGCGAACGCCTGTTTCCGCCGCATACGCCTGGAGAAGACGCCCCTGGGTGACCGGCGCCTGATCGTCTGCTACAAGAACGACTGGCCCAAGGACCCGGGCCGCCGCGAGGGCGAGCCCCCGACCACCAACTTCCGCGAGCCTCCGCACGCCCAGCCGGAGAACTCCCTGACCGGCACGCTGTACGAGTCGAACCCGACCACCGCCGACTATGTGGTCACCTCGCCCGGCCACTGGCTGTTCGAGGGCACGGGCGTCACCCAGGGCGCGAAGTTCCCCGGCCTGGTGGGCACGGAGTACGACCGGGCGAACGGAATCGGGACGACGCCGCGCCCGATGGAGGTCATATCCCACTCGCCCCTGACCTGCCGGGGCGTCCACTCCTTCGCCAACTCGGCGTATTACACGGTGAGTTCGGGGGCCGGGGTCTTCAACACGGGGACGATGCGGTGGGTGCAGTCGACGGTGGGCGCGGGCGGGCACGGCATCGACGGGACGACGGCGAGGTTCACGTCGCGGGTCACGGAGAACCTGCTGCGGGTCTTCGCGGCGGGCCCGGCGGGGCGCACGCACCCGGCGAAGGACAACCTGGATTCCTTCCACCCGTACGCGGGGGATCCGACGTGGTCGAAACGGAACCTGTGGTGACCGCGCCCCCGGTGCGACCGGCCCGGTCGGGGCGCCATCCAGCACCACCCAACACCACCCCACAACACTTAGCACCATCCAGCACCATCCATTAAGCAGAGCTTATGCCGCCCCCCACCAAACCTAAGTAGACGTTGACGGTCGGTGGCGGGGAGACTGCCGCATGACCTCACTCCTTCGCCCCCTCCCCTCCCACCGCCCGTTCGGCCGGGCACTGTGCGCCATGGTCACGCCGTTCACGCGGTCTCTCGCGCTCGACCTCGACGCCGCACGGAAGCTGGCGCGCCACCTGGCTGACAACGGGTGCGACGGTCTGGTCCTGAACGGCACGACCGGGGAGTCGCCGACGACCTCCGACGAGGAGAAGACCGCGCTGGTACGGGCCGTGGCCGAGGAGGTCGGCGACCGTGCGGTGGTGGTGGCCGGGGTGGGCAGCGCGTCGACCGCCCACACCGTGACGCTGGCCCGGGCGGCCGAACAGGCGGGCGCGGACGGCCTGTTGGTGGTGACCCCGTACTACAGCAGACCGCCGCAGGACGCCCTTGAGGCCCACTTCCGTACGGTCGCCGACAGCACCGCGCTCCCGGTGATGCTGTACGACATCCCGGGCCGCACGGGTACGCGGATCGAGGTCGACACGATGCTGCGGCTCGCGGAGCACGAGCGGATCGTGGCGGTGAAGGACTGCGCGTACGACCTGCTGGGCTCGACCAAGGTCATGGGCCGTACGTCGCTTGCGTACTACTCGGGGTGCGAGGAGCTGAACCTCCCGCTGTACGCGGTGGGCGGAGCGGGGTACGTGAGCACGGTGGCGAACGTGGCGCCGCGCGCGATGCGGGCGGTCCTGGACGCGTACGACGCCGCCGCCCCGGCCGAGGCGGCCCGCCTCAACCAACTGGCCCTGCCCCTGACGGAGTTGATGATGGCAGCGGGTCTGCCGGGTGCGGTCACGGCGAAGGCGCTGCTGGGCTACCCGGTGAGGGGGCCACTGCGGGCGGCGCCCGAGGCGGAGGCGTCTCGCCTGCGGGCGGCACTTGAGACTGCGCGCGCCACGTAACCGTCCCAGCCGGGCCGCCCCACGCCGCCCAGACCCAGCCCCGGGCTGGGGTTGCGGGGCGGATTGCGCAGTTCCCCGCGCCCCTGGGAGGCGACCCATTCGGCGGGGCCCGCCGCCGCCAGGCGATCCGTTCGGCTGCGGGCCGTGCGGGGCCGGTGGCGCAGTTCCCCGCGCCCCTGGGAGGCGATCCGTTCGGCGGGCCCGTCACCACGCGATCCGTTCGGCTGCGGGCCGTGCGGGGCCGGTCGCGCAGTTCCCCGCGCCCCTGGGGAGGTGATCCCGCCCCGGGCGGATGGCGACAGGCGCCCCATTCGCGGGACCCGCCACCACGCGATCCGTTCGACTGCGGACCGTGCGGGGCTGGTCGCGCAGTTCCCCGCGCCCCTGGGGAGGTGGCGTTCGCGGCGTGGCGTGCGCGAGCCGGACCGCGCGACGGGGGTGCAGGGGGCGGAGCCCCCGGGGGGGGTCCGGGGCGCAGCCCCGGGGGGCAACCTTCCCGGCATCCGTCACGGGCGGGTGGGTGGGACAACCCGCGGGGTCCGGGGCGCAGCCCCGGGGGACAACCTTCCCGGCATCCGTCACGGGCGGGCGGGTGGGACAACCCCCGGGGTCCGGGGCGCAGCCCCGGGGGGCAACCTTCCCGGCATCCGTCACGGGCGGGCGGGTGGGACAACGCCCGGGGTCCGGGGCGCAGCCCCGGGGGGGGCAACCTTCCCGGCATCTGCCACGGGCGGGCGGGTGGGACAACCCCCGGGGGTGACCGTTCCGCATCCGTCACGGGCCGGCGGGCGGGAAAACACCCCAACGGCTAGTTGTGGGCGTGCAGCACCTCGTTCAACCCACCCCACACCGCATTGTTCGGCCGAGCCTCAACCGCCCCCGTCACCGAGTTCCGCCGGAACAGAATGTTGGACGCCCCCGACAGCTCCCGCGCCTTGACGATCTGCCCGTCCGGCATCGTCACGCGCGTACCGGCGGTGACGTACAGGCCCGCCTCGACGACGCACTCGTCGCCGAGCGCGATGCCCACCCCGGCCTCGGCCCCCACGAGGCACCGCTCGCCGATGACGATGCGGACGTTGCCGCCGCCGGACAGCGTGCCCATCGTGGACGCGCCGCCGCCGATGTCGGAGCCGTCCCCGATGACGACGCCGGCCGAGATGCGGCCCTCGACCATGGACGTGCCGAGCGTGCCCGCGTTGAAGTTCACGAAGCCCTCGTGCATGACGGTGGTGCCTTCGGCGAGGTGCGCGCCCAGGCGCACCCGGTCGGCGTCGGCGATGCGTACGCCCTTGGGTGCGACGTAGTCCGTCATGCGGGGGAACTTGTCGACGGACGTCACCTGGAGGTGCAGCCCCTCGGCGCGGGCGTTGAGCCGGACGGTCTCCACGTCGTCGACCGCGACCGGGCCGAGCGAGGTCCAGGCCACGTTCGCGAGCACTCCGAAGAGGCCGTCGAGGTTGAGGCCGTGCGGCTTGACGAGCCGGTGCGAGAGGAGGTGCAGCCGCAGGTAGGCGTCGTGCGCGTCCAGGGGCTTGTCGTCGATCGAGGCGATGACCGTACGGACGGCGACGACCTCGACCCCGCGGCGCTCGTCGGCGCCGACGGCGTTGAGCGCACCCGCGCCGAGCAGTTCGGCGGCGCGCTCGGCGGAAAGCCGCTCGGTGCCGGCCGGGCCGGGCTCGGCGACGGTCACGAGCTCGGGGGCGGGGAACCAGGTGTCCAGGATGGTGCCGTCGGCGGCGATGGTGGCGAGTCCGGCGGCCGCGGCGCCGGTCGAAGCAGGAGCAGTCGTGTCGGTCATGACCCAAAACCTAACCGGCCACGGCCCGCCGGAGCGAACCGGTCTCATGTGACGGGCCCGCATACGCCCCGGTCGGCGCCCCGGACAGCCACCGCGCCCCGCGCCCCGGGCGCCGTCCGCCCCGACAGCCGACACCGGTGGCGCGCTGCCCCACGCCATCGCCGTGGCTCGCCTCCATGGCCCTCGGGGCTCCCCGCGGCGACTCGGGGGTCCGCGGCACCAGGCTCAGGGCGTGTACTCGTAGCCGACCGTGAACCGCGACGGCAGGCACCACTCCCCGTACTCGATGACCCCCTCGGCGTCGGACCACCGGTGGACGCCCGCCAGCACAGGAGCCCCGACCGGGAGGCCCAGGGCGCTTGCCTCGCGGGCGTCGGCCTCGCGGGCATGCATGTCGTCCCTGGCATGCGTGATGGTGCGCCTCGTCGCTTCCAGGACCCGGGCGGTGAGCCCGTGGTTCCGGCCCGGCGACGTGTTGAGCAGATCCGGCACCAGAGCGGCGAACGGGGCCGGATACCAGGTCACGGCGAACACGGTACGAGCCCTGCCGCGCCCGGCGAGCCATTCGCGCCGGACCGCCTGGTCCCCGGCCGCAAGGTCCAGGATGTCCGCGACGTACAGCGGAGGCTTGACCAGTTCTGCCGCGGTCACCCGGGACGTCTCCCCCACGGCGAGAAAGCTCTTGACCCGCTGGACGCGCTCCAACCGGTCCTTCGGCGTCAGGGTCCACACGGGGGTGTCCTCCACGAACGTGCCGCGCGGGGTGGCCCTGATGTACCCCTCCACCTGGAGTGCTTGCAGTGCGCGCGACACCGTGGCCGCAGCCGTCTGCCAGCTGCCCGCGATCTCCCGGTTGGTCGGGAGCTTGGCCCCCGGTTCGAGTTCCCCGGACATGATCCGTTCGCGGAAGTGGTCGGCGATCTTCGCAAACGTCTTCTCTCCGGGCATCTGCCGTTCCCCTCATGGGAGTTGAGCACTCCTGGCGCTCGGCACACTAGTGCACTGACCACCCTTGTCGAGTGCTTCCAACACTCCGGAGACTGAACTAGTACACAGACGAGTGGGCAACGACGGGAGCGGCACCATGTTCGCGATCCAACCGCCAGGGAACGGCTGCTGCTCCATGGCGCCCGACGCAGCGCCGGTCCAGGGCACGGAAGGGTGCGGACCGTGCTCCGTCCTCAGCGCGCAGCTCCGGCACGCCGTACAGGAACGGGACCAGTCGGCCGAGGTCGATGCGCGGGTGCGGATCAGGCGGCACATGCGCCAGGACCACGGCACGGAACTCCCGCTCCCGTCGCACCCGTAACGAGCAGGCCCCCCAGGGGAACGGACTGCCGGGCATGCCGCACGGCCGTGGCCTGCACGCCCGTACAGATCGCACTGCCATGCTCCAAGCCGGCCCTCCGGGCGCCTGCGCCCCCGCTGCCCGTGCGCCGCGTACCCGGGGCCGGGCAGCGCGACCCCGTCGATGCCGGATCAGCCGGTCACCGTGAACCAGGTGGCCCGGGACTTCTTCCACTCGGCGTGGGTGAGGTCCTTGGCCTCGGTGCCGTCGCCGTACAGGTCGGCGGAACCGTCGTCGGTGATGAACTGGGCGCGTGCGCCCGCCTGGTCGAGGTCGGGCACGTCCACCACGGCCTCCCAGCCGCCCGGGTCGCTGGTCGGCAGGTCGGCCCGCTTGACGGGGGTGTGTCCGGCGACGCCGTCCCAGGAGTAGACCGCGTACGGGTCGGAGTTGTCGTCCGCGGCCCACGAACCGGCGACGATCAGGTACTGGTCGGCGGCGTTCTTGCGGATGTCGCGGATGCTGAGGCCGCCGAGGTCGAGCTGGATGGCGGCGCCGAAGACCGGCTGGGCGCCGCCGGCCACCACCTTGTCGAAGTTGGTGACCGGCACGATCAGGGCCTTGCCGCCGTCGGCCGGGGGCACCAGCGGCGCCCGGAACCCGATGTACGCGGTGCTGGTGGAGCCCGGCGCGAACTCCAGGCCCTCCACGTTGAACCCGTCGATCTGCTTGGGCACCTGCCCGTCGGCGGTCGCGGCGGCGAACCCGAAACGGTCCCCGTTGGCGTGGTCCCAGGCGACCAGGGACTCCCGCAGTTTCTTGTACGAGCCGCCAAGCGAGAGCTGGGTGGAGGCACCCGAGCCGGTGACGGTGGTGGTGAAGACGGTGTCGCGGTCCGCCTTGTACTCGCCGTCCTTGTTGTTGCCGAGCGAGCCCGTCCAGTAGATCGTGTTGCCGACGCGGGCGGCGCCCTCGATGTCGATCTCCTTGGAGACGCCGAGCTTCGAGCTGAAGTCCCAGGTCCGCACGGGCGCGCCGGAGGCCGAACGGTCGTACAGGCGCAGCGTGTTGGACTCGTCGTCGGCGACGACGGCATACCCGCCGCCCACGTCCACGGCCGCCGATGCGTCGCTGGAGCCGGTGAAGTAGCGGGTGCCTGTGGCGTTCTGCACGGCGGCGGACGCGGCGTAGTGCAGCGTCTTGGTGGCGCTCTTGCCGCCGAGGCCGGTCACCTTGACGGTGAGGTCCGTGTACCCACGGGCGTGCGCGGTGACGGCCAGCCGGCGGCTGCCGCCGCTCCCGGTGACGCCGACGTCCCCGGTCCCGGCCACCGCGCTCCTGCTGCTGGCGGACGCGGCCACGGTGAGCGCCGAGGCGTCGGCCCCGCTCTGTGCGACGGTCACCGTGACCACGGGGTCGCCGGTGGCCCCGACGGCCCCGGAGAGGTAGGACGCCGACAGCGCGATGGTGGGCGTGCCGTAACTCGCGGCCTGCGCGGGGGCGTTGGCGCCCAGCACGGCCAACGTGAGAACGCCGGACGCGGCCGCGAGGGCCCTGGCACGGCGGAGCGGAGGGTGATGGGGCACGGGGTCGGCCTCTCGTCGGCGGGCTGTCGTCGAGTAGGTTGCGGTCGCTTCGCCAAGCGCAGGCATACACGATCGGTACGGCGGGCGAACGTCAGCCGATCAGGCTGCGCTTGGGCCGCAACACACAGAACTCGTTCCCCTCGGGATCCGCGAGCACCACGAAGGTGGCGCCCTCGCCCTGCCCCGCGTCCACCTTGCGCGCCCCGAGCCCGATGATCCGCTCGATCTCGGCACCCTGGTCGTCGTCGCTCGACCTCGGCACCCTGGTCGTCGGCGTTGAGGTCGATGCGCAGCCGGTTCTTGACGCTCTTGCGCTCGGGCACCGCGAGGAAGCACATCCCCGGATACGCTGTCTCGTCCGCCCCGATGACGATCTCCTGCGGGTCCTCGAACAGGACCTTCCAGTCCAGGACTTGACACCGGAACCGCGCGAGGGCGGGCAGTTCGTGAGCGTCTACGACGAGGTGGTCCATGGAAACGGCCGTACGCGCAGTGTGCGCCGCCCGGTGAGCCCCCGCGCGCGCACGGATCGCGAACCCGAGAACCCCGAGAACCCCGAAGCCCCCGCGGCTTCCGAGGCCGCCGAAGCCCCCGAGGACACGGCAGGCCTCGTCGTGCGCCGCCTGTGCGGCCTCGCCCTCAACCCCGCGGCCCCCGAGGACGTGCTGCTGCGGCTGCTCGCCTCGGGACCCGTCGAGGTGCGCAAGGCCCTGTGCCGGGACCGCCGGCTGCCCGCGGCGGTGGTGGACGCCGCGGCATCCCACCCGGACTGGCGCGCCCGGGCCGCCTTCGCGGCCAATCCGCATGTCGACGTGGCCGAGCGACTGCGACTCGTGGACGACCCCGACTGGCGGGTGCGCGCCCATCTCGCCGACGGGCCGGCCACGCCCCTCGGCGGCACCGTCGACCGGCTTCCCGACTGGGCCGCGGCCCGCATGATCACCACGTACGAGAACGACTGCCTCGCGGACTACCGCTTCCCCTCGCGGTTCTCGCCCGAGTTCCGCGCCTCGCTGCTCACTCACCCGGAGCCGAAGATCCGTGCCTACGGGGCCGCCACGTCGGACTGGGCCGCCCTTTTTGACGGGGAGCGGGCCGCCCTGCTCGACGACCCCGCCGAGGTGGTGCGCGCGCAGGCTCTCTCGACGAAGGGCCTGTACGACTTCGAGCGCGATCCCGCCCGCGTGGAGGCGGACCTGCCGTCGCACGCCTGCCACTACCGAAGCCATCTCCTGCTGTACGGCGCCCTGAGCCGCTCGGTCATCGCGTCGGTGCTCACCGCCCCGGCGCGGCCCGACGAACGGTCCGCCATCGCGCGCAACCCCACCCTCCCCGCCGACATCGTCGCCCAGCTCGCCGTCCACCCCGACGCGGTGGTGCGCCAACACATCGCCCTGCGGGCCGATGTGACACTGCCTCAGATCGAAGCCCTGGGCAAAGACCCCGACCCGTCCGTGCGGCTCGCCGCCTCGCAGCACCCGGCCCTGTCGGAAAAGGAGCGGGCCGCCATCGACTACGAGGTGAGCCAGGATGGCCCGTTCCGCACGGCGGTGACCCCGGCGCCGCCCCGGGACCCCGGGCAGCTACGTGCCCTGGCACACTCCGGCCATCCCCTGCTGCGCCGCCGCGCGGCCATGGCCGAACACCTCCCCCCGGACCTGGTCGCCGGGCTCCTTGGCGACCCCGACCTCGGTGTGCGTGTGCTGCTGGCCCAACACCAGCCGGGCGTCCCGCCCTCGCTGCTGCTGCGCTGCTTCCTCACCTACAGCGGCCCGGGCCGCGCGTGCCTGCTGGAGCGGCCCGGCTTCCCGACGTACGGGCTCGCCCGGTACGCGAACCACCCCGACCCGGCCGTGCGGGCCCTCGCCGCGCGCGACCCGGAGCTGGACGCCCGCGCGAGCGACCGGCTCACCCGCGACGCGGACACGGAGGTACGGGAGGCCGGTGCCCGCCATCCGAACCTGCCGCTCTCCCGCCTGATGGAGCTGCTCGACGACAAGGAGCTCGCCCACGCGGCGGCCGCCAACCCCGCACTGCCCGTGGCGATGATGCGGCAGCGGGCCGAGGCGAGATAGCACGCGAAGGGGCCCTCGGCACCATTCGGTGCGGAGGGCCCCTCCGGGCGGACCGGCTCTGCCGGCGAGCAGGGCTCAGACGTTGAAGCCCAGCGCGCGCAACTGCTCGCGGCCGTCGTCGGTGATCTTGTCCGGGCCCCACGGCGGCATCCAGACCCAGTTGATCTTCAGCTCGTTGGCGATGCCGTCGGTCGCGGCCTTCGCCTGGTCCTCGATCACATCGGTCAGCGGGCAGGCCGCCGACGTCAGGGTCATGTCCAGCGTGACGACGTTGGAGTCGTCGACGTGGATGCCGTAAATGAGGCCGAGGTTGACGACGTCGATGCCCAGCTCGGGGTCGACGACGTCGTACAGCGCCTCGCGGATCTCTTCTTCGGTCGCCGGCTTGATCGCCGCCTGTGCGTTCTCGGTCATGCCGTCTTCCTTTCGGCGACGTCGCCCAGAGCCTGGGCCGTCGCGTCCTTCCACGCCATCCAGCTCAGCAGAGCACACTTCACGCGGGCGGGGTACTTGGAGACGCCGGCGAAGGCCACCGCGTCCTCAAGAATCTCCTCCATCGTGTCGTCGGGCTCCAGCTGGCCCTTGGACTGCATCAGCTCCAGGAAGGCCTCCTGGATCCGCTGGGCATCGGCCAGGTCCTTGCCGACCAGCAGGTCGTTGAGGACCGAGGCGCTGGCCTGGCTGATGGAGCAGCCCTGGCCCTCGTACGAGACGTCCTCGATGCGCGAACCGTCGTACTTCACCCGCAGGGTGATCTCGTCGCCGCACGTCGGGTTCACGTGGTGCACCTCGGCGTCACCGTCCCGCAAGCCCCGGCCGTGCGGGTGCTTGTAGTGGTCCAGGATGACGTCCTGGTACATCGAATCCAGCTTCACGTGTCGACTCCTAGCCGAAGAAGTTTCGTACGTGCTCCAGGCCGTCCACCAGGGCGTCGACCTCGGCGGGCGTGGAGTACAGATAGAAAGACGCTCGCGTGGTCGCGGGAATTCCGTAGCGCAGGCAGACCGGGCGCGCGCAGTGGTGGCCCACGCGGACCGCGATGCCCTCCTCGTCGAGGACCTGGCCCACGTCGTGCGGGTGGATGTCGCCCAGCGTGAAGGAGATCGCCGCGCCGCGGTCCTCGGCCGTGGTGGGGCCGATGATCCGCAGGTCGGGCACCTCAAGGAGGCGCCTGACCGCGTACTCGGTGATCGCGTGCTCATGCGCGGCGATCTTGTCCATGCCGATCGCGGAGAGGTAGTCCACGGCCGCGCCCAGGCCCACGGCCTGCGCGATCGGGGGCGTGCCCGCCTCGAACTTGTGCGGCGCGGGAGCGTAGGTGGAGGAGTGCATCGAGACCGTCTCGATCATCTCGCCGCCGCCCAGGAACGGCGGCAGGTCCTCCAGGAGTTCCTGGCGGCCCCACAGGACGCCGATGCCGGTCGGGCCGCACATCTTGTGGCCGGTGAAGGCCACGAAGTCGGCCTGGAGCGCCTGCACGTCGAGCGGCATGTGCGGGGCGGCCTGCGAGGCGTCGATGCAGACCAGCGCGCCGACCTGCTGCGCGCGGCGCACGATCGCCTCGACCGGGTTCTGCGTGCCGAGCAGGTTGGAGACCAGCGTGAAGGAGACGATCTTCGTCTTCTCGGTGATGATCTCGTCGATGTTCGACAGGTCGAGCCGGCCGTCGTCGCTCAGACCGAACCACTTCAGCTTCGCGCCGGTGCGCTGCGCGAGCAGCTGCCACGGCACGATGTTGGAGTGGTGCTCCATCTCCGTGATGACGATCTCGGTCTCGTTGTCCACGCGGTAGGGCTCGTCGGCCCAGCCCAGCATGTTGGCGACGAGGTTCAGCGACTCCGAGGCGTTCTTGGTGAAGATGACCTCGTCGCGGCTCGGCGCGTTGATGAAGCGGGCGACCTTGTCACGGGCGCCCTCGTACAGCGCCGTGGCCTCCTCGGCGACCAGGTACACGCCACGGTGCACATTGGCGTTGTGCTGCTCGTAGTACTCGTTGAGCGCGTCGAGCACCTGGCGCGGCTTCTGCGAGGTCGCAGCGCTGTCGAGGTAGACGATCTTCTTCCCGTCGTGGACCACGCGGTCCAGCAAGGGGAAGTCCTTGCGGATCGCCTCGTCGAGTAGTTGAGATGTCCCCGTGAGGAGGCCCGGCAGCAATGTCACTCGGAAGCGCCGCCCTTCGTGTACGACTCGTAGCCCTCGGCTTCGAGCTTGTCGGCGAGCTCCGCGCCGCCGGACTCGACGATGCGGCCACCCGCGAAGACGTGGACGTAGTCGGGCTTGATGTAGCGCAGGATGCGCGTGTAGTGGGTCACCAGGAGGGTGCCGACCTCGCCGTTCTCACGGACGCGGTTGATGCCCTCGGAGACCTGGCGCAGCGCGTCGACGTCGAGGCCGGAGTCCGTCTCGTCGAGGATCGCGATCTTCGGCTTCAGGAGCTCCAGCTGAAGGATCTCGTGGCGCTTCTTCTCGCCGCCGGAGAAGCCCTCGTTGACGTTGCGCTCGGCGAAGGCCGGGTCCATCTGGAGCTGCTCCATCGCGGACTTGACCTCCTTCACCCAGGTGCGCAGCTTGGGCGCCTCGCCGCGGATCGCGGTGGCCGAGGTGCGCAGGAAGTTGGAGACCGAGACGCCGGGGACCTCGACGGGGTACTGCATGGCGAGGAACACGCCGGCGCGGGCGCGCTCGTCGACGGACATCTCCAGGACGTCCTCGCCGTCGAGGGTGACGGTGCCGCTGGTGATCGTGTACTTGGGGTGCCCGGCCAGCGAGTACGCCAGGGTGGACTTGCCGGAGCCGTTGGGGCCCATGATGGCGTGGGTCTCGCCCTGCTTCACGGTCAGGTCGACGCCCTTGAGGATCTCCCGGGGGCCGTTCTCGGCTTCCACGGAGACGTGCAGGTCGCGGATTTCAAGCGTTGCCATGGGGACTTCAGTTCTCCTGGGATACGGAGACGAGCACATCGTCCCCTTCGATCTTTACGGGATATACGGGGACGGGGCGCGTCGCGGGGAGGCCGGACGGCTTGCCGGTGCGCAGGTCGAAGCTCGAACCGTGCAGCCAGCACTCGATGGCGCAGTCCTCGACCTCGCCCTCGGAGAGGGAGACGTTCGCGTGCGAGCAGATGTCGTTGATCGCGAACACCTCGCCCTCGGTGTGGACGAGGGACACCGGCGTGCCGTCGATCTCCACCCGCTTGGGGGTGTCGCTCTCCAGCTCGCTCAGCGCGCAGACTTTGACGAAGGCCATCAGACGGACGCCTCCAGCTCCGTCTCGATCTTGGCGAGCAGGCGCTCCTCGACGTCCGGCAGACCGATCTGCTGGACGAGCTCCGCGAAGAAGCCGCGCACGACCAGGCGGCGGGCCTCCATCGGCGGGATGCCGCGGGACATCAGGTAGAAGAGCTGCTCGTCGTCGAAGCGGCCGGTGGCCGAGGCGTGACCGGCGCCGGCGATCTCGCCGGTCTCGATCTCCAGGTTCGGCACGGAGTCGACCCGGGCGCCGTCGGTCAGAACCAGGTTGCGGTTCATCTCGTAGGTGTCCGTGCCCTCGGCCGAAGCCTGGATGAGGACGTCGCCGATCCACACGGCGTGCGCGTCCTCGCCCTGGAGGGCGCCCTTGTACACGGCGTTGGACTTGCAGTGCGGGGTGTTGTGGTCGACCAGGAGGCGGTGCTCCTGGTGCTGCCCGTGGTCGGTGAAGTACAGACCGAACAGCTCGGCCTCGCCGCCGGTGCCCGCGTAGGCGACCCGCGGGTGCAGACGTACGAGGTCGCCGCCGAAGGTGACCACGAACGACTTGAAGGTGGCGTCGCGGCCGATCAGAGCGTTGTGCTGGGCGACGTGGACGGCCTTGTCGTCCCAGTCCTGGACGGAGACGACGGTCAGCTTGGCGCCGTCGCCCAGGAGGTAGTCGACGTTGGCGGCGAGCACCGCGTCACCGGTGTGGTCGATGACCACGACGGCTTCGGCGAACGCGCCGAGCTCGATGACCTGGTGGCCGTAGGCCACGCCGCCCTCGCCGTGCACGGCGATCCGGATCGGCTCGGTGAGCACCGTGTCCTTGGGGACACTCACGACACCGGCCTGCTCGAAGGACGAGTACGCCTGGGCCGCGACGCGGTCCACCGGCGCTCCGGCCCTGCCGAGGCGGGCGTCGTCGCGCCCGACCCTCTCCACGGTGACGCCCTCGGGCGCGTCCACGGTGACCTTCAGGGCCTCGCCGGTGGCGACGGCGGTGCCGTCGTGCAGCCCGCGCAGCCGCTCAAGCGGCGTGAACCGCCACTCCTCCTCGCGGCCGTGCGGGACCGGGAAGTCACCGACGTCGAAGGACGGAGGGGCGCTCATGCGGGTGGCGACGGTCGACTCGGCGGCCACCGCGATGGAGCCGGCGGTGGTGGAGCCCACCGGGATATTCGTAGCCTCAGCCATGGCTGTCGTAGTGCTCTCTTCCTGAATCAGAATCTGCTCAACTGCCGGACGGGGAACGGTCGTTATCCGACCGAGCCCTCCATCTGCAGCTCGATCAGCCGGTTGAGCTCAAGGGCGTACTCCATGGGGAGCTCCTTGGCGATCGGCTCGACGAAGCCGCGCACGATCATCGCCATCGCCTCGAACTCGGTCAGACCGCGGCTCATCAGGTAGAAGAGCTGGTCCTCGGAGACCTTGGAGACGGTCGCCTCGTGGCCCATGGACACGTCGTCCTCGCGGACGTCGACGTAGGGGTAGGTGTCCGAGCGGGAGATCGTGTCGACGAGCAGGGCGTCGCAGAGCACGTTCGACTTGGAGCCGTGGGCACCCTCGCCGATCTCGACGAGACCGCGGTAGGAGGTGCGGCCGCCGCCTCGCGCCACCGACTTGGAGACGATGTTGGAGGAGGTGTTCGGCGCCATGTGGACCATCTTGGAGCCGGCGTCCTGGTGCTGGCCCTCGCCCGCGAAGGCGATGGAGAGCGTCTCGCCCTTGGCGTGCTCGCCCATCAGGTAGACGGCCGGGTACTTCATGGTGACCTTGGAGCCGATGTTGCCGTCGATCCACTCCATGGTCGCGCCCTCGTACGCCACGGCGCGCTTGGTGACCAGGTTGTAGACGTTGTTCGACCAGTTCTGGATCGTCGTGTAGCGGCAGCGGCCGCCCTTCTTCACGATGATCTCGACGACGGCGCTGTGCAGCGAGTCCGAGGAGTAGATCGGGGCGGTGCAGCCCTCGACGTAGTGGACGTAGGCGTCCTCGTCGACGATGATCAGCGTCCGCTCGAACTGGCCCATGTTCTCCGTGTTGATGCGGAAGTAGGCCTGGAGCGGGATGTCGACGTGGACACCCTTGGGCACGTAGATGAACGAGCCGCCGGACCACACCGCGGTGTTCAGCGACGCGAACTTGTTGTCGCCGACCGGGATGACGGTGCCGAAGTACTCCTGGAAGAGCTCGGGGTGCTCCTTCAGGGCGGTGTCGGTGTCGAGGAAGATGACGCCCTGCTCCTCCAGGTCCTCACGGATCTGGTGGTAGACGACCTCGGACTCGTACTGGGCCGCGACACCGGCCACCAGGCGCTGCTTCTCCGCCTCGGGGATGCCGAGCTTGTCGTACGTGTTCTTGATGTCCTCGGGCAGGTCCTCCCAGGACGCCGCCTGCTTCTCGGTCGAGCGCACGAAGTACTTGATGTTGTTGAAGTCGATGCCCGAGAGGTCGGAGCCCCAGTTGGGCATGGGCTTCTTGTCGAACAGCCGCAGGCCCTTGAGGCGCAGCTTCAGCATCCACTCCGGCTCGTTCTTCTTCTGCGAGATGTCGCGGACGACAGCCTCGGAGAGACCGCGCTTGGCAGCGGCGCCGGCCGCGTCGGAGTCGGCCCAGCCGTATTCGTACGTGCCCAGGCCATCGAGCTCAGGGTGGGCAGTCTCCGTGGGGAGCGTCATGCGGGGTTCCTCCCGGCCGTGCTTGCGGATGCTTGCTGATGTGTGGTCTGTGGTGGCGCGCCGTGCGGGATGAACGTGGTGCAGACGCCGTCGCCGTGGGCGATCGTCGCCAGGCGCTGCACATGCGTTCCCAGGAGGCGGGAGAAGAACTCCGTCTCCGCCTCGCACAGCTGCGGGTACCGCTCGGCGGCGTGGGCGACCGGGCAGTGGTGCTGGCACAGCTGCTCGCCCCGCTGCGGAAGCGGCGCGCTGCGCGCCGTAGCAGCGTACCCGTCGGCACTCAAGGCCCTGGCCAGGGCTTGCGTGCGCTCCTCGGGCCCCGCGGCCTCGATCGCGTCCCGGTACGCGCCGGCCTGCGCCTCGGCGCGGGCCCGCGCGAACGCCGCGACGGCTTCCTCGCCGGCCGCGCCGCCGCCCGCGGACTGCTCGATCCAGTGCAGGGCGTCGACGGCGAGCTTGTCGTAGGACTGCTCGAAGGCGTCCCGGCCGCAGTCGGTCAGGGCGAAGACCTTGGCCGGGCGGCCACGGGTCCGCGCGCCGTACACGCGCTGTTCGCGCGGTACGACGACCTCGTCCGCGACGAGCGCGTCGAGGTGGCGGCGGACGGCGGCCTGGGTGAGGCCGAGGCGGTTCGCGAGGTCCTGTGCGGTCGAGGGCCCGTGGTCCAGGATGGAGCGCGCGACCCGGTTGCGGGTGGACCGCTCACCGGTCGCGAGTTCCTCCTGTGGAGCCTCACCGACGTTTTTCACAACACCATTGTTGCGTAATTCCTCAGGGCCTGACAACCCACGTCCCGATCACCGGCCGGTGCGGTGCATCACTTAGGCATACCTAAGGTGACCTGCGGAAACGATCTTTGATCGATCGGTCCCGGCGTAATTCACTGGCCCTCGGCGAAGCCCTGCGGCAGACTCACGCACCATGCCCACACCGCCTGTGACCGGCCCTTTGTGTACGCGCGACACGCTCGCGGACGACCTGCGCACGCTGGGGGTACGACCTGGTGAAACGCTGCTCGTGCACTCCTCCCTGAAGTCGCTCGGCTGGGTCTGCGGAGGCGCCGTCACCGTCGTTGGATCTCTTCTCGACACGCTGGGCGAAACGGGCACGCTCGTGGTCCCCGCGTTCTCCAACGACAACTCCGACCCCGCGCACTGGGGCCGTCCGGCCGTGCCCGAGGAGTGGTGGGAGCCGATCCGGGCCGCGCTGCCCGCGTACGACCCGCCGATCACGCCGAGTCGCGGCGTCGGGGTGGTTCCGGAGGCCGTGCGCACCTGGCCCGGCGCGCTGCGCAGCGCCCACCCGCAGACCTCCTTCGCCGCGATCGGCCCGGGCGCGTCGCGGATCACCGCGGGCCACGCCCGCGACTGCCGGCTCGGCGAGCGCAGCCCGCTGGCCCGCCTGGAGGAGGCGGGCGCCCGGGTGCTGCTGCTGGGCGCGGGCTTCGACTCCTGCACCTCCTTCCACCTCGCGGAGTACCGCGTGCCCGGGCCCATGGCGGACGTGTCGTTCGCGGTGAACACTCCTGAAGGGGGCCGGCAGTGGCTCACGGTGCGCGACGTCGACCTCGACAGTGAGGGCTTCGGCGAGCTTGGCGCCGACTTCGAGCGGGACACGAACGTGGTGCGCGGCACGGTGGGCGCCGCGGTCTGCCGCCTCTTCCCGGTGCGCGACGCGGTCGCCTACGCGCGGCGGTGGCTGCCCGTGCACCGCCCGGGCGAGGAGTGAGGGCGGGGCGTCGCCCACGGCGCCCCGCAGGTCGAACCCGTACGTCCCCGGCTCCTCGCGCCGTCACCGACGGCCACACGGCGAGCGGGCCCCCGCGCCGGGGGCCCACGCCGGAGGGGCCCCGCGCCGGAGGGCCCCCACGCCGGAGGGGCCCCGCGTGCCGCCTAGACTTGCCGGTCATGAAGAGCGAGCCTGCCGTCCAGGTCACCGGCCTGGTCAAGCGGTACGGGGCCAAGACCGCCGTGGACGGCCTCGACCTCACGGTCGGCGCGGGCACCCTGACCGCCGTCCTCGGCCCCAACGGCGCCGGCAAGACCACCACCATCGAGACCTGCGAGGGCTACCGCAGGCCCGACGCGGGCACGGTCCGCGTCCTCGGCCTCGACCCGGTCGCCGACGGCGAACGGCTCAAGCCACGCATCGGCGTGATGCTCCAGTCCGGCGGCGTCTACTCCGGCGCCCGCGCCGACGAGATGCTGCGCCACATGGCGAAGCTGCACGCGCACCCGCTGGACGTGGACGCGCTCATCGAACGCCTGGGGCTGACCGGCTGCGGACGCACGACCTACCGCAGGCTCTCCGGCGGCCAGCAGCAGCGCCTCGCGCTCGCGATGGCCGTGGTCGGCCGCCCCGAACTCGTCTTCCTCGACGAGCCCACCGCAGGCCTCGACCCGCAGGCCCGCCGCGCCACCTGGGACCTGGTGCGCGAACTGCGGGCCGACGGCGTCTCGGTGGTCCTCACCACGCACTTCATGGACGAGGCCGAGTCGCTGGCCGACGACGTGGCCATCGTCGACGCCGGCAAGGTCGTCGCCCACGGCTCCCCCGAGCAGCTGTGCAGAGGCGGCGCCGAGAACACGCTCCGCTTCACCGGCCGCCCCGGCCTCGACCTCGGCTCGCTCCTCAAGGCGCTGCCGGACGGCTCCGCCGCGGCGGAGCTGACCCCGGGCGCGTACCGCATCAGCGGCGCCATCGACCCCCAGCTGCTCGCCACCGTCACCTCCTGGTGCGCCCAGCACGGCGTGATGCCGGACGGCATCTCGGTCGAACGCCACACACTTGAGGACGTCTTCTTGGAGCTCACCGGCAGGGAGTTGCGCGCATGAGCGCCGGCACATACACACCGAAGCCCGGCGCGGCCCCCGTGGGGCGGATGATCGGGGCGCAGACCGCGCTCGAAACGCGGATGCTGCTGCGCAACGGTGAGCAGCTGCTGCTCACCGTGATCATCCCGAGCCTGCTCCTGGTCCTCTTCTCGACCGTCGACATCATCGACACCGGCGCGGGCAAGTCCGTCGACTTCCTCACGCCGGGCGTTCTCGCACTCGCCGTGATGTCGACCGCGTTCACCGGCCAGGCCATCGCGACCGGGTTCGAGCGCAGGTACGGGGTGCTCAAGCGGCTCGGCGCCTCGCCGCTGCCGCGCTGGGCGCTGATGACCTCCAAGACGCTGGCCGTGCTCGTCACGGAGGTCCTTCAGGTCGTCCTGCTCACCGTGATCGCCTTCGCGCTCGGCTGGTCCCCGCACGGCAACCCCTTCGCGGTCCTGCTCCTGATGGTGCTCGGCACCGCCGCGTTCTCGGGGCTCGGGCTGCTCATGGCCGGCACCCTGAAGGCCGAGGCGACGCTCGCCGCGGCCAACCTGGTGTTCCTGCTGCTGCTCGTGGCCGGCGGGGTGATCGTGCCGATGGACAAGTTCCCCGGCGGCGTCCGGTCCGTGCTGAACCTGCTGCCCATCTCGGCCCTGTCCGACGGGCTGCGCGATGTGCTCGCGAGCGGCGCCTCGATGCCGTGGGGCGACCTCGGGATCCTCGCGGTGTGGTCGGTCCTCGGCCTCGGCGCGGCCGCGAAGTTCTTCCGCTGGGAGTGAGCCGCACCCCGGGCCGGGGGTGACTTTCCTCCCGGTACGGCTTGCCGCACCCCCCTAGTGAAAACATGCACAAACGGGCGCCTACGATAGGGCCCATGCCGAAAGTGACCCGTGCCGACGTGACCGCGGCGGCCCGCAATCCGCTTCTCTTCATCGCGGAGCGGTGGACCGCCTCCCCCACGGTCGTGCGGCGCGCGGCCCTCAGCGCCCTCGCCATGGCCGTCGCCATCGTCGTGACCGGCGGCGCGGTCCGGCTCACCGGCTCCGGCCTCGGCTGCCCCACCTGGCCCAAGTGCACCAAAGAGAGCCTGACCGCCACCAGCGAGATGGGCTTTCGCGGCGCCATCGAGTTCACCAACCGGATGCTGACGTACGTGCTGTGCGCCGCGGTCGGCTGGGCGATCATCGCGGCCCGCTCGGCGAAGCCCTGGCGGCGCTCCCTGACCCGGCTCGGCTGGGTGCAGTTCTGGGTGGTCATGGGCAACGCGATCCTGGGCGGCATCGTCGTCCTGGTCGGCCTCAACCCGTACACGGTGGCCGCCCACTTCCTGCTCTCCAGCGCGCTCATCGCGGTCGCGGTGGTGACCTGGCAGCGCACCCAGGAGGGCGACGGCCCACCAAGGCCCTTGGTGGGCAAGGCGGTTGTGCAGCTGACCTGGCTCCTGGTGGGTGCGTCGGCCGCGCTCATCGCGGTCGGCACCATCGTCACCGGCACCGGGCGCCACCCCGGCGACTCCAAGGACGTGCCGCGCATCCCGCTCGACTGGACGATGATCACGCAGCTGCACGCGGACCTCGCCTGGGTCGTGGTGGCGCTCTCCGTGGCCACCTGGTTCGTCCTGAAGGCCGTCGACGCTCCCAGCGGGCCGCGCGCCCGGGCCCGCGACCTGTTCCTGATCCTGATGGCCCAGGGCGTGATCGGCTACGTCCAGTACTTCACCAAGACGCCCGAGATCCTGGTCGGTCTGCACATGCTCGGCTCGTGCCTGGTGTGGATCGGTGCGCTGCGGGTGCTGCTGTCGCTGCGCGAGCGCCCGGCGGACCCGGTCCAGGCCCCGGCCCCGGCGGACTCGGCCCTCACCCACGCCTGACGGACCACCCGGCCGGCCCGCGCGCTACGCCGCGCCGGCCAGACCGTAGACGCGGCGGGCGTTGCCCGCCGCGATCATCCCCGCCACCCGCTGCGCGTCCGCGCGCGACCAGGCGCCCTCGCCCACCCAGCCGCCGAGCACCCGGGCCAGCGCCTGGGAGAACAGCCGGGCACCCACCACATGCAGCTCGGGCAGCCCGCGCGCCCCGCTGGAGTAGAGCAGCTTCCCGAACGGCGCCAGCTCCATGATCTCCGCGAGGACGGCGCCGGCCCGTGCCCCCGTGCGCACCAGGGCGGGCCCCACATCGGCGTACACATGCGGGTGCACACCGGCCAGATGGGCCGCCTGGCGGTGGTACGGATAGCCGTGCAGCAGCACCAGATCGGTGCCGAGCCCGCACGTCGCGTCCGCGAATTCGGCGAGCAGCATCGGGTCGGCCATGCCCAGCTGGAGCTGGAGCGGGCGCCCGCACGCGACGGCGCTCCACAGCAGATGGCGCAGGAGGACCGGGTCGTCGAGCCGGTCGTGTGTGCGGCGGCCCGCGAGCCACCGTCCGGCCGCGCCGCGCACCTCCCCCGGGCCCGGCGGCTCGGGGTCGAGCCCGTCGCGTACACCCGCGACCGAGGCGAAGGCGACGGCCGAGACGGCCGCGGTGTGGAGGGCTTCGGCGAGATTGGCGAGGAAGGACTCGACGGTGCCCGAGGTGTCGGCCACCTGCTCGGCGAGGAGTTCCAGGCGGACGATCTCGTGGGCGTCGGCCGCGCCGGCCGCGGCGATCTCGTGCGGGGCGGTGAGGTCGCCCGGCAGCCCGGTGTCCACCAGGTAGGTCGAGATCCCCGAGCCCCGCAACAGCCGTCTGCCCGCCTCCAGTGCGCCGAGTTCGCGTCTGCGGGCCAGATAGCGGGCCGGGGCGCAGTGCGGCTCAAGGCCGAGCAGCGGCGGGCACCAGCGGCGCACGGCGAAGCCGGTCTGGGTGTCGAAGAAGGTGGTGCCGGGCGCGGGCAGCGTCCCGGTGCGGCCCAGCGCCGTCTCGAAGGTGCCGAGGCCCAGCTCGGTGCGCAGGATGCCGTGGCAGTACTGATCCACCAGGGGCGGGGTGTCGATCATCCGGGGCTCCCAGCGGTGGACGCGCTTGCACCCTCCTAACGGGTGAGCCCCGGATCGGTGTTGCTCGGCTCCCGCTCAGCTGTTCTTCGGACCGCCGAGCTGGATGCCGGCCATGCGGGACCACTCGTACGGGCCGGTCTTCACCTTCGCCGCGAACTCCCCGTCGAAGTCCTCGTGGACGGTGATGCCCGACTTCTGCACGGCGCTCAGTGCGACGGCGTGGGTCGGGGCCACCAGATTGCCCCACGCGCCGTCCTCGCCGACCAGCGCGATGCGTGCGCCGCGCTCGCCGAGGTACGCGACCTGGCCCTCGGCGCCGCCGTGCTCCTTGGCGAAGGAACCGATCTGCCGGGCCAGCTTGTCGGCCCGGCGTTCGGCCCGGGCGGCCTGCTTCTCGTCAACCTGGGTGTCTGCCATGCCGCGATGCTACTAGCGGGTAGATCCGGGAGCGACAAGAGGGGCCAGTGGCTTGCGCCACTGGCCCCTCTTGGTGCGTAGGCCGGACGTCAGCGCAGGAACGGGTCCACCGCGACGGCCACGAACAGCAGCGACACGTAGGTGATCGACCAGTGGAAAAGGCGCATCTCCTTGAGCTTGGTGCCGGTCGCCTCGTGCTTGGCGCGGGACTGGAGCGCGTGCGCCTCCCACAGCCACCAGCCGCCGGAGACGAGCGCGACGGCCGTGTAGAACCAGCCCGTGTAGCCGAGCGGGGTCAGCAGCAGCGAGACGGCGACCATCACCCAGCTGTAGAGGACGATCTGGCGGGCCACGACCTTGTTGGAGGCGACCACCGGCAGCATCGGCACGCCGACCCGGGCGTAGTCCTCCTTGACCTTCATGGACAGCGGCCAGTAGTGCGGCGGCGTCCAGAAGAACATCACGAGGAACAGGATGACCGGCGCCCAGGACATCGAGTCGGTGACCGACGACCAGCCGATGAGCACCGGCAGGCAGCCCGCGATGCCGCCCCACACGATGTTCTGCGAGGTCCGGCGCTTGAGGATCATCGTGTACACGACGACGTAGAAGAGCAGGGCGCCCAGCGACAGCGCGGCCGAGAGCCAGTTGACCAGCAGGCCGAACCACAGCGTCGAGATGACGGCGAGCGAGATGCCGAAGACCAGGCATTCGCGCGGCGAGACCATGCCGGTCACCAGCGGACGCTGCGAGGTGCGGTCCATCAGCGCGTCGATGTCGCGGTCGATGTACATGTTCAGGGCGTTTGCGCCGCCCGCTGAGAGGTACCCGCCCAGTGTGGTGACGAAGACCAGCCACAGCGGGGGAACGCCCTGTTCGGCCAGGAACATCACCGGAATGGTGGTGATGAGGAGCAGTTCGATGATCCGTGGCTTGGTCAGCGCCACAAAGGCCTTGACGCGGGCCCCGAATGGCCGATGGCCCCCCGGGCTGGGAGTCAAGACGACCCCTGCGGGTCGGGACTCGACGGCCGTCACGCACACCCCTGACAGAGAATTCCCAGCAAGTCCCCGGTGTTCCGGGTCGTTCCCGGACGTGAAGGCCCGGTAAAGACTTGCGCGTACCACGCCACTGTAGACGTTGCCCATACGCCGCCATCCCCGGGGGTGGCCTCGTGTTGGGGACGGTTCGCCGGGAGGCGGATTTCGCCGCTCCCCCGCACCCTGGAGCTGGCCGTCTCACCGTGCAGTCGGTCGAAAAGATGAGTGTTCCTGCGGGGGTAGGCTCGACAACGCCCGGTGCGCCCTCAGTCACCGGGATACGACATGTGGAGAGGAGCCCTGACTCAGGGTGAGCACCAAGCCGACCACCACAGACCTCCAGTGGACCGAGCTGGACCAGCGGGCCGTAGACACCGGCCGCGTACTGGCCGCGGATGCCGTACAGAAGGTCGGCAACGGCCATCCAGGTACGGCGATGAGCCTGTCCCCGGCCGCGTACACCCTCTTCCAGAAGGTGATGCGGCACGACCCGGCGGACGCCGACTGGGTCGGACGCGACCGTTTCGTTCTCTCCGCGGGCCACTCGTCCCTGACTCTCTACATCCAGCTGTACCTGGCCGGTTTCGGCCTGGAGCTGGATGACCTCAAGGCCTTCCGGACCTGGGGCTCCAAGACCCCCGGGCACCCGGAGTACGGCCACACCACCGGCGTCGAGACGACGACGGGCCCGCTGGGCCAGGGCGTCGCCAACGCGGTGGGCATGGCGATGGCCGCCCGCTACGAGCGCGGCCTGTTCGACCCGGAGGCGGCCCCCGGCACCTCCCCGTTCGACCACTTCGTGTTCGCGATCGCCGGTGACGGCTGCCTCCAGGAGGGCATCTCCTCCGAGGCGTCCTCGCTGGCCGGCCACCAAAAGCTCGGCAACCTGATCCTGCTGTGGGACGACAACCACATCTCGATCGAGGGCGACACCGAGACCGCGGTCTCCGAGGACACCGCCAAGCGGTACGAGGCGTACGGCTGGCACGTCCAGCGTGTCGCGCCCAAGCCCGACGGCGACCTGGACCCCGAGGCGCTGTACGACGCGATCGAGGCGGCGAAGGCGGTCACCGACCGGCCGTCGTTCATCGCGATGCGCTCGATCATCGCCTGGCCCGCCCCGCACGCCCAGAACACCGAGGCCGCGCACGGTTCGGCGCTGGGCGACGACGAGGTGGCCGCCACCAAGCGCGTCCTCGGCTTCGACCCGGAGAAGTCCTTCGGCGTCGCCGACGAGGTCCTGGCACACACCCGCGAGGCGCTTGACCGCGGCCGTGAGGCCAAGGCCGAGTGGGAGAAGACGTTCGCCGCCTGGCGCACCGCCAACCCGGAGCGCGCCGCCGAGTTCGACCGCATCAACGCGGGCGAGCTGCCCGAGGGCTGGGAGTCGCACCTCCCCGTCTTCGAGACGGGCAAGGCGGTCGCGACCCGCGCCGCGTCCGGCAAGGTCCTCCAGGCGCTCGGCGCGGTCATGCCCGAGCTGTGGGGCGGCTCCGCCGACCTCGCGGGCTCGAACAACACGACCATCGACAAGACGTCGTCGTTCCTGCCGGCCGGCAACCCGCTGCCCGAGGCCGACCCGTACGGCCGCACCGTGCACTTCGGCATCCGCGAGCACTCCATGGCCGCGGAGATGAACGGCATCGCGCTGCACGGCCACACCCGCATCTACGGCGGCACCTTCCTGGTGTTCTCCGACTACATGCGCAACGCCGTGCGCCTGTCCGCGCTGATGCACCTGCCGGTGACGTACGTGTGGACGCACGATTCGATCGGCCTCGGCGAGGACGGCCCGACGCACCAGCCGGTCGAGCACCTGGCCTCGCTGCGCGCGATCCCCGGCCTCAACGTGGTCCGCCCAGCGGACGCGAACGAGACCGCCATCGCCTGGCGCGAGATCCTCAAGCGCTACACCAAGGAGTTCGGCAAGGGGGCCCCGCACGGCCTCGTGCTGACCCGCCAGGGTGTGCCGACCTACGAGGTCAACGAGGGCGTCACCAAGGGCGGTTACGTGCTGCTCGACGCCGAAGGGCCCTCTGGGCAGAGCACAGAGGCGCAGGTCGTGCTCATCGGCACCGGCTCCGAGGTTCAGCTCGCCGTCGGCGCCCGCGAGCAGCTTCAGGCCGCCGGCATCCCGACCCGTGTGGTCTCCATGCCGTGCGTGGAGTGGTTCGAGGAGCAGGACCAGGCCTACAAGGACAGCGTGCTGCCCCCGTCGGTCAGGGCGAGGGTCGCGGTCGAGGCCGGCATCGGTCTGACCTGGCACCGCTACGTGGGTGACGCGGGCCGCATCGTCTCGCTGGAGCACTTCGGCGCTTCCGCGGACGCCAAGGTCCTGTTCAAGGAGTTCGGCTTCACCGCCGACCATGTGGCCGCCGCCGCCCGGGAATCTCTGGAAGCCGCCGCGCGCTGACGCCGGTATACGAACTAGTAGGAGATGCATTTCTCATGACAGACGCACTCAAGCGCCTCTCCGACGAAGGCGTCGCGATCTGGCTCGACGACCTGTCGCGCAAGCGCATCACGTCCGGCAACCTGGCCGAGCTGATGGACCAGTCGCACGTGGTGGGCGTCACGACCAACCCGTCGATCTTCCAGAAGGCGATCAGCCAGGGTGACGGCTACGACACCCAGCTGACCGACCTCGCGGCCCGCAAGGTCACCGTCGAAGAAGCCATCCGCATGATCACGACGGCTGACGTGAGGGACGCCGCCGACATCCTGCGCCCGGTCTTCGACGCCACCGAGGGCCAGGACGGCCGGGTCTCCATCGAGGTCGACCCGCGCCTGGCGCACAACACCCGGGCCACGGTCGCCGAGGCCAAGCAGCTGGCGTGGCTGGTCGACCGGCCGAACACGCTCATCAAGATCCCGGCCACCGAGGCGGGTCTGCCGGCGATCGCCGAGACCATCGGTCTCGGCATCAGCGTCAACGTCACGCTGATCTTCTCGCTGGAGCGCTACCGCAAGGTCATGGACGCCTACCTCTCCGGCCTGGAGAAGGCCAAGGAGCGCGGCCTGGACCTGTCGAAGATCCACTCCGTGGCGTCCTTCTTCGTGTCCCGCGTGGACACCGAGATCGACAAGCGGATCGACGCGCTGGGCACCGACGAGGCGAAGGCCGCCCGCGGCAAGGCGGGTCTGGCCAACGCGCGGCTCGCCTACCAGGCGTACGAGGAAGTCTTCTCCTCGGACCGCTGGGCCGCCCTCGACAAGGCGCACGCCAACAAGCAGCGCCCGCTGTGGGCCTCGACCGGCGTCAAGGACAAGGCGTACAAGGACACCCTGTACGTGGACGACCTGGTCGCCCCGAACACGGTGAACACCATGCCGGAGGCCACCCTTGAGGCGACCGCCGACCACGGGCAGATCACCGGCGACACGGTGACCGGCACCTACGAGCAGGCGCGTGCCGAGCTCGATGCGCTCGAAAAGCTGGGGATCTCCTACGACGAGGTCGTGCAGCTCCTGGAGGACGAGGGCGTCGAGAAGTTCGAGGGCGCCTGGAACGACCTGCTCAAGTCCACCGAGGCGGAGCTCAAGCGCCTCGCACCCTCGGAGGCGTAAATCTTGACCGCGATTCGCCAAGCGAATCCGCTTCGTGACGCCGCAGACCGACGGCTCCCGCGCATCGCGGGGCCGTCGGGCCTGGTGATCTTTGGCGTCACGGGCGATTTGTCCCGTAAAAAGTTGATGCCCGCCGTGTACGACCTCGCCAACCGGGGTCTGCTTCCGCCGGGCTTTTCCCTCATCGGTTTCGCCCGCCGCGAGTGGCAGGACGAGGACTTCGCGCAGGAGGTCCACGACGCGGTCAAGGCGCACGCCCGTACGCCGTTCCGCGAGGAGGTCTGGCAGCAGCTCATCCAGGGGATGCGCTTCGTCCAGGGCGACTTCGACGACGACGAGGCGTTCGAGACGCTGAAGTCGACCATCGAAGAACTCGACAAGGCACAGGGCACGGGCGGCAACTTCGCCTTCTACCTCTCGGTGCCGCCGAAGTTCTTCCCCAAGGTCGTCCAGCAGCTCAAGAAGCACGGCCTCGCCGACCAGAAGAACGGCGCCTGGCGCCGTGCGGTCATCGAGAAGCCGTTCGGCCACGACCTGGTCTCCGCCGAGGAGCTGAACCAGGTCGTGCACGAGGTCTTCCCGCCCGACGAGGTCTTCCGGATCGACCACTACCTGGGCAAGGAGACCGTTCAGAACATCCTGGCCCTGCGGTTCGCGAACACCATGTTCGAGCCGCTGTGGAACCGCTCGTACGTCGACCACGTGCAGATCACGATGGCCGAGGACATCGGCATCGGCGGCCGGGCCGGTTACTACGACGGCATCGGCGCGGCCCGTGACGTCATCCAGAACCACCTGCTCCAGCTGCTCGCGCTGACCGCGATGGAGGAGCCCGCCTCCTTCGACGCGGATGCGCTGGCGGCGGAGAAGACCAAGGTGCTCGGCGCGGTCCGGCTGCCCAAGGACCTCGGCGAGAACACCGTGCGGGCCCAGTACGCGGCCGGGTGGCAGGGCGGCGAGAAGGCCGTCGGCTACCTCCAGGAAGACGGCATCGACCCCAAGTCGAAGACCGACACCTACGCCGCGGTCAAGCTGGAGATCGACAACCGCCGCTGGGCGGGCGTCCCGTTCTACCTGCGCACCGGCAAGCGCCTCGGCCGGCGCGTCACCGAGATCGCGGTGGTCTTCCAGCGCGCCCCGCACTCCCCCTTCGACCACACCGCGACGGAGGAGCTGGGCCAGAACGCCCTGGTCATCCGGGTGCAGCCGGACGAGGGTGTGACCGTGCGCTTCGGCTCCAAGGTGCCGGGCACCTCCATGGAGGTCCGGGACGTCTCGATGGACTTCGCGTACGGCGAGTCGTTCACGGAGTCCAGCCCGGAGGCCTACGAACGCCTCATCCTGGACGTCCTGCTGGGCGACTCCAACCTCTTCCCGCGCGTGGAGGAGGTCGAGCTGTCCTGGAAGATCCTCGACCCGATCGAGCAGTACTGGGACGCCCACGGCAAGCCCGCCCAGTACGCCTCGGGGACCTGGGGTCCCGCCGAGGCGGACGAAATGCTCGCACGAGACGGACGGAGCTGGCGTCGGCCATGAAGATCGACCTTACGGACACCACGTCCAGCAAGATCAACAAGGCGCTCGTGCAGGGTCGCAGGGCCGTGGGCACCCCCGCGGTCGGCATGGTGCTCACGCTCGTCATCGTCACCGACGAGGAGAACGCCTACGACGCCCTGCGCGCGGCGAGCGACGCCTCGCGCGAGCACCCCTCGCGCACGCTCGTCGTCATCAAGCGCGTCTCGCGTTCGCCCCGCGACCGCACCGGCTCCCGCCTCGACGCCGAGGTACGGGTCGGCGCGGACGCGGGCACCGGTGAGACGGTGATGCTGCGGATGTACGGCGAAGTGCTCAACCACGCCCAGTCGGTGGTCCTGCCGCTGCTCCTGCCGGACGCGCCGGTCGTCGTCTGGTGGCCGGTGAACGCGCCGACCGACCCGGCCCAGGACCCCCTGGGCGCGCTGGCCCAGCGCCGGGTGACCGACACCTACACCGCCGAGCACCCCGTCCAGGAGCTGACCGCCCGCGCCGAGGCCTACACCCCCGGCGACACCGACCTGTCGTGGACCCGCATCACGCCGTGGCGCTCGATGCTGGCCGCGGCCCTCGACCAGGTGGCCTGCAGGGTCACCGGCGCCGAGGTGGAGGGCGAGGAGTTCAACCCGAGCTGCGAACTGCTCGGTATGTGGCTCGCCGACCGCCTCGACGTGCCGGTCAAGCGCTCCTTGTCGCAGGGCCCGGGCCTGACCGCCGTACGGCTGGAGACGGACGGCGGCCAGATCGTCCTCGACCGGGCGGACGGTTCGCTCGCCACGCTGTCCATGCGGGGCCAGCCGGACCGCGCGGTCGCCCTCAAGCGCCGTGAGACCTCCGAGCTCATCGCGGAGGAGCTGCGCCGTCTCGACCCGGACGACACCTATGCCTCCGCGCTGAGGTACGGAGTCGACAA
The DNA here is from genome assembly GCF_043200435.1 of Streptomyces sp. NPDC048416. NCBI lineage: Bacteria > Bacillati > Actinomycetota > Actinomycetes > Kitasatosporales > Streptomycetaceae > Streptomyces > Streptomyces sp. NPDC048416. The sequence goes on from NZ_JBICXU010000009.1 coordinate 41,154, forward strand.
GCTCGGCGTGGGCGTCGAGGAGAAGTCCGCGTCGGCCGGCAAGGAGACCTCCGGCGGCGCCGAAGGCAAGGACGACGCCGACGAGGCCCAGGCCAAGCCGGCTGCCGCGAAGAAGGCGGCTCCGGCCAAGAAGGCCGCGGCCAAGTGAGCACGCCGCAGCTCGTCGTCCACCGCGACAAGGAACTGATGGCCCAGGCCGCGGCGGCCCGCCTCATCACGAAGATCGTGGACGCCCAGGCCGCTCGCGGCTCGGCGTCCGTGGTCCTCACGGGCGGCCGCAACGGCAACGGGCTCCTCGCGGCCCTCGCCTCCTCGCCGGCCCGGGACGCGATCGACTGGTCGCGGCTCGATCTGTGGTGGGGCGACGAGCGGTTCGTGCCCGAGGGCGACCCCGAGCGCAACTACACGCAGGCGCGCGAGGCGCTGCTCGACGCGGTGCCGCTCGACCCGAAGCGGGTGCACGCGATGCCCGCGTCGGGCGGGGTGTACGGCAAGGACGCGGACGCGGCGGCCGCGGCCTACGCGGCGGAGCTCGCGGCGGCGGCCGGGCCCGAGGACCACGGTCCGGTGCCGACGTTCGACGTGCTGATGCTGGGTGTCGGGCCCGACACCCATGTGGCCTCGCTCTTCCCGGAGCTGCCCGCGGTGCGGGAGACCGAGCGGACGGTGGTGGGGGTGCACGGCGCTCCCAAGCCGCCGCCCACCCGCATCTCCCTCACCCTTCCGGCGATCCGGGCGGCCCGTGAGGTGTGGCTGCTCGCGGCGGGCGAGGACAAGGCGCGCGCGGCCGAGATCGCCCTGTCGGGCGCGGGCGAGGTGCAGGCTCCGGCCGCGGGCGCCTACGGCCGCGCCCGTACCCTGTGGCTCCTGGACGCGGCGGCCGCGTCCCGGCTGCCCAGGTCGCTGTATCCTCCGGCGTCCGCCTGACGCCCCACGCGAACGGCCCGGCCCGCCCCTTCGGAGGTGGACCGGGCCGTTCGTCGTACGGGTACCTCGGGGTGCGCGTGCTTCAGTGCACGGGTACTTCAGGGCACGGGTACTTCAGGGCACGGGTGCCTCGCGGCACGGGTGCCTCGCCGTACGGGTGCCTCAGGGGTACGGGTGCCTCGCGGTACGGGTGCCTCAGGGGCACAAGCGCCCCACGGCACGGGCACCCCTGAGTCTCAACGGCCGCGCAGCGAGCGGTACTTGGCGACCAGCGCCTTGCTGGACCCGTCGAGCCCCGGCACGTCGGCGCCCTCGGTCAGGGCGGGCTCGACGCGCTTGGCGAGGACCTTGCCGAGCTCGACGCCCCACTGGTCGAACGAGTCGATGTTCCAGATGGCGCCCTGCACGAACACCTTGTGCTCGTAGAGCGCGATCAGCTGGCCCAGGACCGAGGGGGTCAGCTCCTTGGCCAGGATCGTGGTCGTGGGGTGGTTGCCCTTGAACGTCTTGTGCGGCACCAGGTCCTCGGCCACGCCCTCGGCGCGCACCTCGTCCGGCGTCTTGCCGAAGGCGAGCGCCTGCGTCTGGGCGAAGAAGTTGGCCATCAGCAGGTCGTGCTGGGCGACAAGGCCCGGCAGCAGGTCGGCCACCGGCTCGGCGAAACCGATGAAGTCGGCGGGGATGACCTTCGTACCCTGGTGGATCAACTGGTAGTAGGCGTGCTGCCCGTTGGTGCCCGGGGTGCCCCATACGACGGGGCCGGTCTGCCAGTCGACCGGGTTGCCGTCGCGGTCCACCGACTTGCCGTTGGACTCCATGTCCAGCTGCTGGAGGTACGCGGTGAACTTGGACAGGTAGTGCGAGTACGGCAGCACCGCGTGCGACTGGGCGTCGAAGAACGCGCCGTACCAGACCCCCAACAGGCCCATGAGCAACGGCACGTTGGACTCGGCGGGCGCGGTGCGGAAGTGCTCGTCGACCAGGTGGAAGCCGTCCAGCATCTCGCGGAACCGGTCCGCGCCGATGGCGATCATCAGCGAGAGGCCGATGGCGGAGTCGAAGGAGTAACGGCCGCCGACCCAGTCCCAGAAGCCGAACATGTTGGCCGTGTCGATGCCGAAGTCGGCGACCTTCTCGGCGTTGGTCGACAGGGCCACGAAGTGCCTGGCGACGGCGTCCTGATCGGCCTTCAGCTCGGTGAGCAGCCAGTCGCGGGCCGAGGTGGCGTTGGTGATGGTCTCGATGGTGGTGAACGTCTTGGACGCGATGATGAACAGCGTCTCGGCGGCGTCCAGGTCGCGGACCGCCTCGTGGAGGTCGGCGCCGTCCACGTTGGAGACGAAACGGACCGTCAGCTCCCGGTCGGCGAACGACTTCAGGGCCTCGTACGCCATCGCAGGACCGAGGTCGGAGCCGCCGATGCCGATGTTGACGACGTTCTTGATGGGCTTGCCCGTGTGCCCGGTCCACCGGCCCGAGCGGATCTTGTCGGAGAAGGCGGCCATCTTGGCGAGCACCTCGTGGACGCCCGGCACCACGTTCTCGCCGTCGACCTCGATCACCGCGTCCCTGGGGGCGCGCAGCGCGGTGTGCAGGACCGCGCGGTCCTCGGTGGTGTTGATCTTCTCGCCGCGGAACATGGCGTCCCGCAGCCCCGCGACGTCGGTGGCCGAGGCCAGCTCGCGCAGCAGCGCCAGGGTCTCGTCGGTCACCAGGTGCTTGGAGTAGTCGAGATGGAGATCGCCGACCCGCAGGGTGTATGCGGTGCCGCGGCCGGGTTCGGCGGCGAACAGCTCACGCAGATGGGTGTCGCCCATCTGCTCCCGGTGCTTGCCCAGCGCGGTCCACTCGGGCATCTGGTTGAGCCTGGTACGGCTTCCTGCGTTCATTTGCGGCATCAGCCCACTTCTTCTCGTACTTGCGTACCTTGCCCCGCTGCCCCTCCAACCTAATTGATCAGGCGGCGCGGGCAGGAATCAGCGCGGTGACGGCGGCGACGAACAAGCCGGAAGCCAGCAGGGCCGGGGTGTTGAGGCCCCAGGACGCCGCCGCCGCGCCGCCCGCGAGGGCGCCCAGCGGCGCGCCCGCCACGGCCAGCGTCCGAAACGCAGCGCTCACCCGCCCCAGCATCGCCGCCGGTGCGCGCTTCTGCATGAGCGTCGTCAGGTTGACGTTCCACACCATCCCCATGAGGCCGAACAGGCCCATGGCCGCGACCGTCACGCCCAGCGCGCGGACCGTGCCGATCGCCGCGAGACAGCCCGTCTGGACGATCCCGGCGAGCAGCACGCTCCGTATCCGCCCGAGCCGGCGCGCGAGCCGCTGGGCGAGCAGCCCGCCGGCCACGCTGCCGGCTCCGTACGCCGTGATGGTCGCGGCGTAGCCGCCCTGTCCGGCGGCCAGCCAGCCGGTGATGTGCAGGACGAGGGTGGCGATGAGGGCGCCCATGCCGATGTTGCAGACGGTGGTGGCCACGCACAGCCCGCGCAGCGCCCGGTCGGACCACAGCGTGCGCAGTCCCTCGGCCGTCTCGGCCCGCAGGGTGGATCCGGGTTTTCTGGCCGCCCGCTCCGGGGCCGCGGGCCGCAGCGAGGCCACGAGGGCCGCGGCGAGTACGTAACTGGCCGCGTCCACTCCGTAGGGCGCGGCGATCGACACGGCGAGCAGCACCGGCACCAGCGGGGCCGCCAGGAAGCTCCCCGCTATCTGCTGCCCGGTCATCACCCGGGCGTTGGCGCTGCCCAATGCGTCGGCGGGCACGAGCGAGGGCAGCAGGGCGGTGGCCGCGTTGTCGAAGAGGGTCCCGAGGGTGGTCAGTGCGAAGGCGAGCACCATCAGCAGGACCATCGAGGCGTGGCCGGCGGCGACGGCCAGGGCGAAGGCGGCGACGAGGGCGCCGCGCAGCAGGTCCACGGCCCCCATGGCGCGGCGCTGGTCCACCCGGTCGGCGATCGCGCCGCCGAGCAGCCCGAACAGCAGCCACGGCACATAGCCGCAGGCGGTGACGAGCGCGATGAGAAAGGGGTCGCAGGTGAGGGTGGTGGCGAGCAGAGGCAGCGCGGCGGTGCGCAGCGCATCACCGAAACGGCTGACAACCGCTGCCGTCCACAGCCTTCCGAACCCGCCGCGCCAGGCGGGCCGCGTCGGCGGCGCGCCCTCAAGGGCCTGCACAGCTGCCACAACTCCCCCTGGTGATCGACTGCTTCACACCGTAGGGGGCACCACTGACAATCGTCCGTGACCTGCGCGTTCACCCCTCGGGGTGGGGTTGTGCACGCCGGGAGTGCCCGGATGCACGGAAGGGCCCCGCGAATGAACCGAGTTCACCCAGTGGGCCCTTCAACTGTCAGATCTCGCCCCGGAGCTTGGCGAGTGCTTCGGCGAGGATCGCCTCCCCGTCCGCGTCGGTGCGCCGCTCCCGTACGTACGCGAGGTGCGTCTTGTACGGCTCGGTGCGTGGCGGGTCCGGCGGGTTGTCCCGGTCCTGTCCTGCGGGGAATCCGCAGCGCGGGCAGTCCCACGTGTCCGGAACCTGTGCGTCACTGGCGAAGCTCGGCTGCGTCTCGTGCCCGTTCGAGCACCAGAAGGAGATGCGGAGGCGCGGTGCTGACTCGCCCCGCTCGGCCTCCCCCATCGGCCCCGCTCCGACCCGGCTTCCCCGGATCGCGTTGCCACTTGCCACGGTCGTAACTCCCTGCGTGATGGTGCTCGAAGATGCCCCAGTCTACGTAAGGCCCAACGCGCGTCCAGCGATTGGAGTTACACCCCACCCCCGAAACGCCGAACGACAGCGGCTTACTTGAGCTTCATCAGCAGACCAAGTACGACAATGCACGCGAACCACAACACAGCGATCATGATCGTGATGCGATCGAGGTTGCGTTCGGCGACCGAGGAGCCACCGACGGAGGACTGCATGCCACCGCCGAACATGTCGGAAAGGCCGCCGCCCTTTCCCTTGTGCATCAGCACCAGCAGCATCAGCAGCAGGCTGAAGACGATCAGGGCAATCGAGAACCCGACAATCACGGCTGGACCAACTTCCTAGGACTGATATGGCGACGGGGGCCGGGGGGACATTCCACAATCCCAGTCCCGGCCCCCGCAAGGGTACGACGGATCCGCGCTACCGCATACTTACTGGTCGCGGAAGCGGACGATCTTGACGAACTCGTCGGCGTCCAGTGCCGCGCCGCCGACCAGGGCGCCGTCGACGTCGGGCTGGGCCATGATCGCGGCCACGTTCCCGGACTTCACCGAGCCGCCGTACTGGATGCGCACCTTGTCGGCGAGCTCCTGCGAGTACAGCTCGGCCAGGCGCGCGCGGATCGCTCCGCACACTTCCTGGGCGTCCTCGGGGGTGGCGACCTCGCCGGTGCCGATCGCCCAGACCGGCTCGTACGCGATCACGATGGACTCGGCCTGCTCGGCCGGGACGTCCTTGAGGCCGCCGTCGAGCTGGGCCAGCGTGTACGGGACCTGCTGTCCGGCCTTGCGGATGTCCAGGCCTTCGCCGACGCAGAGGATCGGGGTCAGGCCGTGCTGGTAGGCCGCCTTCACCTTGGCGTTGCAGATGTCGTCGCTCTCGGCGTGGTACTGACGGCGCTCGGAGTGGCCCACGGCGACGTAGGCGCACTTCAGCTTGGCCAGCATCGATCCCGAGATCTCACCGGTGTAGGCACCGGAGTCGTGCGCCGAGATGTCCTGGGCGCCGTACTTGATCTTGAGCTTGTCTCCGTCGACGAGGGTCTGCACGGAGCGCAGGTCGACGAAGGGCGGCAGGACCGCGACCTCGACGGCGTCGTAGTCCTTGTCGGCGAGCGCGAAGGCGAGCTTCTGGACGTGCGCGATGGCCTCAAGGTGGTTGAGGTTCATCTTCCAGTTGCCCGCCATCAGCGGGGTGCGGGTGCTCACGGGTGTTCAGTCCTCCAGTGCGGCGAGGCCGGGAAGCGCCTTGCCTTCGAGGTATTCGAGGCTGGCGCCGCCACCGGTCGAGATGTGGCCGAACTTCGTCTCGTCGAAGCCCAGGTTACGGACGGCGGCGGCGGAGTCGCCACCGCCGACCACGGTGAAGCCCTTGCTGTCGAGCAGGGCCTGCGCGACGGCGGTGGTGCCGCCGGCGTAGTCGGGATGCTCGGCGACGCCGACGGGGCCGTTCCAGAAGACGGTCTCGGCGTCGGTGATCTTGGAAGCGAACAGTTCACGGGACTTGGGGCCGATGTCCAGGCCCTCCTCGTCCGCGGGGATCCGGTCCGCGTCGACGGTCCGGAAGGTGGCCGGAGCCTTGGTCTTCAGGTCCGGGAAGTCCTTGGAGACCAGCACGTCGACCGGCAGCACCAGCTCGACGCCGCTCTTCTCGGCGCGCTCCATGTACTCCGTGACGACCGGGATCTGGTCCTCCTGGAGCAGGGAGATGCCGACCTCGTACCCCTTGGCCTTGAGGAAGGTGTACGCCATGCCGCCGCCGATGAGGAGCCGGTCGGCCTTGCCGAGCAGTTCGTCGATGACGGCGAGCTTGTCGGAGACCTTGGCGCCGCCGAGCACGACGGTGTAGGGGCGCTTGACGTCCTCGGTCAGCTTCTTGAGGACGCCGACCTCGGTGGCGATGAGGTAGCCCGCGTAGTGCGGAAGGCGCGCCGGGAGGTCGAAGACGGAGGCGTGCTTGCGGTGCACGGCGCCGAAGCCGTCGCCGACGTAGACATCGGCGAGGGCGGCGAGCCGGTCGGCGAAGGCGGCGCGCTCGGCGTCGTCCTTGGCCGTCTCCCCCGCGTTGAACCGCAGGTTCTCGATGACGGCGACCTGGCCGGGTTCGAGGCCGTTCACCACGTCGTGGGCGGCGGGGCCCACGGTGTCCTCGGCGAACGCGACCGGGGCGCCGAGGAGTTCGGCGAGCCGCTCGGAGGCGGGCCGCAGCGAGAACTGCGGGTCCGGGGCGCCCTTGGGGCGGCCCAGATGCGAGGCCACGACGACCTTGGCGTCGGCGGCGACGAGCGCCTTGACGGTGGGCAGCACCGCGCGGATGCGGCCGTCGTCGGTGATGGCGGCGCCGTCCAGCGGCACATTGAGGTCGGCGCGGACGAATACCCGCTTGCCCGCGACCCCTTCGGCGAGAAGTTCGTCGATCGTCTTCATTACGGGTGGCTCTCCTTGGGAGGTACGGAAGGGCGGTCAGGACAGGCGACAGGGCCCGTACAGCGCATCATCGCGCTGCCGAGCCCTGTAGCTCACATCAGGTGCCTGCCGGACCAGGTCAGAGCTGGCCGCCGACGAAGACGGTCAGGTCGACGAGGCGGTTGGAGTAGCCCCACTCGTTGTCGTACCAGCCGAGGATCTTCACCGTCTTGCCCTCCTGGACCATGGTCAGGGAGGAGTCGAAGGTGCAGGAGGCCGGGTCGCCCACGATGTCCGAGGACACGATCGGGTCCTCGGTGTAGTAAAGGATGTTCTTCAGGTCGCCGTCGCCGGCGGCCTTCTTGAACGCGGCGTTGACCTCGTCCTTGGTGACCTCGCGCTGCAGCTCGACGACCAGGTCGGTGGCCGAACCGGTCGGGACCGGCACGCGCATCGCGATGCCGTCGAGCTTGCCCTTGAGCTGCGGCAGGACCAGGGCGGTGGCCTTGGCGGCACCGGTCGTGGTCGGAATGATGTTCTCGGCTGCGGCGCGGGCGCGGCGCAGGTCCGAGTGCGGGAAGTCCAGGATGCGCTGGTCGTTGGTGTACGCGTGGACCGTCGTCATCAGACCCTTGACGATGCCGAAGTTCTCGTCGAGGACCTTGGCCATCGGCGCCACACAGTTGGTGGTGCAGGAGGCGTTGGAGATGACGTGGTGGTTGGCCGCCTCGTACTTGTCCTGGTTGACGCCCATCACGATGGTGATGTCCTCGTCCTTGGCCGGAGCCGAGATGAGGACCTTCTTCGCGCCGCCCGCGATGTGCTTCTCGGCGTCGGCCTTCTTGGTGAAGATGCCGGTCGACTCGATGACGATGTCGACGCCCAGCCGGCCCCAGGGGATGTCCGCCGGGTTGCGCTCGGAGAGCACCTTGATGGTGTGGCCGTCGACCGTGATGGTGTCGGCGGTGTGGGTGACCTCGGCCTTGAGGCGACCCAGGATGGTGTCGTACTTCAGCAGGTGGGCGGTGGTCGCAGTGTCACCCAGGTCGTTGACAGCCACGATCTCGATGTCCGCACCCTGCTCAAGGAGCGCGCGGAAGTAGTTGCGCCCGATGCGGCCAAAGCCGTTGATGCCTACGCGGATCGTCACGAACCGATCTCCTCGTTAGGTACGCCGGGTACTCGACGCCGGCGAGTTGTATGGGATGTCCCCGACCGCTTACGACCCTACCTCCCCAGCGCCCGCGAAGTGACATCAGAGCGCCCGTATGGTTCCGAAATCACGCCCGGACCGGCCCGGAGGCCCGTATCCGTCGACGATACGGGCCTCCGAAGCCTGCGATTACTACTCGGTGTCAGCGGTGCAGTGCGCTGAGTGCTTTCGCGACGACCTGGGTGCGGTCGGCGGCCGATGTGACGTTCTCCAGGCCGAAACCGAGCAGGACGGTGTCTCGGGTGGTGACGGCGGCCGAGGAGTGGAAGAGCGCCTGGGAACGGGCCCAGTCGCCGCTGTTGCCGGGACTGCCGGCCGGCGGCCCGGGCACGCTCCAGGGTCCGAGCGAGGTCTCGAAGCCCTCCGCCTGCGATGCGGCGCCCCCCACGACCAGCCGGGTGTCGTCGACGAAGGCGCCGAGCCCTCCGGTGCCGGGGTCGGACACATAGGCGACGGCGATCTCCACCTGCTTGCCCGCGTAGGCGCCCAGGTCGACGGAGACCTGCTGCCAGCCGTTGGAGGAGCCGGTGAAGCGGTTCCAGGCGCCGCTGGTGCCGGATGCCGTGCAGGCGGTCGAGCCGGCCGAGAGGTAGTGCGCCAGGAACGGGTGCTCCTTGAGCAGGAAGCCCTGTTCGCACTGGCTTGGCACGCTGGTGGTGCTGGCGCCGTTGAGGTCGGGCAGCGTCGTCCAGTCGTCGTGGCCCACCGTATGCGCCTCGACGATCACCTGGTCGTAGCCCGGCTCGGTGTCGTAGCTGAGCCGGAAGTCCAGGCCCGGCTTCTGCGCGGCCGTCGTCCCGGTCAGGTCGACGGTGCGGGCGAGCCGCATGTACGCGTCGTCGCGGTGCTTCGCCGCGGCGAACCAGGAGCCCTCGGCGGGCTCGAAGGGTGTGCGCACTCCGGGGTAGTCGCCGGCGGGCGCGCTCGCGAACTGCGGGAACTGCTGCGGCTTGAGGGTGTCGGACGTGACGGTGTAGGTGCCGGCCGCGGTCAGCGGGCTGCCGGGCGCGGCGCCCAGCGGGGCCTTGGCGCCGGTGAGCTTCCCGGCCCCGGCGAAGGCGGGCGGCGCTTTGAGCCCGGCCTTGTTGTAGGCACCGAGGTAGTACTGCGAGAAGTCGTCGGACAGGGCGCCGCCGCCGAGGTCGACGCTGCCGCCGGCCTGTTCACCGGCGTTGATCAGCTTGCCCCCCTCGTTGACGAAGTCGCGTACGGCGAACGTGGTGGCGGCCGACGGCGCTCTCGACGGGTCGCCGCCGGTGTACCAGAGGACGTCGGTGAAGTGGCTGAGCACACCGAGCGCGCTCGGGGCGCCCTGGGTCGCCACGTCCCAGACCGCCGCCTTCTTGCCGTTGTCGGCGAGCGCCCTGGTGTAGAGCGCGACGTTCTTGGCCGGCGCGGTGCCGCCCTCGTCGGCGATGACCAGGGTGTCGCCCTTGGGCCGGTCGGCGACGGTGTACGTGAACGGGGTGCTGGACGTCTTCTGCCCCGCGGCGGTCCTGCCGGTGAACCAGACCTCGACCTTGTCGCCGGCGTCGGCGCCCTCGACCTTGGCGCGGTACTGGTCGAAGCGGATGTTGTCCTCGCCGCCGAAGACGTCACCGCCCTTCCAGGGTGCCAGCTCCTCGGTCTGCCTGCGTCCGCCGTTGATGCGGTAGTTGAGGGTCTTGTCGCGCACCGACTTGCGTACGGTGACGGCGACTTCCTGGTCGTCGTCGCGCGTGTAGGAGGTGGCGAAGGTGTCCGGCGTGAAGTCGGGGGCCTCGATGCCGACCGACGAGGAGGGCCGGTCGGGGTGGGCCGAGGTCTCGGCGACCGAGAGCGCGAAGGGGATGTTCTTCTCGAACTCGGCCTGGATCAGCTTCTCGCTGTCGGGGAAGGTGAAGTCGGAGGGGCAGTCGGCCGCGTTCCACTCGTCGTCGGGGTCCGCGTTCGAGGCCGTGGTGCAGGTCGACATCTCGGGGGTGAACATCATCGTGCCGTTGACGTTCGCCGCGTGGCCGTCGGCCTCGCCGTTGGTGGTGTAGAGCGCGGAGGAGACCTCCGAGAGGTAACCGGGGATGGCCGGCTTGTCGGGGGTGCCCGCCAGCGACTTGTAGATGACGTCGTCGGGGGTGGGCGTGGCGACCTGCCAGCCCACCCCGTACAGCAGGAGCTCGGCCGCGGAGTGGTAGTTGATCGCGTAGTTGAAGTGGACGCGCTTCTCGAAGGAGTCGAGCGCCTTGGTCTCGGGCTCGCTGCCCGCGCTCGGGCCGCGGTAGGTCTCGTTCGAGGGGTCGGCGGACGAACCCTCGTTGTCGTAGCCCCACTTGTAGGGGAAGTTGCGGTTCGGGTCGACGCCGTCGACCGAGGTGATCCTGCCGTCACCGTTGTTGTCGCGCAGGTTCTTGCGCCACAGCCGGTTGCCGGGGGTGAAGGTGTAGTCGTAGCCGTCCGGGTTGGCCGAGAGCACGAACCACAGCTCGGTGGAGTCCACGATCTTGGTGATCCGCGGGTCCTTGCCGTAGTTGTCGAGGTAGTAGTGCATCAGCCGCCGGGTCATCTCGGGGGTGATCCACTCCCGGGCGTGCTGGTTGGACATGTACAGCGTGGCGGGCTTGGAGCCGTCCTTGGACTTGTTGGCGCCCTTGGTGAGCTTGAGCGCGAGGATGTCCTGGCCGTCGACGGTCTTGCCGATCGACTCGACCTTGGTGAGGGACGGGTTGGCCTTGCCGGTGTCGAGGATTTCCTGCTTCAGCCCGTTCGTGCCGCTGTACGGGCGGAACACCCCGTCCCCTGCGGCCTTGAGACGGTTCTGGGCCTGGGCGGAGACCTTGTGCTCGGTGAGGTCGACGCCCTTGCCGCGCAGCGCGGCGGCCTGGGACCTGGTGAGGTAGAGCTCGACTCCCGCCGAGCCCTTGGCGGGCAGGCCGGCGCCCAACTCCTGGGCGTCGGCGCCCGCCTCCAGGAGCAGCGGCAGCTGTGCGCGGCTGACCTGGGCGTTCCAGACGACGATGCCCTCGCCGTCCGCTCCGCTCGGCCGGGCCTGGGCGGCGGGCGCCGCCACCAGGCCTGCCGTCAGGAGTGATGCAGCGGCGAGGATCGCTCTCGCTCTGCGTCTCATGAGCCCCCCTTGCTGGTGTGTGCCACGGACGTGGACAGACGCCAGGCTCATGACTCTTCATGATCATGTCAATACCGCATGTCACCGGCGCATGTCACCGGCGCATGTCGCCGGCGCGCGGTACGGGCGCGGCCGGTGCGCCGCGCCTGGGCGGCACCTGGGCCGCGCCTTGGCCGCGCCTTGGCCGCGCCTGCCGAAAACGGAACCGGCGCCCACCAAGTGGGCGCCGGTTGAGGCGAGTTGAGGGACGGCCGGCGCGCGGCGGCGACGGGGCCCGGGGCGGCGACGGCCTGGCTCAGCCGACCAGCCCGTCCGCCATCTCCTCCGTCAAGTTGGACTCCGTCCCGGGGATCCCGAGGTCCTGGGCCCGCTTGTCGGCCATCGCCAGCAGCCGCCGGATCCGGCCGGCGACCGCGTCCTTGGTCAGCGGCGGATCGGCGAGCGCGCCCAGCTCCTCCAAGGAGGCCTGCTTGTGCTCCATGCGCAGCCGGCCGGCGGCGGCCAGGTGCTCGGGAACCTCGTCCGCCAGGATCTCCAGGGCGCGCTGGACGCGGGCACCGGCGGCGACCGCGGCCCGCGCGGAGCGGCGCAGGTTGGCGTCGTCGAAGTTGGCGAGGCGGTTGGCGGTGGCGCGGACCTCGCGGCGCATCCGCCGCTCCTCCCAGGCCAGCACCGACTCGTGCGCGCCGAGCCGGGTGAGCAGGGCCCCGATCGCGTCACCGTCGCGGACGACCACCCGGTCCACACCGCGGACCTCGCGTGCCTTGGCCGCGATCTGGAGCCGCCGCGCGGCGCCGACCAGGGCGAGGGCCGCCTCCGGGCCCGGACAGGTCACCTCGAGGGACGAGGAGCGGCCCGGCTCGGTCAGCGAGCCGTGCGCCAGGAACGCGCCGCGCCAGGCGGCCTCGGCGTCACAGGTGGCCCCCGAGACCACCTGGGGCGGCAGGCCGCGGATGGGACGGCCGCGGCCGTCGACGAGCCCGGTCTGGCGGGCCAGCTGATCGCCGCCCGCCACGACCCGTACGACGAACCGCGAACCTCTGCGCAGGCCGCCCGGAGCCATCACGATCAGCTCGGAGCTGTGCCCGAAGATCTCCAGAATGTCCCGCTTCAGCCGGCGTGCCGCCATCGCGGTGTCCAGCTCCGCCTCGATCACAATGCGGCCGCTCACCAGGTGCAGCCCGCCCGCGAACCGAAGAATCGCCGAGACCTCCGCCTTCCTGCAGCAGGTCCGGGTGACGGGCAGCCGGGAAATTTCGTCCTTCACCGCCGGCGTCATCGCCATGGGCCGATCCTTCCATGCATCCGAAAAATACGGTCGTACGCGGCGGCCAACAGCTCCGGATCGTGCTTCGGAGAACCATCGAGCCTGGCCACGGGCGCCAGCTCGACCTCGGCTCCGAGCCGTTTCGCGGCTTCGGTCAGGCTCCCCCGGTCGGGCACGGCGGCCACATCGGCCAGCACCACGTCGAAGGCGAGTTTAGGGGCGTGTCGTCCCAAAACCTCCAAATGACGCTGCGGAGAGAACCCATCGGTTTCACCCGGTTGTGGCGCGAGGTTCAGCGAGAGGACCCGGCGGGCCTTGGTCTCGGTGAGCGCGTCGAGCAGTTCGGGCACCATCAGATGCGGAATCACGGAGGAGAACCAGGAGCCGGGACCGAGCACCACCCAGTCCGCGTCGAGCACCGCGGCGACCGCTTCGGGGACGGCCGGCGGGTCGTGCGGGACCAGCCGCACGGAGAGCACTTCACCGGGCGTGAGGGCCACGGTGGCCTGGCCGCGCACGGTGTCGACGTCCTCGGGGCGCTGCGGGTCGTGCCCCCGTACGAGGGCTTCGAGCTCCAGGGGGACGGCCGACATCGGAAGGACCCGGCCCTGGGCGCCGAGCAGCTTGCCGACCAGGTCCAGGGCCTGCACATGGTCGCCGAGCTGTTCCCACAGGGCGACGATCAGCAGATTGCCCACGGCGTGCTCGTGCAGCTCGCCCTTGGACTGGAAGCGGTGCTGGATGACCCGGGACCACGTCTGGCCCCAGTCGTCGTCGCCGCACAGGGCGGCCAGCGCCTTGCGCAGGTCGCCGGGCGGCAGCACGCCGAGCTCGTCACGGAGCCGGCCGCTGGAGCCGCCGTCGTCGGCCACGGTGACGACGGCGGTGAGGTCTCCGGTGATGCGGCGCAGCGCGGCGAGCGAGGCCGAAAGGCCCATGCCGCCGCCGAGCGCGACGACCTTGGGCTGGGCGCCCCGCTTGCGGCCGGTACGAAGACCTGGCCCGACGGTGCGCCGGCGGTACACCTTCACTCGCGCCCCATGTCCCGGTGGACGACGACGGTCTCGATCCCCTCGGAGGCGAGGCGGGCGGCCAGCTTCTCGGACATGGCGACCGAGCGGTGCTTGCCACCGGTACAGCCCACCGCGACCGTCACGTACCGCTTGCCCTCGCGGCGGTAGCCCGTCGCGATCAGTTGCAGCAGCTCGCTGTACTGGTCAAGGAACTCCTTGGCGCCGGGCTGGTTGAAGACATAGCCCGACACCTCCTCGTTGAGGCCGGTGAAGGGACGCAGCTCCGGCACCCAGTGCGGGTTGGGCAGGAAGCGGCAGTCGACCACCAGGTCGGCGTCGACCGGCAGGCCGTACTTGTAGCCGAACGACATGACGGTGGCGCGCAGCTCCGGCTCCTCGTCGCCCGCGAACTGGGCGTCCATCTTGGCGCGCAGCTCGTGGACGTTGAGGCTGGAGGTGTCGATCACCAGGTCCGCGTCGCCGCGCAGCTCGCGCAGCAGGTCGCGCTCGGCGGCGATGCCGTCGACGATCCGGCCGTCGCCCTGGAGGGGGTGCGGGCGGCGCACCGACTCGAAGCGGCGCACCAGGGCGTCGTCGGAGGATTCCAGGAAGACGATCCGGCGGGTGACCTCCTTGGCGTCGAGATCGGCGAGCGATTCGCGCAGGTTGTCGAAGAACCTGCGGCCGCGCACGTCGACGACCACGGCGATGCGTGCCACGTTGCCCTGGGAGCGGGCGCCGAGCTCCACCATGGTGGGGATCAGCGCGGGCGGCAGGTTGTCGACGACGAACCAGCCCAGGTCCTCCAGGCACTTCGCGGCGGTGCTGCGCCCGGCGCCCGACATGCCGGAGATGATCACCAGCTCGGGGATGGGCGCATCGGCCCCGCCGGCCTCGGTCGTCGTGCCCGTACTCACGTGTACTCCTGCGTCTCGGTCTTCATCGTGCTGCTCACTCATGTCGTACTGCCCCCGTCGTCCTCTTCAATGATCTCTCCTGTCGCCGTGTTCACGGCGGGCGCGGCCGGGGCCGCTCCGGCGAGGGCCGCGGCAACGGTCTCGGCCGTCTTGCGGCCTATGCCGGGGACCTCGCAGATCTCGTCGATTGTCGCCGACCGGAGCTTCTTGACCGAGCCGAAGTGCTTGATCAGAGCATGCTTGCGGGTGTCACCGAGGCCCGGCACGGCGTCGAGGGGGCCCGCCTTGAAGCGCTTGGTCCGCTTGGCCCGCTGGTAGGTGATCGCGAACCGGTGGGCCTCGTCGCGCACGCGCTGGAGAAGGTAAAGGCCCTCGCTGGAGCGGGGCAGCACCACGGGGTCGTCGTCCCCGGGCACCCACACCTCTTCGAGCCGCTTGGCGAGGCCGCACACGGCGATGTCGTCGATGCCGAGCTCGTCGAGGGCCCGCTTGGCCGCGGCGACCTGGGGCTGGCCGCCGTCGACGACGAGGAGCTGCGGCGGGTAGGCGAACCGCTTGGGACGGCCGTCCTCCTCCTGAAACGCGGACACCTCCCCGGACGCCGTCCTGAGCGGGGTCTCCTCGCCGGAGGCCGGCCTGGACGGGGCCGTTTCCCCGGAGGTCGGCCTGAGCGGGGACTCCTCGCCGGAGGCCGGCCTGGACGGGGCCGTTTCCCCGGAGGTCGGCCTGAGCGGGGTTTCTTCACCGGAGGCGTCCCCGGGCACGGGTACGGGCACGGGCCCGGCTCCGGGTACGGGCCCGGCTCCGGGTACGGGTCCGGCAGCGGGTGCAGGCTCGGCAGCGGGTACGGGCACGGCACCAGGTGCCGGCTCGGCAGCGGGTGCAGACCCGGCACCAGATACAGGCCCGGACATCGGCCCGAGTGCGTCCGCCGACGCGGGGCCGGGCATCGGGCCGGGCGCCCGGTCCGGCCCTGGTGCGGATACGGCCGTCGGCAGCTCTCCGGGGGCCGGGGCGGGCGCCTCGGGGAGCTGAGCGGGGGCCTCGCCGCTCCCCCCGTCCTCGTCCTCCTCGACCCACTCCCCCGTACGCGCCTTCTCGGCCAGGTAGCGCTTGAAGCGGCGGCTGATCACCTCGTGCATGGACCGGACGTCGTCCTGGCCCTCGAAGCCCTTGATCTGGAAGCGCCGGTACTCGCTCTTGCGCGCAAGGCCGTCCTCGAAGACGACCATCGAGGCGACCACGTCGTCGCCCTGGAGGTGCGAGATGTCGAAGCACTCGATGCGCAGCGGCGCACTGTCCAGCTCCAGGGCGGCGGCGATCTCCTCAAGGGCCCGCGAACGCGTCGTGAGGTCCGAGGCACGCTTGGTCTTGTGCAGCATGAGGGCCTGCTGCGCGTTGCGCGCAACCGTCACCATCAGGTCCTTCTTGTCGCCGCGCTGCGGAATGCGCAGCGAGACGTTGGAGCCGCGCCGGGCGGCGAGCCAGCCGCTCACCGCCTCCGCGTCCTCGGGGAGCGCCGGGACCAGGACCTCCTTGGGCACGGAGTCGCCGGTCTCCTCCCCGTACAGCTGCTGGAGCGCGTGCTCGACCAGGCCGGCGGTGTCGACGGCCTCGACCTTGTCGGTGACCCAGCCGCGCTGGCCGCGCACCCGGCCGCCGCGCACATGGAAGATCTGGACGGCCGCCTCCAGCTCGTCCTCGGCGACCGCGATGAGGTCGGCGTCGGTGGCGTCGGCGAAGACGATCGCGTTCTTCTCCAGCGCCTTGCGCAGCGCCTCCCGGTCGTCGCGCAGCCGCGCCGCCCGCTCGTACTCCATGTCCTCGGCGGCGGCCATCATGTCCTGCTCGACGCGGCGGAGGTGGGCGCCGGTGCGCCCGGCCATGAAGTCGCAGAAATCCTCGGCCAGTTCGCGGTGTTCCTCGGGGGTGACGCGCCCGACGCAGGGGGCCGCGCACTTGCCGATGTAGCCGAGCAGACAGGGGCGGCCGATCTGGGCCGAGCGCTTGAACACACCGGCCGAGCAGGTGCGTACCGGGAAGACGCGGAGCATCAGGTCGACGGTCTCGCGGATCGCCCAGGCCTGCCCGTACGGACCGAAGTAGCGCACGCCCTTCTTCTTGGCGCCGCGCATGACCTGGACGCGCGGGAACTCCTCGTTCATGGTCACCGCGAGGTACGGATAGCTCTTGTCGTCGCGGTACTTGACGTTGAAGCGGGGGTCGAACTCCTTGATCCAGGAGTATTCGAGCTGAAGCGCCTCGACTTCGGTGGCGACGACGGTCCACTCCACGGACGCGGCCGTGGTGACCATCGTGGCCGTGCGGGGGTGCAGACTCGTCAACGGCTGGAAGTAGTTGGCGAGCCGCTGGCGCAGGGACTTCGCCTTCCCGACGTAGATCACCCGGCGGTGCTCGTCGCGGAATTTGTAGACCCCCGGCGAGTCGGGGATCTGTCCCGGCTTGGGGCGGTAGGTGGAGGGGTCTGCCATGCCCACCACCCTACTGTCGCGCACTGACAACCCGGCCCGGCCCGGGCAACCGGAAGCGGGCACGCCGCCCGGCACCAGTACCGCCAGGGGCGCGGGGTACTGCGCGGGAAGCGGGCACGGCCTGCGGACGACCGGGGTCCGGGGGCGCGAGGAACGGCGAACGGCGCCCACCCGGCCCGCGGTGTAATGCGACCGGGACCAAGGGGGCGCCGGGGCAGCCGGTGCGAGGCGGGGTGACCCGGGCCCCGCACCGGCGCCGGGCTACTGCCGCGCCCGCCTCCGCCGGCGCAGCACCCCCGCCCCGCCGAGACCGAGTACGAGCAGCGCGCCCGCCCCGGACACCACCGTCAGCGAGGAATCGCCCCCGGTGCCGCCCGCGGCCACGGCGCCCGCCTGGGCCGCCTGGGCCCGCGTCTCCTGGGCCGTCTCGGCATAGCCGCCCGCCTTGCCCGACCTGTCGTACGCCGAGCCCGGCAGCTTGTCCCCGTACGCCGTGGCGACGCGCTTCTGGTAGCGGGCCAGCGTGGTGCCGTCGGTGCCGATGGCCTTGACGGCGTCCTCGTCGAGCGGCAGCACCTTGCTGCCCTTCTCCACGTACCAGGCGTTGATCTGCGGCTCCTGGAACACGGTGCCGCCGGGGAGCTTCGCGGCGCCGGCCGCCGCGTAACGGGACTCGTCGTCGCCGGTGGCTATGTTGACCACCTTCCAGGACGAGCCCTGCGGGACCGTCCACAGCGAGGCCTTCTGACCGTCCGACGAGACGGCCGTGGAGGCCAGGTATTCCAGCTGTGCGACGGGGGCGCCCGTCTTCCCCGCCACGAACTGCGGGGACAGCGTGTAGACCGGCACCGCGTCGCCCTCGATGTGCGGGGCGGCGGCCTTCAGGGCCACCTTGCCGTCCCGGGCGAAGAAGCGCGAGAGCGTGTCGAGGGTGGCGGGGGCGGACGCGGCCTGGCCGGCCGCGGCCCTGGACTGGGCGGAGGCGGAGGCGGGCGGCGCCTGGTCGGCGACGGCGTGCGGGGCGCCGAGGCCGACGAGCGCGACGGCCAGGGCGGCGGGGACGAGACGGGTCGGCTTCATGGTCCTCACGCCCCTATCCGGTACAGCGAGTGGGTCCAGGAGAAGGAGTCGTTGTTGACGTACCAGTCGTGCGAGGCCCAGTTGTAGCGGGTGCTGGAGGGCCAGGGGTCGCCCCAGTACACCCAGCTGTTGGCGTCGTCGTAGCCGTACACGACGTGCATGTGGCCACCGCCGCTCGACCACTGGATCCGCGTCTCGATCGGGCGGTTGTTGTTGATCTCGGTCTGTACGGTCGAGTACCGCAGCCAACCGGTCACGTACGAGCCCGAGCTGATGCCCGCCCAGTTCAGTGCGTTCTGCACATTGCCCAGGTCCGCCTGCCAGTTGGGGCAGTCGTAGCCCTGGGTGCGGCCGAAGGCGGCGTTGCAGAACTGGTTCTGGGTGTAGGAGCGGCCGAACCAGGTGGCGATGGTGTTGCCACTGCCGGCCCAGCACCAATTGTCCTTCTGCTGCGACTGCATGGTGATGTTGAGGCGCTTGGAACTGGCCGTGCTCGCCGCGGCGGCTGCGGCGGGCACCGGCTTGTCGCTGTGCGGGGCGGCGGTCGCTGTTGCCGTGGGGGCGGCGAACAGGGCCGCCACCACGAGGGTGAGGGCCGACAACCGTCTCTTCTTGTCGCGCATCGCGTTCCTCCCATGGCGGGGTGGGGGGTGGGGATGGGTGGGAGATCGCGTCCGGACGCTTGTTGTTGAGCATCGGACGTTGTCGAGAGCAGGTCAACGCGCTTCAATGCGGGATGGGACGCGGGTGTGAACGAAGTGGCCGGAGTGTGAACAGCTCCTTCCCCGCCACCAGGTTTTCCCCGACCTGCCGCCGCGCCGCGCCCACCCCCCACCGTGAACGTTCACTGAGGAGTCCCCTCATGCTCCACACCGAGTCCGACCTGGAACAGGCGCTGCACACCGGCCCCTTCCACCTGGCGCTGCGCGCCGCGCTGTCCGTACGGGGTCTGCCGCTCCAGCGGGTCCAGCACCATCTCGCCGGGCGCGGCATCAAAGTCGGCGTGACCAGCCTGAGTTACTGGCAGCAGGGGGCGCGCCGGCCGCAGCGGCCCGAGTCGCTGCGCGCGGTGCGCGGGCTCGAAGACGTCCTGGGCCTGCCCGCGAACTCGTTGCTCCGCCTCCTCGACGACGCCGCGGCGGCCGAGGCCGACCGGCCCGCAGGGCGGCGCTCCTATCGCTCCCTCGTCGAGGCGTCGGGGGTGGTGGAACAGCTCATCGCGGGGCTCGAATCACCGGTGGACGGCGGACTGCACACCGTCGGCCACCACGAAAGGATTCACATCGGCGGCGCCCGGGAACTCCTCGGCCGCGCCTCGCAGCACGTCGTACGGGCCCACCGCGACGGCGTCGACCGCTACCTGGCCATCCATCGCGGGGACGTCGGCTGCGATCCGGCACGGGTCGAGGTCCGCGCGGGCGAGAACTGCCGCACCGGACGGGTGCGCTGGGACGCCGCCAGCGGAGTCGTGGTCGCCGAGCTGCTTTTCGACACCCGGCTGCGGGCGGGCGAGACGTTCCTGTTCGGTTACGGCTTCGAGGACGGCACGGGCGGCCCGAGTCATGAGTACGTACGCGGCTTCGCCTTCGGCGGCGGGCAGTACGTCCTCCAGGTGCGGTTCGACGAGCACGCCCTGCCGGCCCGCTGCCGCCGCTTCGCGCAGACCTCCACGGGCGCCGCCCGGTCGGGGCGCAGCGACCTCACGCTCAGCGGACGGCACCGGTCGGTGCACCTGGTGGAGCAAGGGGTGCGGCCCGGGATCCTGGGAATCGACTGGGACTGGGAGTGACGCCTCCGCCTCCTGGGCACGCCGGCATCCGCACGGTCCCGGGTGCCCCGCGCCTGCGAAAGCCCCGGGCGCATCGGGTTCGGGTGTATCGGGCCCGGGTCCCGCGCCTGGGCGCATCGGGCCCGGGCGCATCGGGCCCGGGTCCCGCGCCTGGGCGCATCGGGCCCGGCGGTTCGGGCGCATCAGGCCCGGGCGGATCGGGCCCGGCCGCATCGGGCTCGGGTCCCGCCCCTGGGCGCATCGGGCCCGGGCATCCCGGGCCCGGGTCCCGCGCCCGGGCTCAGCCTCCCGGGATCAGGCGTCGGGGCCGGCCACCAGTTGGCCGTCCTTGAGCTTCACCGGCACCGAGGGCAGCGGCACGGTGGCCGGCCCCCGGACGGCCTTGCCGGTCATCACGTTGAAGCGGCTGCCGTGGCAGGGGCAGTTCGCGTGGCCGTCCTCGATCTTCTCCAGGAGACAGCCGGCGTGCGTGCACTGGGCGCTGAACGCCTTGTACTCACCCTTCGCCGGGCAGCACACCATGACCCGCTGCTCGCGGTAGAGCTTGGCGCCGCCGACGGGCACCGCATCGGGCGAGCCGAGCGGCTCGGGAGCGGTCGGCGTGGGGTTCTGGGCGTGGCCGAGCTTGGAGTCGGTGGAGCAGGCGGCCACGCCGACCCCCGCGGCCCCGGCGAGGGCGGCGCCTTTCAGCACGGTGCGACGGGCGGCGGGCTGGCCGGTCATGGCTTCTCCACTGATCACTGGTACTTGTCACTGATACTTGTCACTGGTTCTCGCGCGGCCCGGCGCGCGGCCGACCCGGCCGTCGCAACCGGACCGGGTTGCGCCTTCGACGATACCGGCGCACCCGGGCCGCCCTTCGCCGGGGCTGCCCGCGCGAGGCGCGGATGGGTTACGTTCTGGCCCGTGATCGTCGTCGCCGGAGAGTCCCTGATCGACCTGGTGCCGCAGCACCCCGAGGATCCGCTGGGGCCGCTGGCACCACGGCTGGGAGGCGGCCCGTACAACACCGCGGTGGCCCTCGGGCGGCTCGGTGCGCGGGCCGCCTTCTGTTCCCGGCTGTCCACGGACGGCTTCGGCGAGGCCCTGCTGGGTGGGCTGCATGCGGCCGGGGTGGACACGTCCCTGGTCCAGCGCGGCCCGGAGCCGACGCCGCTCGCGGTGGCGACGATGGCCGCGGACGGCTCCGCCGGGTACGGCTTCTACATGGACGGCACCGCCGACCGCCTCTTCGCGCTCCCGCCCCAACTCCCGCCCTCGGTCAGCGGGTTGGCGCTGGGAAGCTGCTCCCTCGTGCTGGAGCCGGGGGCGAGCGCGTACGAGGCTCTGCTGCGCAGGGAGGCGGCCCGTGGCGTGCTCACCCTGCTGGACCCCAACATCCGCCCGGGCCTGGTCCCGGATGCCGACGCCTACCGGGCCCGGTTCTGGAGCAGGCTCCCGTACGTCTCGCTCCTGAAGCTGTCGGAGGAGGACGCGCAGTGGCTGGGCGGGACGCCCCGGCAGTGGCTCGCGGCGGGCCCGGGGGCGGTGGTCCTGACCAGGGGCGGAGCCGGCCTGACGGTGTACACCGCGGAAGGCGCCGAGCACTCGGTCCCGGCCGAGCCGGTGGAGGTGGCGGACACGATCGGCGCCGGCGACACGGTGAACGCGGCCCTGCTCCACCGCCTGCCGCCCCGCCCCGAGGACCTGCCCGCCGCGGACTGGCCCGCGGTACTCCGCTACGCGGCGAGGGCGGCGGCCCTGACCTGCGCGAGGGAGGGCGCCCAGCCCCCGACAGCGGCCGAACTGGCCGCCCGCCCCTGACCCCCCGTCCCCTGATCCCGCCCCCTGATCCCGCCCCCGGCCCCCGGAAGGGGCCGGGAAAGGGGCGGGGTGGGACCCGGCTGGGCGAGGCTCAGGTCTCAGGCCTTGCGGGCCCGCACCGTCTTCTTCGCCGGAGCCGCCTTCTTCGTGGCAGCCCCCGTCTTCGTGGCAGCCCCCGTCCGGCTGGACGCCACCTTATTGGCGGGCGCGGCCTTCGCGGCGGACACCGCCTTCTTGGCCGTCGCCTTCTTCACGCCCTTGCGCGCCGGCGACGGCGCCGCGTCACTGATCCGGTCAGCCCCGAGGATGTCCCGCAGGAACTTGCCGGTGTGGCTGGTCGGCACCGAGGCCACCTCCTCGGGCGTGCCCTCGGCGATGACGAGGCCGCCGCCGCTGCCGCCCTCGGGTCCCATGTCGACGACCCAGTCCGCCGTCTTGACGACGTCCAGGTTGTGCTCGATGACGATCACCGTGTTGCCCTTGTCGACAAGGCCCGAAAGCACCTTGATCAACTTGGAGATGTCCTCGAAGTGGAGCCCGGTGGTGGGCTCGTCGAGGACGTACACCGTGCGGCCGGTTGAGCGCTTCTGGAGCTCGGAGGCCAGCTTGACCCGCTGGGCCTCACCGCCCGAGAGCGTCGGCGCGGACTGCCCGAGACGGACGTAACCGAGCCCGACCTCGTTGAGCGTCCGCAGGTGCCGTGCGATGGTCGGGACGGCCTCGAAGAACTCCAGGCCCTCCTCGATCGGCATGTCCAGGACCTCGGCGATGGACTTGCCCTTGTAGTGGACCTCCAGGGTCTCCCGGTTGTAGCGCGCCCCGTGGCAGACCTCGCACGGCACATACACGTCGGGCAGGAAGTTCATCTCGATCTTGATGGTGCCGTCGCCCGAGCAGTTCTCGCAGCGGCCGCCCTTGACGTTGAAGGAGAACCGGCCGGGCAGGTAACCCCGGACCTTCGCCTCCATCGTCTCGGCGAACAGCTTGCGGACGTGGTCGAAGACGCCCGTGTACGTCGCCGGGTTGGACCGCGGGGTGCGGCCGATGGGCGACTGGTCGACGTGGACGACCTTGTCGACCAGGTCGTCACCGGCGACCCGGGTGTGCCGGCCGGGCACGCTGCGCGCACCGTTCAGCTCGCGGGCCAGGTGCGTGTACAGGATGTCGTTGACCAGCGTCGACTTTCCGGAGCCGGAGACCCCGGTGACGGCGGTCAGCACGCCCAGCGGGAACGACACGTCGATGTCGCGGAGGTTGTTCTCCTTCGCGCCGTGCACGGTGAGCCGGCGCTTGGGGTCCGTGGGGCGCCGCAGGTCGGGCAGCGGGATCGACTTCTTGCCCGCCAGGTACTGGCCGGTCATCGACTCCTTGTTGCTGAGGAGCTGCTTCAAGGGGCCGCTGTGGACGACCTTTCCGCCGTGCTCACCGGCGCCCGGGCCGATGTCGACGACCCAGTCGGCCACCTTGATGGTGTCCTCGTCGTGCTCGACGACGATCAGGGTGTTGCCCATGTCGCGCAGCCGCACCAGCGTCTCGATCAGACGGTGGTTGTCGCGCTGGTGCAGGCCGATCGACGGCTCGTCCAGGACGTACAGCACACCGACGAGGCCGGAGCCGATCTGGGTGGCGAGCCGGATGCGCTGGGCCTCGCCGCCGGAGAGCGTGCCGGCCGCGCGGTTGAGCGAGAGGTAGTCGAGGCCGACGTCGACCAGGAACTTCAGCCGCTCGTTGACCTCCTTCAGGACCCGCTCGGCGATCTTCTTGTCGCGGGCGTTGAGCCGCAGCTCGGCGAGGAAGTCGGCGCAGTCGCTGATCGACATCGCGGCGACCTCGGCGATGGACTTCTCCATCACGGTGACCGCGAGGACCAGGGGCTTCAGACGCGTGCCCTCACACGTGGGGCAGGGCACCTCGCGCATATAGCCCTCGAAGCGCTCACGGGCGCCGTCGCTCTCCGCCTCGGAGTGGCGCCGCTTGACGAACGGCACCGCGCCCTCGAAGGCGGTGGTGTACGCCCGCTCCCGGCCGTACCGGTTGCGGTAGCGGACCTCGATCTGCGTCTTGTGGCCGGACAGCAGTGCCTTCCTGGCGCGCTGCGGGAGGCCGGCCCAGGGCATGTCGGTCCGGAAGCCCAGTTCGCCTGCGAGCGCGCCCACCAGGCGGGCGAAGTAGTCCTTGGTGTGGCCGTGCGACCAGGGGTGGATGGCGCCCTCGTCGAGCGACTTGTCCTCGTCCGGCACGATCAGGTCGGGGTCGACCTCCATGCGGGTGCCGATGCCGGTGCAGTCGGGGCAGGCACCGAACGGTGAGTTGAAGGAGAAGGAGCGCGGCTCCAGCTCCTCGAACGAGAGGTCGTCGTACGGGCAGTACAGGTGCTCCGAGTACATCCGCTCGCGCTCGGGGTCGTCGGCCGCCAGGTCGACGAAGTCGAGCACGACCATGCCGCCGGACAGACCGAGCGCGGTCTCGACGGAGTCGGTGAGGCGGCGCTTGGCGCCGTCCTTCACGGTGAGGCGGTCGATGACCACCTCGATGGTGTGCTTCTCCTGCTTCTTCAGCTTGGGCGGCTCGGCGAGCTGGATGGTCTCGCCGTCGACCCGCGCCCGGCTGTAGCCCTTGGTCTGGAGGTCGGCGAAGAGATCGACGAACTCGCCCTTGCGCTCGCGCACCAGTGGCGAGAGCACCTGGAAACGGCTGCCCTCGGGGAGTTCGAGCACCTTGTCCACGATGGCCTGCGGCGACTGGCGGGAGATCGGACGGCGGCACTCGGGGCAGTGCGGCTTGCCGATGCGCGCGAAGAGCAGACGCAGGTAGTCGTAGACCTCGGTGATGGTGCCGACCGTCGAGCGCGGGTTGCGCGAGGTCGACTTCTGGTCGATGGAGACGGCGGGCGAGAGACCTTCGATGAAGTCGACGTCCGGCTTGTCCATCTGGCCCAGGAACTGGCGGGCGTACGAGGAGAGCGACTCGACATACCGCCGCTGGCCCTCGGCGAAGATCGTGTCGAAGGCGAGCGAGGACTTGCCCGACCCGGACAGACCCGTGAAGACGATGAGGGAGTCACGCGGGAGATCGAGCGAGACGTTCTTGAGATTGTGCTCGCGCGCGCCACGGACGATGAGACGGTCGGCCACGCCGGTCCGCACCTTTCTAGAGAGAGCAGGGGGCTCCAGGAGCCCCCGTCCCAGGGTATGGGGGGCGCCACGGTGATGTCGTTGATTCTTGGATGAACCCCGGACAGGTTCCGAAGGGTTCTGCCAGCTTCCACAACGGTTTCGAGAGGGGAGTCATTCCCGAGCGTATAGCACGCACATTCGATTTACGGACTCGTCCAGCCACCTTCACCCGATCGAGTGGCGGGGCTATCGTCGGCGCCATGATTGATCACGCACGCGACCTGGCCTCTGTACGCGAAGCCACCGAACGACTGCTCAGCGCAGCCGCCGCACTGGACAACGCATCCGTCGCCGAGCCGTCACGGCTTCCCGGCTGGAGCCGCGGCCATGTGCTGGCCCATGTCGCACGGAACGCGGACGCGCTCGCCGAGGTGTTGGCGGGGCGGCCCATGTATGCGAGCGCCGAGGCCCGGGACACCGACATCGCACGCGACGCGCCCCGCCCGCTGGACGTCCAGCTCGCGGACGTGCGCGACAGCGCCGCCGCCTTCCTCGCACAGGGCGAGCGGCCCGCCGACTGGTCGCGCACGGTCGAGCTGCGCAACGGCGTGACCGACGCCGCGGCCCGGGTGCCCTTCCGGCGGCTCGTCGAGGTCGAGCTGCACCACGTCGACCTCGGCATCGGCTATGAACTCGAAGATCTCTCCGAGGACTTCGTCCGCCGCGAGACGGACTTCCTCACCGAACGGTTCGCCGGACACAAGGACCTTCCGCCGGTCACCCTGACCGACCACGCGGGCCGCACCTGGACCACCGGCGGCGGCGCCGACACCGGCCCCGTCCAGATCAGCGGCCCCGCCGCCGACCTCGTCGGATGGCTCGCGGGCCGGCGTGACGGCGCGGCCCTCAAGGCGACCGGCGGGGCGCTGCCCGCCCTGCCCCCCCTGTGACCCCGGCCCTGGGGTCTTTCGTCGGGATGAGGCCGGACCAGGGAGCGGTGCCGACGCCTGCGAGCCTGGCATGATCCAAACGAAAGGCCCTAGGCTGAGCCCATGACGTACAGCGGAGCGGTGAAGGCCGGCGGTCCCGCCGATGTGCACGAACTGACGGACCTGATGATCTCCAAGGTCCAGGTCGGGTCGATGGGCAACAACGCCTATCTGCTGCGCTGCCGGAACACCGGCGAGCAACTGCTGATCGACGCGGCCGCCGACCCCGCGACGCTCCTGACGCTGATCGGTGACGACGGCATCGCGTCCGTCGTCACCACGCACCGCCACGGCGACCACTGGCAGGCGCTCGCCGAGGTCGTCGCGGCGACGGGCGCGCGCACCTATGCGGGGCGGTACGACGCCGAGGGCATCCCGGTGACCACCGACGTCGCCGTCGAGGACGGCGACACGATCACCGTCGGCCGCGTCGCCCTGACCGCGCGCCACCTCGTCGGCCACACGCCGGGCTCGATCGCCCTGATCTACGACGACCCGCACGGCCACCCCCATGTGTTCACCGGCGACTGCCTCTTCCCCGGCGGCGTGGGCAACACCTGGAAGGATCCGCAGGCCTTCGCCGACCTCATCCGCGACGTCGAGGCCAAGCTCTTCGACGCCCTGCCGGACGAGACCTGGGTCTATCCCGGGCACGGCAACGACACCACGCTCGGTGACGAGCGCCCGCACCTGCCGGAGTGGCACGCACGGGGCTGGTAGCCGCACGGCGGTGGCATCCGCACCCGCCACCGCCCCTGCCGGGGAGACCCGTCCGTTCGTCGCGCCGTGGAAGTCCATGCCTCGATCGTGGCACCCGCCACTGACAATCGGGTCCGCAGGCGGCGCCCGCCCGGCCTGTGCGCCTCCGGCGCGCGGAGCGTCCGCCCTGCTGCCAGGGCGCCGCCCCGCCCCCGGAGCTCCCGCGCGCCCCCGTAACGGTTGATCACCGTGGGTAGTTGGCGCTCCATGCGCACCAGCACCACACCCGCCCCCGGTCCCCCGTCCATGCTCCGCCTCGCGGCCGCCTCGCTCGCGGGCACCGCCATCGAGTTCTACGACTTCTTCGTGTACGGGACGGCCGCCGCCCTCGTGCTCGGCCCCCTGTTCTTCCCGACGTTCTCCGCGCTCGCGGGAACCCTGGCCGCCTTCGGCACCTTCGGCGCCGGCTTCCTTGCCCGGCCACTCGGATCCGTCGTCTTCGGGCACATCGGGGACCGCTACGGGCGACGCCCGGTCATGTTCGCCTCGCTCACCCTCACCGGGCTCGCGACGGTGGCGGTCGGCTGTGTGCCCTCGTACGCCACCATCGGCATCGCGGCGCCCGTCCTGCTCCTGGTGCTGCGCTTCCTCCAGGGGCTCGGGCTCGGTGGCGAGTGGGGCGGCGCCGTGCTGCTCACCGCCGAGCACGCCCCCGCCCACCGGCGCGGCCTGTGGACGAGCTTCCCGCAGATCGGCCCCTCCGTAGGCTTCCTTCTCGCCAACGGGACGGTGCTCACCCTGTCCGCCTGCCTGAGCGACGCCCAGTTCCGCGACTGGGGGTGGCGGGTGCCGTTCTGGTGCGCGGGGCTGCTGGCGCTGGCCGGGCTGCTGCTGCGGACCTCGCTGGCGGAGACGCCGCAGTTCCGCGCGATGGGTGAGCCGGTCAGGCTGCCCCTGCTCGAAGTGGCGCGCGGCCACGGGCGGTTGGTCCTGCTGACCGCGGGAGCCCTCTCCGTCGGATACGCCGTCTTCTACACCGTCTCCACCTGGTCACTCGCCTATGCGACCGAACGGCTCGGCGTCGACCGCACCGTGATGCTGACCTGCGTGCTGGCCGCGGTCGCGATCATGGGTGCGCTGACGCCGCTCGCCGCGCTGCTCGGCGACCGCTACGGACGGCGCCCGCTGTGCCTGGCCGGCTGCGCGGCGACGGCGGTCTGGATGTTCCCGATGGTGGCGCTGCTCGCGACGGCGGAGCCGCTGCTGATGTTCCTCGGGTTCCTGGGCGCGATGCTGGCGTTCATCTCGATGTTCGCGGTGATCGCCGCGTATCTGCCGGAGCTGTACGAGCCGAGGGTGCGCTGCACGGGCGCCGCGGTCGGCTACAACCTGGGCGGGGTGCTCGGCGGCGCGCTGACGCCGATCGTGGCGACGGCCCTGTCGCGCGGTGACGGCCCTCCGTGGGGTGTCGCCGCGTATCTGACGGGGCTCGCGCTGCTGAGTCTGGGTTGTTTCGCGCTGCTGCCGGAGACCCGCCCCCAGCCGCTGATCACGCCCGCCGCCGGGGCCGGATCGGAGGCGGCCCCCGCGTAGGGAGCCGCCTCGTCGCGCCGGCCGAGGACCGATCCGTCCCGCGCGGGCGGGGTCCGGGCCGAAGACCGTCCCGCCGCGCGAGGGCGGGGTCCGCCCCGACGCACGCCGTCAGGCGCCGATGCTGTCCTTCTGGGGCGTCTCGGCGCCCGTCTGCTTCTTGGCGGCGACAAGGCTGGTGATCGTGGTGATGACCAGCACGCCGCAGATGACGCCCAGCGAGACCGGGATGGAGATCTCCGGAACGTTCACCCCGTTCTCGTGCAGGGCGTGCAGCACCAGTTTCACGCCGATGAACCCAAGGATCACCGAGAGGCCGTAGCTGAGGTGGACCAGCTTCTTGAGCAGCCCGCCGATCAGGAAGTACAGCTGGCGCAGGCCCATCAGCGCGAAGGCGTTGGCGGTGAAGACGATGTACGGGTCCTGGGTGAGGCCGAAGATCGCGGGGATCGAGTCCATCGCGAAGAGCACGTCGGTGGTGCCGATGGCGAGCATGACGACCATCAGCGGCGTCATGATCTTCTTGCCGTTCTTCGTCACGAACAGCTTGGTGCCGTGGTACTTGTCGGCGACGCCGAACTTCTTCTCGACGGACTTCAGGAGGCGGTTCTCCTCGAACTCCTCCTCCTCGTCGTCCGAGCGCGCCTCCTGGATGAGCTTCCAGGCCGTGTAGATCAGGAACGCGCCGAAGATGTAGAAGACCCACGAGAAGTTGGCGATGACCGCGGCGCCGGCCGCGATGAAGATGGCCCGCAGCACCAGGGCGATCAACACGCCGAAAAGCAGCACCCGTTGCTGGAGGTGCGAGGGCACCGAGAACTTCGCCATGATCAGGATGAAGACGAAGAGGTTGTCGACGGACAGCGACTTCTCGGTGATGAACCCGGCGAAGAACTCGCCCGAGGCCTGACTGTCGCCGAAGAACAGCAGGCCGACGCCGAAGAGCGCGGCCAGCACGATCCAGACCACGGTCCAGACGCCGGCTTCCTTGACGGATACGTCGTGCGGCTTGCGGCCGATGAAGAAGTCGGCCGCGATCAGGGCACACAGACCGAGAATGGTCAGCACCCACAAGGTCATTGAAACGTCCACTGCGCCTCCGGCGTCGTACGGCTACTGATCAGCGTCGTCGCTGCCGGAGGTCTCTTCCACCCGAGCGCTTGCCTCGCGCCGCGGGCCGGCGCCCCGGGGCCCGTTCGGTGGGTCCGTATTGACGGGAACGCCGCAGTCGGGAGTACTCCCCTCCGCTGGAGGTAGCCTACCGAATAACCAAGAGAAGGTAAAGAAATTGGTAAAGGTAAGCCAAATTGCCAGGTGGGGCCGGTGGTCGGCCGCCCTTTCAGCCGCCCTTGTGGAGCAGAGCCGCGCGGTGGCGGCGGGCCGTGGAGACGCGTACGGGCGGGGCCGGGCGGCGCGGGGCACGTGGCGCAGGCCGAGCGGCGCGGGCCGAGCGGCGCGGGCCGAGCGGCGCGGGCCACGTAGCTCGGGCCACGTAGCTCGGGCCTCGCAGGCCGCGTGGCGCTGGAGCTCTCTGGAGCGCGTACTGGTAGCGCCGTCGGCGGCGGCTGGCCCTGGAGGCCCGTACTAGCGGGGCCAGGCCGCGCGGGCCTCGCCGACCTGGCCGAGCACCTGCTCCAGGATCCGGCTGTCCGGTGGCGCCAGCGGCGGCTCGTACGTCCAGGCGTGACCCACCCACGGGTCGGCGAGGTGATCGTCCTGGACGGGCGTCAGCCGCAGCAGCGAGCGCCACAGCGGCTGGAGGACCGGCCCGTACGCGCTCGCCTCCTCGCGGTCCGCGACCATCAGGAGGTGGACACCCACCGAAGGCCCCTCGTCGGCGAGGTAGCGCAGCTGGTTGAGGGCGCGGTCGTCGAAGCCGTGCGGAAAGTCGTTGACGATCAGCAGTTGCTCGGATGTGTCCATGCCGGGCGGCAGGGCGTCCGCGCCCGCGCCGCCCCGCACCGCCATCTGCACGAGGTCCACGCGCTCGGTGAGCCCAGTCAGCAGCTCGGCCACTCCCGCGGCGCCCGCGGCGGGCGGCGCGGCGAGCACCCCGGCCCGGGTGAGCGGCGCCAGCCGAGCCGCGGCCGAGCCGGCGGGGTCGATGACATGGACGGCGAACTCGTGCGCCGGGTAGACCGCGAGCAGCCGGGCCGCGATCGCCACGGCGGTGTCCACCGCGAGGCCCTTGACCTGCTCGGAGTCCATGAACGCGGCCGCCTCGGAGCCGGTGCGTCCCGCGTCGATCCACAGACCTCGCTCCAGCGGCAGCCGCACCAGCATGGGGATGCGCAACTCCGGCCGCTCGGGCAGGTGGACATCGCCGATCCGCAAGGCCATGGGGATCTCCATCGGCACCCGGTAGGCGTGCCACACCGGGTTGTCCCAGCGGGCGTACGCGGGCGGCAGCGCGGGCTCGACGACCTCCGACTCGGCGGCCAGTTGCACGAGGTCGCGGTCGAGCACTTCCCTGGCCCGCGCGACAAGGTCCTCGCGCTTGGCGTGAGCCTGCTCGCGCGCCAGCTCCCCGGCGGAGCCCATGCGGCCGCGCGGGTCGGACAGGGCCCGGTCCAGTTCCTGCTCCCGGCGCGAGTCCGCGAAGTCGACGGCGCTGCGGTAGGCGGCGACGGTGCGGGCCAGGTCCTCGAACATGCCCCACACCTGGTTGTAGAGCCGCTCGTCCATGGACCAGCCGCCGGCGTCCCCCGCGACCGGCGGGGCCGGCTCGCCGGGGGCTCCGGTCGGCGCGATGGGCGGCGGTGGCGGCGGGGTGGTGGTGGCAGTGGCGGTGTGGCGCCGCGGATGGGCGTAGTTGACGGGGGCGCCGTCACGGACCGGCTGCTGGGGCACCGCGGCAGGTGCGGCGCCGTCCGGCTCGGGCCCGCCGGACACACCGGGACCCGGGGCGCGCACCCGGGCGTCATCACTCGTACGGGGTGGGGGCGCCGCCACCGAACGGGAGACGCCGAGCGCGATCGCCTCCTGGACGACTGCGGCCAACTGCCCCGCCTCGGGCAGCCCTTGGTCGGCGAGCAGGGCGGGCAGGCCGCCCGCATACCCCTGGCCGACGGCACGGACCTTCCAGGCGCCCTGGCGACGGTAGAGCTCAAGGGCGACGACGGCGGTCTCGGCGCCGAGGCCGGTGAGGGTGAAGCTGGCGATCTCGGTGCCGTCAAGGGCGGTGACCGCGACGAAGGGAGCGGCGACCGCGGCGAAACGGCTGGGCCCCGACGCCCCGAGCGGCAGCGCGAGGAGCACGCTGACACGATGCACGGTCTGGCCCAGCGCCTCCAGGTCCACGGCGAGGCGGTGGTCGGCCGCCGCCTGCCGGGAGACCTCGATGCCGGGCAGGGTCGGCGAGCCGGGGTGGGCGACCCGCTCCACGCCGCGCACCCTGCCCTGCTCGTCGCCGAGCGTGGCACCCGCCACGACCGGGGTGCCGGCCGACACCCGGATCTCCAGGCGGGTCTGGGGCAGGGGATGATTCTGTCCCCGTACCAACTCGGCCGTCATCGCCTCTGTCCCCTCGTCGAGTTGATGGTGGTACGTGTGCGTGTGTGGCGCGTGCGCGCGTGAGGTGCGTGCGGCGCGCATGCGACGCCTGTGGTGCATGCGGCACGTGTGGTGCATGCGGCACGTGTGGTGCATGCGGCGCGTTTGGTGCATGCGGCGCGTGCGGTGGTCGATGGGT
The DNA here is from genome assembly GCF_043200435.1 of Streptomyces sp. NPDC048416. Lineage (NCBI taxonomy): Bacteria > Bacillati > Actinomycetota > Actinomycetes > Kitasatosporales > Streptomycetaceae > Streptomyces > Streptomyces sp. NPDC048416. The sequence goes on from NZ_JBICXU010000009.1 coordinate 72,951, forward strand.
CGTGCGCGTGGTGCGTACGCGGGTGCGGTGCAGCTCCCGGCGGCGTCCTGCCTCCGGGAGCTGCGGTGTCGCGGGCCGGCGCGGTCAGAGGTGGGGCAGGATCGCCGGCATCAGGTCCTGGAAGGTGCGGCCGTTGGCCGGGTTGCCGATGGCCGTCATCTGCCAGCCGGCACCCGAGCGGTGCACCTTGGCCATGATCTGCGCGGTGTACTGGCCACCACCGTCCAGCGTGTAGCGGGCCAGCTCCTCGCCGTTGGTCTCGTCGACCAGCCGGCAGAACGCGTTCTGCACCTCCTGGAACGTCTGGCCGGTGAACGAGTTCACCGTGAAGACGATCTGGTCGATGTGGACCGGCACGCGCGAGAGGTCGACCAGGATCGACTCGTCGTCACCGCCCTGGCCCGCGCCGCCCACGAGGTTGTCACCGGTGTGCTGCACCGAGCCGTCGTCGCTGACGAGGTGGCGGAAGAAGACCACGTCCACGGGCTGCTTGTCGGCGAAGAGCACCGCCGACGCGTCCAGGTCGATCTCCTGCGTCCGCTTGCCGAACAGGCCCCGGCGCGGCGCCGCCTGCCAGCCGAGCCCCATCCGCACGGCGGTCAGGGTGCCGCCACCCTGCTTCTCCAGGCTGATGGCCTGACCCTTGGACAGATTGACCGTCACGCGCTGTCCCCTCTCCCCATGTGTCGTTCTTGACACGCTTTGCGTTGTTGCACGTTCTCCGGCCCGACCCTACGCAGTGGCGCGGGCCGCGCGCTCCCACGAGGGCTTTTTTGTGGCGGTGTTGCAACACAGGCACACCACGCGGCCGCCCCGCGGCCCGCCGGTCAGGCGAGCCCGGCCTCCCTCATCTGACGGAGCTCCTTCTTCAGCTCGCCGACCTCGTCACGCAGCCGGGCCGCCACCTCGAACTGCAGGTCCGCTGCCGCGGCCCGCATCCGGTCGGTCATCTCCTCGATGATGCCCGCCAGTTCGGCCGCCGGCCGGTCGGTGAGCTCCTTCTTGGCGCCCTTGGCCCCCTTGGCGGCCTTCGTCGCCTTGCCGCCGAGCGAGGGCACCGGCGCCTTGGCGGCCTTGCCGTCCTTGCCCTGGCGGTATCCGGTGCCGAGCAGCTGCTCGGTGTCGACCTCCTCGCGCGCGATGCTCGCGGCGATGTCGCTGATCTTCTTGCGAAGGGGCTGCGGGTCGATCCCCTTCTCCTTGTTGTACGCGATCTGCTTCTCGCGACGCCGGTTGGTCTCCTCGATGGCCTTCTCCATCGCCGGGGTGACGCGGTCGGCGTACATGTGGACCTGACCGGAGACGTTGCGTGCCGCACGGCCGATGGTCTGGATCAGGGAGGTGCCCGAGCGGAGGAAGCCCTCCTTGTCGGCGTCCAGGATCGCCACCAGGGAGACCTCGGGCAGGTCGAGGCCTTCCCGCAGCAGGTTGATGCCGACCAGCACGTCGTACTCACCGGCCCGCAGTTCCCGCAGCAGCTCGATACGGCGCAGGGTGTCGACGTCGCTGTGCAAGTACCGCACCTGGATGCCCAGTTCCAGGAAGTAGTCGGTCAGGTCCTCCGCCATCTTCTTGGTCAGCGTGGTGACCAGGACGCGCTCGTCCTTGTCGGTGCGCTTGCGGATCTCGTGCACCAGGTCGTCGATCTGGCCCTCGGTGGGCTTGACCACGACCTCCGGGTCGACCAGGCCGGTGGGGCGGATGATCTGCTCCACGAAGCCGTCGCCACGGGAGAGTTCGTACTTGCCCGGCGTCGCCGACAGGTAGACGGTCTGCCCGATCCGGCCAAGGAACTCCTCCCACTTCAGCGGCCGGTTGTCCAGCGCCGAGGGCAGACGGAAGCCGTGGTCGACGAGGGTGCGCTTGCGGGAGGCGTCGCCCTCGTACATCGCGCCGATCTGCGGCACCGTCACGTGCGACTCGTCGAGGACCAGCAGGAAGTCCTCCGGGAAGTAGTCGATCAGGGTGTTCGGCGCGGTGCCGGGGTCGCGGCCGTCGAAGTGCATCGAGTAGTTCTCGACGCCCGAGCAGCTGCCGATCTGGCGCAGCATCTCCAGGTCGTACGTGGTGCGCATGCGCAGCCGCTGCGCCTCCAGGAGCTTGCCCTGCTTCTCCAGCTCCGCCAGGCGCTGCTCCAGCTCCTTCTCGATGCCGGTGACGGCCTTCTCCATGCGCTCGGGGCCCGCCACGTAGTGGCTCGCGGGGAAGACGTAGAGCGACTGGTCCTCGCTGATGATCTCGCCGGTGATCGGGTGGAGGGTGGACAGCGCCTCGATCTCGTCCCCGAACATCTCGATGCGGACGGCCAGTTCCTCATAGACCGGGAAGATCTCGATGGTGTCGCCGCGCACCCGGAACGTGCCGCGCGCGAACGCCAGGTCGTTGCGGGTGTACTGGATGTCGACGAAGCGACGCAGCAGCTGGTCGCGGTCGATCTCGTCACCGACCTTGAGCTGCACCATCCGGTCGACGTACTCCTGCGGGGTGCCGAGACCGTAGATGCAGGAGACGGACGCCACCACGATCACGTCACGCCGGGTCAGCAGCGAGTTGGTCGCCGAGTGGCGCAGCCGCTCGACCTCCTCGTTGATCGAGGAGTCCTTCTCGATGTAGGTGTCCGACTGCGGGACGTACGCCTCGGGCTGGTAGTAGTCGTAGTACGACACGAAGTACTCGACGGCGTTGTTGGGCAGCAGCTCACGGAACTCGTTCGCCAGCTGGGCGGCGAGCGTCTTGTTCGGCGCCATGACGAGCGTGGGGCGCTGCAGCTTCTCGATCATCCAGGCAGTCGTCGCCGACTTTCCGGTGCCGGTGGCGCCGAGCAGGACGACATCCTTCTCACCTGCACGAATGCGCTTCTCCAGCTCGGCGATGGCCGCCGGCTGGTCACCGCTGGGCTGGTAGGGACTGACGACCTCGAAAGGCGCCACCGTACGTTCGATCTTTGAAACGGGCCGCATGCAACCACCGTACGACCCGCCACTGACAACCGGCGTCCGATCGCCTCCAGGTCACCAGTCGTGCGGCGAGGCCGAGCCCTCGCGCGGCGGCTCCGACGCCGCCCAGCTGGTGCGCTCGGGAAAGGACGGGCGGTGCCGGGGCACGGGGATCTGGCGCGGCGGACGCTTGTCCCAGTCCGGCTTGCCCATCACCACCAGCGGGTCGAACATCACCACCACCCCGGCCAGCACCAGGAAGGCGACGGGGCCGATCAGCATGGGCGCGAGCAGGGCGGCGGGCGACTCGCCGCCGGTCGCCGTGCCGGAGGCACCGCCGTGCAGCCGGACGCTGAGCGCGGCCATGCCGGTGTAGTGCATGCCGCTGACCGCGACGCCCATGACCAGGCTGGCCCCCAGGCTCGCCAGAAACCCGTGCACGGAGACGGCCGCCCACAGCGCCACGGTGGCGGCCACCACCGCGATCACCACGGACACGCTGACGACGAAGGTGTTGTACTCGAACTCCCCGTTCATCGTGATCCCGGCCATGCCCAGGTAGTGCATGGTGGCCACCCCGAGCCCCGTGATGGTGCCCCCGGTGACCAGGGCCATGGGCGTGGCGCCCCGGTAGCCGACGATGAAGACGCCGATGCCGACCATCACGATCGCCACGACGAGGCTGGCGAAGGTGATGCCCCGGTCGTAGCCGAGCGGCATCTCGTGGACCGTGAAGCCCATCATCGCGATGAAGTGCATGGTCCAGATGCCCGAGCCTATGGAGGTGGCGCCGAGCGCCAGCCAGGCGGCCTTGAAGGACCGCCCGCTCAGCACCGACCGGGCGGTGCAGCGCAGCCCGAGCGCCCCGCCGAGACAGGCCATGATGAACGCCGCCACCGGCGTCACAAGGCCATAGCTGAATCCGTCGACCGTCCCGTGCATACCCGTGTGCCCTTCACCCCGTACCGACTGAAGAGGCCCTACTCCTGTTGCGGCCCTGGTTCGGGGCGACATTAGGGCTCACCGCGCGACAGGCAAACATTTTCCGGGCAATTTATCGACCCCGGGGCCGCTGGGCGCCCGATGTGGAGTGGTTTGGTCGCTTTGGGGACCTCGTTTCGAGCGCGAGGGCGCCCGATGGGCGCGGGTCCGAGGAGGGGCGGCCGGCCGGCCGAGGGGGCGGCCGGGGAGGCCGGCACGGTGGCCGCCGGGGCCGGCGGAGTAGCCGGGGGAGCCGGCGGCAGGGTGGCCGCCGGGGCCGGCGGGGTGGTCGGCCGGGACGCGTTGTCAGTGGGCGGCCGTACCGTGGTCGGCATGGACAGCAACGCGCAGTTCGTCGAGTGGGCCGTGGTCGGGAGCGACATCGGCCCGCTGCTCCTGGCCGCCACGGGCCAGGGTCTGGTGAACGTGGTGTTCCACGCCGACGAAGCGGTGCGGGACCGGGCCGTGCGGGCGCTCGCCGCCCGGTTCGGCACCGAGCCCGTCCGGGCCGTGCCCGGCCGCACGGTCCTCCTGGAGGAGCCCATACGCCAGTTCGCGGCCTACTTCGACGGGCGGCTGCGCGCGTTCACCCTGCCCCTCGACTGGTCGCTGGCGTCCGGATTCAACCGGCAGGTGCTGCGCGAGCTGGCCGCGGGAGTGCCGTACGGGACGGTGGTGGGCTACGGCGATCTGGCCGGCCGGGTCGGTCAGGCCAAGGCGGCCCAGGCGGTGGGCGCGGCGATGGGGGCGAATCCGTTGCCGGTGGTGGTGCCCTGCCATCGCGTGGTGGAGAGCGGCGGCGGCCTCGGCGGATTCGGTGGCGGCCTGGAGACCAAGCGGCAGCTGCTCGCGCTCGAAGGTGTTCTGCCGCAGCCTCTGTTCTGAGCGGTGGCGCTCCGCCCGCGTGTCCGGACCGGGCGCCCATGAGCCGCCCGGGCTACAAACTGATGTGGTAGGCCTTGCGCAGCGTCTCGTGAACGGTCCACGTGGTGCGGTCGCCCTCGCGCAGCACGCAGGCGTCGCCCGGGCCGATCTCCAAGGTGTCGCCGCCCGCCACCTCGACGGTGGCGCGTCCGCTGACGACCACGAAGAGTTCGTCGGCCTCGGTGTCGGTCACCACGCCCGGGGTGATCTGCCAGATGCCACGGATCTGCTTGCCGTCCGGGGACTCCCACAGCACCTTCCCCGTCACCTCGGGGGTGCCGGAGACGATCTGGCCGGGGTCCAGCGGCTCCGGCTCCAGTTCGGCGTCCGAAACGCGCACGGCAAAGGACGCGGGCCGCTGCGCGGACCGGCCGGCCACGGGGCCCTGGTCCGGGGCCGCGGGGGCGGCCGGGCAAGCCCCGGAAGGGAGGGAAGCGGCAGGCGTGGGTGCCGGGGCGGAGGCGGGGGCTTCGTCCATGGTGCTCATGGCCGGTCAATCTAGCCGCGTCGCGACGAAGCCATGACCGACAGTGCGGCCACGTCTGCGCGTCCCGGCGCGACAGTCTGTCCAGCGCGTCCCGCCACCCGCACCGCACGCGTTTATCCGGTGTCCGGCCGCGCCAGTGATGGGACATGCCCTGTGACGACGCATCTGACGCGACCGCGATCTCGGAAGAAGTACGGACCGCCCTGGAGGAGGACCGGCCCGTCGTGGCCCTGGAGTCGACGATCATCTCGCACGGCCTGCCCCGGCCACGCAACCTGCGGGTCGCGCACGAACTGGAGCAGCTGGTACGGGCCGCGGGAGCCGTTCCCGCGACGATCGCCGTACTCGACGGGCGACCCCGAGTGGGCCTGGAGACGGGGCAGTTGGAGCGCGTGGCCAACGAGCAGCTGCGCAAGCTCGGGCACCGCGACCTGCCGATGGCACTGGCGGCCGGAGCCAGCGGAGCGACGACCGTGTCGGCCACCGCGTTCCTGGCCGAGCGCGCCGGGCTGCGCGTCTTCGCGACCGGCGGGCTGGGCGGCGTGCACCGCGAATGGGACCGTACGCAGGACGAGTCGGCGGATCTGCGGCTGCTCGCCACGACGCCGATCGCGGTGGTGTGCGCGGGCGTCAAGTCGATCCTCGACGTACCGGCCACGCTCCAGCGTCTGGAAACACTCGGGGTCCCGGTGGTCGGCTACGGCACGGACCGCTTTCCCGGGTTCTACCTGTCCAGTTCGGGCGAGCCGGTCGACTGGACGGTACGAACGCCCCAGGAAGCCGCGAACGTACTGCGGGCCCATCGCTCGCTCGCACTCGGCTCGGCCGTGATCGTCGCCAACCCCGTACCGGAGTCCGCACAGCTCGATCCGCTGCTGCACGACCAGGTGCTGGCGTCCGGTCTCGCCGCCTGCCGCGCCGCCGGCATCACGGGCCAGGCGGTGACTCCCTTCCTGCTCGCCCATCTGGTCGAGCACACGGACGGCGCGTCCCTGGAAGCCAATGTGGCCGCCGTGCGCGGCAACGTCCGGCTCGCGGCGGACATCGCGGCGGCGCTGTGAACGAAGCCGGGCGCGACCGCTCCGGGGGCGGCCTCCTCGTCGTCGGGGACGTGGTCACCGACGTGGTCGCCCGGCACCACGGCCCGCTCTGGCCGGCCACGGACACCGCCGCCGACATTCGTACGGTGCCGGGCGGGGCAGGCGCCAACGCGGCCTGCTGGGCGGCCCATTCGGGCTGCCCGGACGTACGGCTGCTCGCTCGGGTGGGCCAGGACGCGGCAGGCTGGCACGACCTGCGGCTGCGACGCTCGGGCGTACGCCCCCTGCTGGTCACGGACGCCGACACGCCCACCTCGACCGTGATCGCGCTGGTCGACGCGGCGACGGCGGAACGTACCTTCCTCACCGACAGCGGCGCCGTCACCCGCATGAATCCCGCCGACTGGTCGCCCGGGCTCCTCGACGGCGTGGCCCATCTCCACCTCTCGGGATACCTGCTGTTTGCCGACCAGAGCCGCCAACTCACTGAACTGGCGCGCCAATCGGCACGTCGGGCGAAAGTCACCGTGAGCCTGGATCCGGCATCGGCGGGCTTCCTCACCGACTTGGGCATCGAACGGTTCCTGACCCTGACCGACGGCACGGACGTCCTGCTGCCCAACGCGGCCGAGGCATGTCTCCTGACCGGATTGCCCGAACCGGCGGACGCGGCGGCCAAGTTGAGTAGACAATTCCCCCTGGTGGTGGTCACCCTCGGCTCGGCCGGGGCGCTGGTGGCCGCCGCCGGAAAGACCGTCGCCACGGTGCCCGCGCCGAGGGCGCAAGCCCTCGACTCCACGGGCGCGGGCGACGCCTTCACGGGTGGCTTCCTGGCCGCCCGCCTACGGGGCGCGACCCCGACGGAGGCGGCGGAGGCCGGGTGCCGGGCGGGCGCGCTCGCGGTGACACTGGTGGGAGGACGCCCACCGGTCGGGTGAGGGGGGAGGCGGGGGCCGGGAGGCACCTGGCGAGGCCGGGGCCGATGGCTGGACAGTCGACAAAGGACAGGGGCCGACCGTCGCCGACCAGCGGTCAGCGGTCAGCGGTCAGCGGTCAGCGGTCAGCGGTCAGCGGTCAGCGGTCAGATTCTGTCAGCCCCCGACTGCCATCGCTCACCCCAAGTCCGTCGCCCCTCCCCCGCCTTCCCGCCACGCCGGATGACGAGGATCGTCGGCCCGCACCACGACATCGGCGACTTCCGTCGGCCGCACGTCGGACTCGTACCGCTCGAAGGCCGTCAGCGTCCAGCGGGCGCTCTCCTCGGTCCGACGACGCAGGGCGGCCGGCGAGACGCGCAGATGCACGGTGAGGTCGAAGGGGAACCAGCGGCCCAGCAACATGGGTCCGTGCACGAGCAGTATCCCTCCCTCCGGGAGGAGTTGATAGGGGCTCCGGGTCGCCCGGTCGGTCACCGGGTCCCACAGATCCGGCAGCACCCTTCCGCTCCCGCCGGACTCCAGCGGCCCGAACACCTCGCGCCACAGGGCGCCGGTGTCGAACCAGCCGTCGTAGTACGTGTCCGGATCCTGACGCCCGAATTCGTAACGGAGCGAGGCGGGGCGCAGGAAGCCCTCGGTGGAGACGGCGAGAACGGACCTGCCGCGCAGACGAAGCGCTTCCGCCAGACGTCGCGCCAGCTCCGCCGTGCCGGCCGCGGGGGCGCCGTCGACGCCGATGCGCAGCCAGGGTCCGCCGTCGGCGGGCTTCGCGTGCGTGGCCCGTTCGGCGAGGGCGTCGGTCAGCCGTTCCCAAGTGATCGCTTCGAATCGCACGTCCCCATCATGCGCGGTACTGGAACCCGCGGGTCCTGGGGCGCGGCCTCGCGTGTGCGCGACCTCCTCGCCCGGGCCGAAGCCTCGAACAATCCGCTCAGGGACGGCCGCACGCGATCGCTAGGGTGCCAGGTCACGACCGCACCCCGTGCGACCCACGCGGCCCCGTCCAGGCTGTTCCGCTGGTCGCCGGGCGGGGAATCAGAGAAAGGAAAGCATCCCGGGGCGCCTTGCCCGGCGCCGGAAGACCCGGTTCGGGGCCGGCCCGAGGCTGGGGGGCGCGTAAGGAGGGCTGCCGCCATTCTCGTCATCGAATCCCGCCGCCACCATCGCTGCACCGCGTGTGATCGCGGCCCGCTGAAGCATGTGGTCCTGGAGTCCGGCTCCCCGCGATGTCTCGACTGCTCGGATCTGGGGCATCTGGTCTTCCTGCCGCGCGGCGACACGGCCCTCACCCGCCGTGCCCGCGCCGGTAGTTCGCTTTCTGCCGTCGTCGTCCGGTTCAACCGGCGCCGACGACGCTACGAGCGCCAGGGTGTGTTCGTCGAGGAGCGTGCCCTCGCCGCGGCCGAGGCCGCCTGTCTGGCCGACGGGGAGGCCCGTGCCCGTCGGCGTGCCCGGGATGCCGAGCGGCGGGCCGCCGAGGACGTCCGGTTCACGGCGGCCATGGCGCAGGAGATCCTGCGGCTTTTTCCGCGTTGTCCGGCGGCGCGGGCCCGCGACATCGCCGAGCACGCCTCGGTGCGCGGCAGCGGGAGGGTGGGCCGGTCGGCGGCGGGGCGGGCCCTGGACGAGGCCGCGGTGACGGCGGCCGTCCGCGCGTCCGTCCGTCATCTGGACACGGAGTACGACGCGCTGCTCATGGCGCGGGTGCCGCACAACCGGGCGCGTGCCAGGGTCGCCGCCGCGATCGACGCCGTGCTGGCGTCATGGGCGCCGGAAGAAGTGCCGTCCAGGGTTTCGGAACGCCTGCCTCCGGCCGCGTAGGTTCCGGGCGGGCGGCGTACGGTACGGCGGAGTGCAGACGGCTCACGACGCACGGCTCACGGCACACGACGCACGGCCCACGACGCACGGCACACGGGGCAGCGGCGGCCTCCGGGGCAGCGCAGTGGACTGATGAGCTCCGCAACAGCCCATCCCCGCAGGGGAGTTGCTGTTGCGCCACGGGTATGGCTCCTCCATGACGACTACGCCGCCGGACCGTCCCCTGCTGCTCCTCGACGTGGATGGCCCCCTGAACCCGTATGCCGCCCGCCTGCCCCGCCTGCGCGGTTATCGCGCGCACCGGTGCCACCCGTCGATCTGGCTCTCCCACCAGGCGGCAGGCTCTCGCTCCCACCGGCGCGGCCTGCGGGTCCGCCTCAACCCGGCGCACGGTTCCCGGCTCCGTTCGCTGCCTTACGAACTGGTGTGGGCCACCACCTGGATGAACGAGGCCAACGAGATGATCGGTCCCGTCATCGGCCTTCCGCCCGGCCTCCCCTTCATCGCCTGGCCCGAACTCTTCGCCACCGACCCGGACGGCCTCTACTGGAAGACCAGACCGCTGCTGACGTGGGCGGCCGGACGCCCGTTCGCCTGGGTGGACGACATGATCACCGATCTGGACGAGGCGTATGTGCGCGATCACCACGATGCGTCGGCCCTCCTGGTGCGGGTGCATCCACGGCGGGGGCTGCGCGAGGCCGATTTCGCGAGGCTGACCCGGTGGGCCGCGGAGGTCTGAGCCTGCCCGCTCCCCCGGGGCCCCTTCTGTCCGCGCCCCCGGCGCAGCGATACCACGCCGGGGGCGTCTGTTTCTTCTACGTCAATCCCCTCTTCTCGCTGGTGGCGCGGCCGTCGACCAGTAGGCTGAACGTCGCGCTCTTGGGGAGAGCCATAACTTTCCGTGAACAGAGGGCAGTTCGGCCCTGCCCGTGACGCCCTCCATCCCGTGGGGGGATCTCGTATGCATGAAATGGTCAAGGGTGCCAACGTCGGGCTGTCCGCGCTCAGCGAGAACGCGGACTCCGTCATCGTCAGCCTGAGCTGGAGCAGTCCGAGCGGTGAGGGCGACGCGGACGTGTCCGTGCTGCTGCTCGGCGCCAACGGCAAGGTCCGTGGCAACGCGGACTTCTTCTTCTACAACAACCCTGCCGCCGCCGACGGCACGGTGCACCTCCTTGGCGCGGCCCCGACGCAGAACGGCAGCGAGGACAGGATTCGGCTCGATCTGGCCGCGATTTCGGGGGAGGTCGATCGCGTCATCATCGCGGCGAGCCGCCATCGGCGGGCTCCTTTCGGGGAGTTGGAGAACATCCGCCTGGTGGTGACGGACGGTTCGGGCGATGGGCTGCTCGGCTTTTCCATCGACGGGGCGAGCACGGAGAGCGCGTTCGTCTTCGGCGAGATCTACCGGCGTGAGGAGGCGTGGAAGTTCCGGGCCATCGGCCAGGGTTACGATTCCGGGCTCGCCGGACTCGCGACCGATTACGGCATCGGCATCGACGAGGACGACGACCAGGAGAGCGACCAGGAGAGCGACCAGGTCAGCCCTCAGGCCGGCTCCCAGGTCGGCGAGTCCGGCGGAGCCGCCCCGTCCGGCGAAACCGCCGCGCCGGGTGCGGCCTGCGGCGTCGGCGAGGCCGGTGCGGCCGGCGGGCTCCCCGGGCCCGAAGGGCTCGGCGCGTTCCCGGCATCCGTCGACGGCGCGGGGCTCGGCGTCGAGGCGGCGGCGGTCCCGACTGCCGTGCCGGAGCAGCCCGTTGGGCCGGCCGCAGCCGCCATCCTCAGGGTGCCCGTCCAGCGCGGCGCCGACGTGGCCGCCGCGGGGCCGCCCGCTGTTGCCGCCCCCGCGCGCCGCCTGCGTACGGCCAAGAAGAAGGTCACGCTGCCCAAGGCGCCCAAGGCCTCGCTCGCGGAGAACGACGCGTGGCGCGCCGCGCGGCTGTTCCCCGCGTCCTCCCTGAAGAGTGACCGGGAGCGTGAGGTGCGGGCGACGTCCGTGCTGCTGGCGGTGATGAGTCAGGTGCCCGAGTTCGGGCGGCGGCTCACCGCGGCCTTCGGTGCGCCGGCCGGGCGGATGGAGACGTTCACGGAGGTCTCGCTCCCCCACGGCGACAGCCCCAAGCGGCCCGACGGTGTCATCCGCGTGGAGCGCGCGGGAAAGCTGTGGACGGCTCTCGTCGAGACCAAGACCAACGGCAACGCCCTGAAGAGCGAGCAGATCCAGGCCTATATGGACATCGCTGCCCGCCGGGGTTACGAAGCGGTCATCACTCTCTCCAACGACGTGGCCCTGGAGGGAAGTTCCCTGGTCGAGGTGAAGACCGACGGGAGGCGCAAGCACAAGGTCGCGCTGTGGCACCTGTCCTGGGCGGAGGTGACGCATCAGGCGCAGCTCCTCATCCGCCACGAAGGCGTACGCAACGAGGCGCACGCCTGGCTCCTCCAGGAGCTCCTGCACTACCTCCAGCACGACAACTCCGGCTGCCACGGCTTCCAGAACATGGGGCCGGCCTGGGTTCCGGTACGCAACGGGATCGACGAGGAGACGCTGACGCCGGGCGACCCCCGTTCCGTTCAGGTCGTCGAGAGCTGGGAGCGGTTGATCCGCCAGGTCTGTCTGCGGCTCGGCGGTGAACTCGGCGTGAAGGTGGTGCCGGTGCAGCGTGCCAAGCGTGGCACCGATCCGCACTCGCGCCGGGCGGAGCTGGCGCACCGTCTCTGTGTGGACGGCCAGCTGCGGGCGGAGATGCGGGTGGAGGGGGCGCCGGGCATCCTGGGTGTCGTCGCCGATCTGCGGATGGGGCGGTTGAGGACGTCCGTCGAGATCCCGGCCCCCGAACAGGGGTATCCGCTGTCCTGGGTGAAGCGGCTGATGAGGCAGCTCGCGGAGGCGCCGGCCGACCTTTATGTGCAGACGCTGCTCGAAGGGGACGCGGTCGGTCCGCGCGGCACCCTTGAGAAGCTGCGGCCCGAGCCCGGTGATCTGCTGCCGAAGGGGCCGGAAGTGATCACGGGGTTCCGGCTGTCGCTCTCCAAGAGCGTGGGCAGTACGCGCGGCAATGCCGAGACCGGGTTCATCCGTGGTGTCGACGCGGCCGTTGATCTGTTCCACTCCCATGTGGTGACGCGGTTGGAGCGGCCGCGGGCGGCTCAGCGCGGGGCGGGCGCCCCGGGGGCTTCCGTCTGACGCCACGGCCGCCGGGCTGGGCCGACCCGCCGGGCGGCCGGGCCGTCGGCGGGTCAGCCCAGCCGGGCGGTGAGCGCCCCGACCGGGTCGGGGTCGGGGCTGCCCCGGGGCCACCAGTCCTCCCGGTCCGGGTCGGACTCGTATCCGTACCAGAGCCCGTCGCGGCCGTAGCGGAGCTGGATGGTGGGGGTGGACAGGTGGTTGCGGCGGGGGCGGAAGCCGGGGAAGCCTGCGGCGCTGAGGGCCGGGCGGGCCCGGTCGAAGGGGCCGGCCGGCGGGTCCCAGGGCGTTTCGAGGACGGCCAGCGCCTCGGTGCCGCCTTGGCGCCATGCGGCCACCGCGCGCGCCAGGTCGGTGGGGGTGCGGTCGGTGGCCCGGGCCAGTGAGGTGTAGAGGGCGCGGGTGGTGGAGGTGAGCCCGGAGCCGGGGTGTGCGGCGGCAAGGCGCACCGCGTCCTGCCAGGTGGAGAGCGGCGCGATGGGGTCCTGGCCGGTGGTGAGCAGGGTGTGGGCGCGGATGGCCGCCTCGGTGGCGAGGAGGTCCAGGGACAGCGGGTCGGGGCCGCCATGCACCTCGGGGAAAGCGGGTGGGTGGCCGGGTCTGGGCGGGGTGGGGAACGGTGGTGGCAGCGGCGGCCGGGTGCGTGGCTGGATCGCCACGCGGGCCTGCACGGTGGGCAGTTGGGGCAGCGGGGCCGCCCGCTCCACGGCCATGCGGGTGGCGTTGCGCCGGGTGAGCGCGGCGAGGACTTCCTGCTCGCCCCGCCCGCGCATCAACAGCAGCACGAACGGATCCTCGTCCAGGAGGCGGGCGGTCTGGTAGCAGAGCGCCGCCGCGTGTTTGCAGGGGAAGCCGTCGTCGGGGCACGAGCAGTCGGGGATCAGGTCGCCGGAGGCGGGCAGCAGCGCCGCCTCGTCGGCCAGGTCGTGCGGCAGGTCCTTGTCGAGGAGCGCGGCGATGTGTGCGGGCGCTTGGGCCGCGGCGTCGAGGAAGTCTTCCCATGCCTGGTCGGGCAGGGTGCGCAGCCTCAGCTCCGTACGGTAGGGGCGGGGGCGTGAGCCGTGTACGTAGGCGGTGATGCGGCCGGGTGTGACGGTGATCGCGTCCACGTGGCCCGCTTGTGCGTAGGCGCGCCCGCGCGCCAGCCGGGCGGCGTCCAGGGCGAGTTCTTCCAGGGCCTGCACCCAGGCGTCGCCCCACCAGGTGCCGGTGCGCTCGGTGCGGGCGCCGAGGGCGGGGTAGGTGCGGCGGCGGTCGTCGTGGCGCGGGGTGCGGTGGCCGGGGCGTGTGGTCATGGGGCTCTCCGCAGGGCGATCAGGTCGGCCAGTTCCCGGTCGGTGAGTTCGGTCAGGGCGCTCTCGCCGGACCCGAGGACCGCTTCGGCGAGGCGTCGCTTGTGTTCGAGCATGTCGGCGATGCGTTCCTCGACGGTGCCCTCGGCGATGAGGCGGTGGACCTGGACCGGCTGGGTCTGGCCGATGCGGTAGGCGCGGTCGGTGGCCTGTTCCTCCACGGCCGGGTTCCACCAGCGGTCGTAGTGGATGACATGGCCGGCGCGGGTGAGGTTGAGGCCGGTGCCGGCGGCTTTGAGGGAGAGGATGAACACGGGGGCCTCGCCGGCCTGGAAGGCGTCGACCAGGCGATCCCGTTCGGCCACCGGTGTTCCCCCGTGGAGCAGTTGGGAGGGCACGCCGCGGGCGGTGAGGTGGCGGCTGAGCAGCCGGGCCATCGCGACGTACTGGGTGAAGACGAGGACCGAGCCGTCCTCGCTGAGGATGGTGTCCACGAGTTCGTCGAGCAGGGCGAGTTTGCCGGAGCGGGCCACCAGGCGCGGTGACTCCTCCTTCAGGTACTGCGCGGGGTGGTTGCAGATCTGTTTCAGTGCGGTGAGCAGCTTCATGATCTGGGCGCGGCGGGCGATGCCTTCGGATGCCTCCACCGCTGCCATCACTTCGCGGACCACCGCCTCGTAGAGGGCGGTCTGTTCGCGGGTCAGCGTCACCAGGTGGTCGGTCTGTGTCTTGGGGGGCAGCTCGGGCACGATGCCCGGGTCGGACTTCTTCCTTCTGAGGAGGAAGGGGCGGACCAGGCGGGCGAGGCGGGCCGCCGCGTCGTCGTCCTCTCCGTTCTCCACCAGGCGGGCGTGCCGGGCCCGGAACGCCTTCAGGGGGCCGAGCAGCCCGGGGGTCGTCCAGTCGAGCAGGGCCCACAGCTCGGAGAGGTTGTTCTCCACCGGGGTGCCGGTGAGCGCGACCCTGGCGGGGGCCGGGATGGTGCGGAGCGCCTTGGCGGTCGCCGAGAAGGGGTTCTTGACGTGTTGTGCCTCGTCGGCGACCACCATGTTCCAGGTGTGTGCGGCCAGTTGGGGTGCGCTGCCGCGCATGGTGGCGTACGTGGTGAGGACGAAGCCTCCTTGGCCGGCTTCCAGGGTGCGGCTGCTGCCGTGGAAGCGGCGTACCGCAACGCCCGGAGCGAAGCGGGCGATCTCGCGCTGCCAGTTGCCGAGCAGCGAGGCCGGGCAGATGACCAGGGTGGGCTCGCGGCGGGCGCGGCGAAGATGCAGGGCGATCACGGTGATGGTCTTGCCGAGGCCCATGTCGTCGGCGAGGCAGCCGCCGAGCCCCATGGACGTCATCATGTCGAGCCAGGCCAGGCCGCGCAGTTGGTAGTCGCGCAGGGTCGCGTCGAGCCCGGGCGGCTGTCCGGCGGTCGCGGGGCCTTCCAGGAGGCGGTCGCGGAGCACGGCGAGCGCTCCGGTCGGCACCGCTTCGACCGTCTCTCCTTCGACGTCGGCGGTGCCGGTGAGTGCGACGGACAGGGCGTCGACCGGGTCGAGGAGGCCGAGGTCGCGCTTTCTGGCCTTGCGTACGAGCTCGGGGTCGGCGATCACCCATTGGTCGCGCAGCCGCACGATCGGGCGGTGGGACTCGGCGAGGCGGTCCATCTCGGCGTCGGTGAGCGGTTCGCCCCCGAGGGCCAACTGCCAGTTGAAGGCGAGGAGTTCCCCGGCGTCGAAGAAGGACGTGCCGTCGGTGGCCGATCCCGGGGCGGGGCGGATGACGGCGGTGGCGCTGAGCGTGCGGGCCAGCTCGCGCGGCCAGTGGACGGCGACGCCTGCCGCGGCCAGCCGCGCCGATGCCTCACCCAGCAGCTCGTACAGTTCGGTCTCGGTGAGCGCCAGTACGTCCGGCACGCCGCGCTCCAGGAGGAGCCCGAGTGGCGGCCAGACGCGGGCGGCGCGGCGCAGGGCGAGCAGCGCGTCGACGCGGGCGCGCGGCCCGAAGGCCTCATTTCCGCTTCCGGCGGCGCCCGTTGGTCCGGCCGTGGTGGCCGCCGGGTTTGCGGGGGCTTCGCCGGACCACAGGTGGGCGGCGTCGACGACGAGGGTGGGGTCGGCGAGGCTGTGCACCTGGACGATCGCCGAGCCCGCGCGCCGCGCCTCGCCCTCTTCTTCGGATGCGGTGTCGAACAGCTCGTGTCCCGCGAGGTCCAGACGCAGTGAGATGCGTACGCCCGCGTCCATACCGGCGGCCGCCTCCGCCGCCCAGGCGTGGGCGGCCGGCAGGTGCTGGGCGGTGGGCGCCGCGAAGGGCGCCCCCGCCGCGTATGCCGCGGCGGGGGTGCGGGGCAGGCTGTCGGCGACCGCGTCGAGGAAGGCGCGCACCAGGGCCTGCGGCTCGGGCAGCTGAAGCGCGCCTCGGCCGGGGACGGGGACTCCGTACGCCTCGTACGGCATGGCGGCGGCGATGGCACGCAGCTGGGCGATGTCGTCCGCGTCCAGCGGGCCGGCCCGCCAGGCGTCGTGGCTTGTGGGGGTGAGCCCGGGCAGCAGCCGGCCGCGCGCGACCAGGTGCAGGGCGTGCAGGGCCGCGGCGCCCCAGCAGGCGGCGGCCGGATGCGCGGCGGGGTGGCGCCGGGCGTCGATCAGCAGGGGAAGGGCGTCGGCGACCGGCACGAGCAGGGCGGCGACCGTGCGGCTGCGGGCGCCGCCGCCCTGGCGGCGCACCACGGTCAGCTCGGACACTTCTCCCGGCGCCCCGGACGGGCCGTGCGGCAGCGGCCCCAGGTCCGGATCCCAGAAGGCGATTTTTCCGTCGCGGGGCAGCCCGGCGGGCAGGAACACGGCGGCCGCCGTGACACCGGGCCAGACCGGGGCCGCCTGCTCGACGCCGCCCGCGGCCCGGGCCGCGGGCGCCGCGGTCCGCCGGTCGATGCCCGGGCGCTCCGGCTCCCGGTGGGGCTGCTCCCACCGGGCGGGCGCCCGGTCACCGGAGGCCACCGGCTCCCGCTCGGCGTGCCGCATCGGTGTCGGCCGGTCCATCGCCGGTCACCTCCTTCGTCCGCGCGGTCGTGACGCGTCGCGTGCTTCGCGACTGGTCTACGACCTTACGGGCGAGGTCTGACAATGAGCCCCACGGCCTCAGCGCACCCCCTCCCACAAGGCACGTTCGTCGCCGCGCGGGTCGCACTCCACGCTCGGGGCGGTGTCGAAGATTCGGGTCGTACGGCGCTCCGCGTCGTAGGGAGCCCAGCCCGGATCGCCCGTCTTCGCAAAGGCCACCCAGGCGCCGTGCATCGCGTCCGCGAGCGGCTGCGCAGGGCGCGGGCCGAGCATCGGGGCGTAGGCGGGGTCGTCGAGCCGGTCGAAGACGTAGGCGAGCTCGGAGGCGTGGCAGGCGCCGAGCCGGCCGTCGTGGGCCGGGGAGCGCCGGGCGAATTCGTACACGTACGAGCCGGGTACCGACTCGGCGACGCGCAGGGCCGGGATCCGGTAGAACCAGTCGGTGGTGACCGCGTCGAACAGCTCGCCTGGCACGGCGTCCGGGCGGCGGTCCGCGTACACGGGCAGTGCCTTGTCGGGGTCGAGCCCGTACGCCGCTGTCGCCAGCCGGAGCTTGGACTGCGGCAGGACGTCGATGCGTTCGGTGGGCACGAGGAACAGGCGGTACTCCTCGCGGTTGCTGCCCACAAGGAACTCCACCCCGCAGTCCGCCGCCGGGGGCGCGAGCTCGTCGAGTACCGGCTCGAACGGCATCATGTTGAGCGCCGCCTCACCCCACAGCGCCGGGTCGGGGCGCGCCCCGATCTCGCCCCGCAGCTCGGCCTGGGCGGGCAGCAGCCTCTCCAGCGGGACGGCGGCGAATTCCTCCGCGGTCGCCTCGATGCCGAGTTTTTCCGCGAGCCTGGCCGTGATCAGCCGGGCGGACGCGGGCCGCAGGAAGTGGTGGGCGGCGCCACTCTGGAGGATCGCGCGCCGGAACAGGCCGCGGGCGCGGGGCTGCGCAAGCAGGGCGCCGATGCTCATGGCACCCGCCGACTCGCCGAAGACGGTCACCTGGCGGGGGTCGCCGCCGAATGCCTCGATGTTGTCGCGGACCCATTCCAGGGCGGCGATCTGGTCGAGCAGCCCGCGGTTGTCCGGCCGGTCCTCCAGCTTCAGGAAGCCGTCGGCGCCGAGCCGGTAGTTGATGCTGACGTAGACCACGCCGTCGCGCGCGAAGGCGCTTCCGTCGTAGGAGGACGCGGACCCCGAGCCGTTGGCGAAGGCGCCGCCGTGGATCCACACCATCACCGGGAGCCCGCCGCCGGGCGCCGGGTGCGGGCTCCAGATGTTCAGGTTGAGGCAGTCCTCGTCCTGGGGGCCGTCGTCCGGGATGAGGGTGTCGAAGGGCGGCGCGTAGGGCGCCCTGGGCATGCTCACTCCGTAGGAGAGCGCGTCTCGCACACCGTCCCAGGGGAGGGCCGGTGCCGGTGCCCGAAAGCGTGCCTCCCCGAAGGGGGGCGCGGCGAACGGGATGCCGAGGAAGGCGGCCACGTCGTCGGTGACGAGCCGTCCTCGCACCGCTCCCTGGCGGGTCGTACGGATGGGTTCCATCAGCTTCGTGCGCCTTCCGACGGGGTTCGAGCAGTGCCGTGCCGCAATCCTTCGCGCGTTCGACAGGTACCGCGTGCCCGGCTCCGGGCACCGCAATCTCTCGTACCCTGCCGCCGGCTCTCGCGTAAAGCCCCCGGACACGGCGGATCCGGACAAGCGGCGGCCGGGGCGCGGGGCGGCGCGGCCGGGGCGCGGGGCAGCCGGGGCGTGGCCTTGGTGGCCCGGCGCAGGGGCGTCATCGCCCGGTACAGGGGCGCGGTCGCCCGGGCGGGCTATGCGTGGGGCACACCGGATGCCGCGGACGCGGACAGGGGGCAGGCTGGCGGCACTGACCGCCGCAGCCATGCCGTACAGACGAGGACCGCTCATGTCCGTGCCCGCGTCCCAGTCCCCCGCCCCGACCTCGCGCCGCCGTCGCCGGCACCGGACCCGGATCGCCGCCGGAGCCGTGCTGCTCACCCTGGCCGCCACCGCTTGCTCCAGCCTCGGGCGGACGGCGATCGGCACCATCAGCTATACGGCGGGGCCGGACCGCGTCGTCACGTTCACCAGCCCCAAGGTGAGGGGCTGCCATCGGCTGCCCCCGGCCGGTACGACCGCGATCTCCAACAACACGCTCGTCGACATGGTCATGTACAGGACGCCGGATTGCACGGGCAAGGACACGACGTACGTGGGCAGCAGGCTCGCCAACAACGTGGCGGCGAAGGCCGCGCCCTGGCGCAGCTACAGCTTTGTGCACTGAGCGGTGATCAGGCCGCCGTCCGTGCCGGTGTCTACAGCGCGAACCAGCCGTGGCCCCGGTACCAGTGGCCGCCGCGCAGGAGGTGCTGGGTGACGGCACGCTGCACGGTGGTGCGTTGCGGGAGGTCCCCCAGGGGCAGCTCCGGGTCGCCGAAGACGAAGCCGACGGGTTCACGGTCGGCCGGCTCGTCGTCTTTGTAGGCGCTGCGGAACAAACCTTGGAATCGAAGAATGTTGGAGTCCTGGGGCAGGTGGTCCCGCAGCTGTTCGTCGAGCAGCCAGGAGTGGCACACGGCGACCCGGTGGCGCTCCTCGGGGAAGTGACGCGCGAAGAAGGTTCTGGCCCGGGCGATGGAGTCGGTGCACGCCCGTGGCGTCAGCGGGCCGTTGCAGTCGGGGATGTGAAGGTTCAGGCAGAGGTCGCCGGGCCCGGCGTCGAAGCCCGCAGCCCGCACGGCGCGGCCCGTGCGCTGCCCGAGCTCCGAGCGCTGGAACTGGAGCCGGCCGAGCTGGTAGATCTCCCCGCGCACGTGCAGCCGCAGCCAGTGGGGCGCGGCGAGCCCGCCGATTCCGTACCGCCTGTGGTGCAGCGCGATGTGCCGCCCGAGGTCGGCGAGCGTACGGCGTGAGACGTCTTGCGGAATGCCCCGCTCGCGGTGGTACGCCTTGGTGTAGGGCAGCGCCGCGACGGCGGTGAACACGGGAAACCAGCGCTCCAGGTCGCCCATCCCCTCGGGCAGGGCCGGCGGTTCCCGGCGGACTCCGATGCTTCCGATGTCCTCGACGAGGGCTCGCACCGCTTCCTCCAGGAGGTCACCGAGCTCGGGTTCGGCGGTGAACCGGGCGGCCAGCGAGGTCAGTTCGTTGATGTCCTCGTGTGGCACGGCGAGGTCGAGCAGCGTCTCGGGGAGGTCGTCGACGGGCAGCATGCGGCCACCCTAATCATCCCGTGCACCTTGCGCCTGGGCGTTCGGCCCGGCCCCGAGGCCCACGTCTCGTCGCATACGCATTAGGGATCAGCGAATGAGCGGATCGGCGGATCGGCGGGGCGGCGGATCGGTGGATCGGCGGGGCGTCGGCGGCTTCACCTCCGTCCCAGCGGGTACACCCCCATAGAGGCGATCATCATGCTGCGCACCGGTAACGAACCGATCACCGCCCGCAGCCCCCTGCGGATGCGGCTGTGGCTGAGCATCTGGGGCCTGATCTGGGCTCTCGGCGGCACGGCGGGCTTCGCCCTGGAGGGGCGGCCGGGGTGGATGGCGGCCTGCGCGGTGCTGGCGGCGCTGATCGTCGTCGACCTCGTCATGATCATCCGCCATATCCGGCAGGGCCCGCACTATCAGCCGGGCCGCGACATCCCGCCGTACGAGCCGCCCCGCTCACGCTGACGTCGCGCGGCCGCCCCGCGCCCGGCAAGGCCACGCCTGCGCGCCCGCCGGCTACCGCGGCGCGTCGTCCTCGAACCGCGCCGCCGTCAGATACTCCGGCTTCGGGTCCAGGGCCGCCGCCAGACGGAAGTGGCGAGTGGCCTGGTCGGGGCGGGCTTGGCGCTCATAGGTGCGGGCCAGGGCGAAGTGGGCGAAGGCGTTGTCCGGCTCGCGTTCCAGGACCAGCTGGAACTCCAGTTCCGCGGAACGGAGTTGGGCCGCGGCGAAGAACGCGCGGGCCCGGAGCAGGCGGGCCGCGGTGTTCTCGGGGTGCGCCGCGATGACCGAGTCGAGAAGTCTGACGGCACCACGCGGGTCCCGGGCAGCCAGCAGCTGCTCGGCGGCGCGGAAATCAATGACGTGCGTCTCGGGGGTGCTCTCGCCCACGTGCCTGTCCTTTCCCTTGCTGCGCGATGTCAACGCCATGCCCGGCCCGGCTATTCCGTATGCGTGCCGGGGCGGTCGCGCGCGGGGGCGCACGCTCAGCGCGCGGCCGCCGCCGGGGTCGGCCCGAGCAGCGGGCGATGGCCGCCCCCGCGGCCACGTACGCCCGGTCCATGGCGGTGCGTCCGCGGCCCTGAACGCCCCTGAACTCCCGGCCCACGGCGGTGCGTCCGCAGCCACGAACGCCCGACCCACGGCAGTGCGTCCGCAGCCCTGAACGCCCGGCTCACGGCAGTGCGTCCGCGGCCGATGAGCACGATGGTCCGCTGGGCACTCGGCCTCGTAGGGCACCCGTACGCCGGAGCCCGGCGGGAGGGGTTCGCGGCGGCTCGGGGCGACCGGCTCAGGGGCCGGGGCCTAGCGTCCGGCCCGCCGCACCAGTTCCGCCCAGACCTCTCGCACCTGCGGCTCAAGGGCCTCAAGGGCGCCGTCGTTGTCGATGACCAGGTCGGCGACGGCGAGGCGCTGGGCGCGGTCGGCCTGGGCTGCCATGCGGGCGCGGGCCTCGTCGGGCGTCATGCCGCGCAGCCGCACGAGCCGGTCGAGCTGGGTCTCGGGGGCGGCGTCGACGACGACGACCAGGTCGTACAGCGCCGCAAGGCCGTTCTCCGTCAGGAGGGGCACGTCGTGGATGACGACCGAGTCGGGGCCGGCCGCCGACTCCAGCGCCATCGACCGTGCGCCGACCAGTGGGTGCACGATCTTGTTCAGGGTGGCGAGCCGGTCGGGGTCGGAGAAGACGATGCCGCCCAGTCTGGGCCGGTCGAGGGTGCCGTCCTCGGACAGGATGGTGGGGCCGAACGCCTCGACCACGGCCGCCAGGCCCGCAGTGCCGGGCTCGACCACCTCCCGCGCGATCCTGTCCGCGTCGATCAATACGGCCCCGTAGGAGACGAGGAGCCGTGACACTTCGCTCTTGCCGGCGCCGATACCGCCGGTCAAACCCACCTTCAGCATGAGCCGAGCTTAGGCGCCGCCGTCAGGCGTCGCCCTCCCGCTCGGCGAGGAAACGCTCGAACTCCCTGCCCAGTTCCTCCGCCGAGGGGAGGTCCGCCGGTTCGGCGACCAGGTTGCCGCGCGATTCGGCGCCCGCCACCGCGTCGTACTGATGCTCAAGTCCCTGGACCAGGCTGACCAGTTCCTCGTCGCCCTCGCCGATCTGGCGCTCGATCTCGGTCTGCGTGCGCTGCGCCTCCGTACGGAGGCCGTGCGCGACGCTCGGCAGGACCAGGCCCGTGGCGGCCGTGACGGCTTCCAGGGCGGTCAGCGCCGCGTCGGGGTAGGACGAGCGCGCCACATAGTGCGGGACGTGCGCGGCGACGCCCAGGACGTCGTGGCCGGACTCCATCAGGCGGTACTCGACCAGTGATTCGGCGCTGCCGGGCACCTGCGCCTCGTCGAACGGCGAACGGTGTCCGGGCATCAGGTCCGTGCGGTTGCCGTGCGGGGTGAGGCCCACGGGCCGGGTGTGGGGGACGCCCATCGGGATGCCGTGGAAGTTGACCGACAGGCGCACCCCGAGCCGTTCGACGATCTGGCGCACGGCGAGCGCGAAGCGCTCCCACTCGACGTCCGGTTCGGGGCCCGACATCAGCAGGAAGGGCGCGCCCGTGGCGTCCTGCACCAGGCGGACCTCCAGGGCGGGGACTTCGAAGTCCGTCCAGCGGTCCCGGCGGAACGTCAGCAGGGGGCGGCGGGCGCGGTAGTCCACGAGCCGGTCGTGGTCGAAGCGGGCCACCACCTGGTGGGGCAGCGTCTCCAGCAGCTTCTCGACGATCTGCTCGCCGGTTTCGCCCGCGTCGATGTAGCCGTCGAAGTGATACAGCATGACCAGGCCGGCCGACTCCTGCGCGAGCGCCATGTCGACGACGGCGAGGCCCTTGGGCTCCCATGCGTACAAATCCTGCGCTTCAAGCACGATTACCGCTCCTCCTCGTGTTCACCAGGAAGAACGACGCTCAGGACGTGGGCATTCCCGTCCCCGGCGCTTTGACGGAAAGCCGCGGGCCGGACGCGGGATCTCGCGGGCGGCGCCGCCCGCGTGGTCCGCCGGGTCGCTGCGGGCCGGCCCACGTCGGCGGTCAACTGGGCCGTGGCGCGGCCGCGTTCACGCACCGCCCCCTTACAGCGGCGTCGTCCGGCCGCGGCTCGCCGTGGCCCTGGGGCCCTCGCCCCGGCCCGGGGGCCCTCGCCGTGGGTGTGCCGTACGGCGCCCGACATGGCGTAAGGCCCGCTCCCCCAGGGGGAACGGGCCTTACGTTCAGCTATCTACCGGCTGGGGTCGGAGCGTCAGCTCTGGCCGCCCGCCAGCTTCTCGCGCAGGGCAGCCAGCGCCTCGTCCGACGCCAGGGCGCCGGAGTTGTCGTCCGACTCCGAGGAGTACGAACCGCCGGAGACGCCCGCCGGGGCACCGGCCGGAGCGGCAGCGCCCTCGGCAGCGGCGGCCTCGTCGGCCTCGCGGGACTTGATGACCTGGGCCTGGTGCTGCTCGAAGCGCGACTGCGCCTCGGCGTACTGGCCCTCCCACGCCTCGCGCTGGGTCTCGTAGCCCTCGAGCCAGTCGTTGGTCTCGGGGTCGAAGCCCTCGGGGTAGATGTAGTTGCCCTGGTCGTCGTAGGACGCGGCCATGCCGTACAGGGTCGGGTCGAACTCGACCGACGCCGGGTCGGCACCGAAGGACTCGTTGGCCTGCTTCAGGGACAGCGAGATCCGGCGACGCTCAAGGTCGATGTCGATGACCTTGACGAAGATCTCGTCGTTGACCTGGACGACCTGCTCCGGGATCTCCACGTGGCGCTCGGCCAGCTCGGAGATGTGGACCAGGCCCTCGATGCCCTCGTCGACGCGCACGAACGCACCGAACGGAACGAGCTTGGTGACCTTACCGGGGACAACCTGCCCGATCTGGTGCGTACGGGCGAACTGCTGCCACGGGTCTTCCTGCGTCGCCTTCAGCGACAGGGAGACACGCTCGCGGTCCATGTCGACGTCGAGGACCTCGACGGTGACTTCCTGGCCGACCTCGACAACCTCGGACGGGTGGTCGATGTGCTTCCAGGACAGCTCGGAGACGTGGACGAGACCGTCGACGCCACCCAGGTCCACGAACGCACCGAAGTTGACGATCGAGGAGACGACGCCGGAGCGGACCTGACCCTTCTGCAGGGTCGTGAGGAACGTCTGGCGAACCTCGGACTGGGTCTGCTCAAGCCAGGCGCGGCGGGACAGGACCACGTTGTTGCGGTTCTTGTCCAGCTCGATGATCTTCGCCTCAAGCTCCTTGCCCACGTAGGGCTGGAGGTCGCGGACACGACGCATCTCGACGAGGGAGGCCGGCAGGAAGCCACGGAGGCCGATGTCGAGGATGAGACCACCCTTGACAACCTCGATGACGGTACCGGTGACGATGCCGTCTTCTTCCTTGATCTTCTCGATCGTGCCCCAGGCACGCTCGTACTGAGCGCGCTTCTTGGACAGGATCAGACGGCCTTCCTTGTCCTCCTTCTGGAGAACCAGGGCCTCGATCTCGTCGCCGACCTTGACGACCTCGTTCGGGTCGACGTCGTGCTTGATCGAGAGCTCACGGCTCGGGATCACGCCTTCGGTCTTGTAACCGATGTCGAGCAGGACCTCGTCCCGGTCGACCTTCACGATGACGCCGTCGACGATGTCGCCGTCGTTGAAGTACTTGATCGTCTCGTCGATCGCGGCGAGGAAGGCTTCCTCGTTACCGATGTCGTTGACCGCTACCTGCGGAGTGGTAGAGGTGGTCTCGGTGCTGCTCGTCATGTGGGAAAGGGCTCCGGTTACGGACAGAAAGTCGTAGGTACTGCCACGCCGAGAGCCCGTATCGCCTCTGCAGAAGCCGGACAGCCAGGGAAGCGCCTGTCCGGGTCGGTCCGGATGGCGCCTCGACAAACCGAGGGGACATACAACAGATGGAAGCGCGCCTGCTAGGTCTGAGGTGCGCAGGCTCGCAGCGCAACTTGTAGCATACGGGGGCAGCCGGACAGGGTCAATGCGCGAAGGCGCACACCCGGGGCGGATCCCCGCAATCCCGGCACAACTAAGGTTCCCCGAGGCCACGATGGGCCCCCGCGACCTCTTTCGAGACCTGCGCGCACACGAGGTCGCGTTCCGCGCAAACTACAACGACGGACACGATGAGCCAAGAGATCCAAGCGTACGAGTCCGAGAACGGGTCCGGATCCGAGCCGGAGGCGACGCGTCGTGCCGCCGGGGACACGGAGAGCAGCCGGGCGAGCCGCGGCTGGTGGGACCGGAACGCCGACGAGTACCAGGGCGATCACGGGGCCTTCCTCGGCGACGACCGCTTCGTGTGGGGTCCCGAGGGCCTGGACGAAGCGGAGGCCCGGCTGCTCGGCCCCGAGGGGTCGTTGCAGGGGCTCGACGTGCTGGAGATCGGCGCGGGCGCCGCCCAGTGTTCGCGCTGGCTGGCCGCCCAGGGCGCGCGCCCGGTGGCCCTAGACCTCTCGCACCGGCAGCTCCAGCACGCGCTGCGCATCGACGGCGGCACGTTCGCCCTGGTCGAGGCGGACGCGGGCGCCCTGCCCTTCGCGGACGCCTCCTTCGACCTGGCGTGCTCGGCCTATGGCGCGGTCCCCTTCGTCGCGGACCCGGTGAAGGTCTTCCGCGAGGTCCGACGGGTGCTGCGGCCCGGCGGCCGGTGGGTCTTCTCGGTCACGCATCCCATCCGCTGGGCGTTCCCCGACGAGCCCGGCCCCGAGGGCCTGTCCGTCGCCGCCTCCTATTTCGACCGGACGCCGTACGTCGAGCAGGACGAGAGCGGCCGTGCCCTGTATGTGGAGCACCACCGCACGCTGGGCGACCGGGTGCGGGACGTGGTCGCGGGCGGCTTCCGCCTGGCAGACCTCGTGGAACCGGAGTGGCCGGCCTGGAACTCCCAGGAGTGGGGCGGCTGGTCCCCCCTGCGCGGCAACCTGATCCCCGGGACCGCGATCTTCGTGTGCGTACGGGACTGAGGCGGCCCGGCGTCTGAAGACGGGGCTAAGAGGGGGCCCCGGCGCCTGCGCGGACGGGACTGAAGGGGTCCGGCGTCTGAGCACGGGACTGAGGCGACCCGGCGTCTGCGGACGGGGCCAAGGGGGCCCGGTGTCCGGGGAGCCGAGCGTCCGGGGGCGCTGCCCGGACCGGCCGTACGAGACGGGTCCCGCCCGGCCTCGGCCCGGCGCCCGCCATCCCGGCCGGTCATACAAGCCCACCGGCCCTGTGGACAGGGCGCCGCACGGTCCGGCGGGACGTACGACACTGAGCGCATGATCCGAACCGACGCACTCGACGCCCTCCCGGTCCGCGAGGCCGTGCCCGAGCTGCTGGCCGCGCTCGACGGGCACGGGACGGCCGTGCTGTGCGCCCCGCCCGGCACCGGCAAGACCACCCTGGTGCCGCTGGTCCTCGCCGGCCTGCTTGGCGACGGCCCGGTGCGCCGGGTCGTGGTCGCCGAGCCCCGCCGGATAGCGGCCCGGGCGGCCGCGCGCCGGATGGCCTGGCTGCTCGGTGAGCGGACGGGCGAGCGGGTCGGTTTCACCGTGCGGGGCGAACGCTCCGTCGGGCCCGGCACCGTCGTCGAGGTCGTCACCACCGGCGTGCTGCTCCAACGCCTCCAACGCGACCAGGAGTTGGCGGGTGTCGACGTCGTCGTCATCGACGAGTGCCACGAACGTCACCTGGACGCGGACACGGTGGCCGCCTTCCTCATGGACGTACGGACCGCGCTGCGGCCCGAGCTGCGCCTGGTGGCGGCGTCCGCGACGACCGACGCCGAGGGCTGGGCCCGGCTGCTCGGGGACGCACCGGTCGTGGAGGCCGCCGCAGTGGCGCACCCCGTGGACGTGGTGTGGGCGCCGCCCACCCAGCCCGTGCGGCCCCCGCACGGCATGCGGGTGGACCCCGCGCTGCTCTCCCATGTGGCCGCCACGGTGCGTCGGGCACTGTCCGAGCGGGACGGCGATGTGCTCTGCTTCCTGCCGGGCGTGGGCGAAATCGCCCGGGTGGCACGGCAGTTGAGCGATCTGGACGGCATCGAAGTCCTCCAGGTCCACGGCCGCGCCCCGGCTTCCGTGCAGGACGCGGTGCTCACCGGGTCCGCAGGGCGACGCGTCGTCCTGGCGACGTCGGTCGCCGAGTCCTCACTGACCGTGCCGGGGGCGCGGGTGGTCGTGGACTGCGGGCTGGCCCGCGAGCCGCGGGTGGATCACGCCCGGGGGCTCGGCGCGCTGACCACCGTACGGGCCTCGCAGGCTGCTTCCCGCCAGCGCGCGGGGCGGGCGGGGCGAGAGGCCCCTGGCGTGGTCTACCGCTGTTGGACCGAGGCGGAGAACAGCCGGCTGCCGCGCTTCCCTGCCCCCGAGATCAAGGTCGCCGACCTCTGCGCGTTCGCCCTGCAGGCCGCCTGCTGGGGCGACCCGTCGGCGCAAGGCCTCGCCCTGCTCGACGCGCCTCCGGCGGGTGCGATGGCCGCGGCCCGCACCGTTTTGACGGCGATCGGGGCGGTGGACGAACAGGGCCGCGCCACCGACCGTGGCGCCCGGATGTCCCGGCTCGGGCTGCACCCCCGGCTCGCCCGGGCCCTCCTGGACGGCGCTTCGGAGGTCGGCGGCCGGCGCGCCGCGGAAATGGTGGCCCTGCTGAGCGAGGAGCCGCCGCGCGAGTACGGGGACGAGCTGGCGGCGGCCTGGCGCACGGCACGCCGGGGCGGCGACGGGTACGCGGCGCGCTGGCTCCAGGAGGTGCGGCGCCTCACCGCGTTCGCCGGGAGCCATCCCGAGAAGGGCTCGGCCGATGCGGCGGCCGGGCTCGTCGCGGCCCTTGCGTTCCCCGAGCGCGTGGCGCGGGCGCGCGGCGGCGGCTCGTTCCTCATGGTGTCCGGCACCGGCGCGCAGGCGGCACAGGGCTCGGGGCTGAGCACGGCGGACTGGCTGGCGGTGGCCGTCGCCGACCGGCCCGTGCAGGCGGCGTCCGCCAGGATCCGGCTGGCCGCGGTGATCGACGAGCCGACGGCCCGGTTGGCCGCCGGGCACCTGGTGAGCGAGGGCGAGGAGGTGCGCTGGGAGGACACCGACGTGGTGGCCCGCCGGGTGGCCAGGCTCGGCTCGGTCGAGCTGTCCGTACGGCCGCTGAAGAACCCGGACCCCGCACTCGTGCGGGACGCGCTCCTGGAGGGCCTGACGCGCGAAGGGCTCGGGCTTCTGCGCTGGACCCGTGAGGCACAGGGGCTGCGGGAGCGGCTCGCGTTCGTGCACCGGGTGCGGGGGGAGCCCTGGCCGGATGTGGCCGACGCGGCGCTGCTCGACGCGGCATCGCAGTGGCTTGAGCCGGAGCTTTCGCGGGCCCGGCGCCGGTCCGATCTGGGCCGTATCGAGGCGGGCGCCGCACTCAGCCGGCTGCTGCCGTGGGCGACCGGGGAGGCGGCCCGGCTCGACGAGCTGGCTCCGGAACGCATCCAGGTGCCCAGCGGATCACGGATACGGGTGGAATACGGGGGTGAACAGCCCGTCCTCGCGGTCAAGTTGCAGGAGATGTTCGGCCTTGACGGCACACCGGAGGTCGCCGGCGTGCCCGTCCTCATCCATCTGCTCTCCCCGGCGGGCCGGCCGGCCGCCGTCACCGCCGACCTCGCGAACTTCTGGCGGGAGGGGTACCGCGCCGTGCGGGCCGAGCTGCGTGGGCGCTATCCCAAGCATCCGTGGCCGGAGGATCCGACGGCGGCGCAGGCGACGCGGTTCACCAAGGCCCGGCTCAAGCAGTGACGGGATCGAGGTGTTCGGTGACGGCGGGCGGCGGCCCGCCGGGGCGGCGGGCGCGCGCCTCCAGCCACAGGGAGAGCGCGAGCAGGGCGATCCCCAGGCCGAGAAATCCCCAGGGCAGATAGGAGGTGAGCATCAGGACCAGGCTGCGGTTCTTCTTGACCAGGTCGACGGTGTAGTCGACGTAGTCCGCACGCATCTTCACGTCGCCCGCGAACACGGTCACCTTGTCCCGGCCGCCGAGGAGGGTGCCGCCGCGCATCTCTTCCTGGTTCATCTCCTCGCCGTTGACGGGGGCGCCGGTGACCGGGTCGATCCAGAACTTGCGGGTGGTGGTGTACCAGAGGGAGGTTCCGGTGGTCTTCTCCAGGGTGCTGGAGTCGATACCGGGCAGCGGCATCTTCTTCGGATAGGGCACCTTGGTCCACGGGATCGTCTGCTCGAAGTAGTACACGTCGAGTCCGTGGAACGTCCGGGTGCCCCGGTAGTGAATGGGCGCGGAGGTGCGGGCCTGGAAGTCGAAGTACTCGTAGTCCCGCTTCTCGGTCAGGAACGGCCACTTGAACTCGATGCCCTTGCGCTGGACGGCGTCGCCGTCGACCATCTCGCCGGTGGCGTGGACGGGCGCCTGGCTGTGCGCGTCGAAGATGTAGCGCTCGGGTATCTCGGAGACCATCTTGCCGTCCGGTCCTTGGATGTAGGAGAGGGTGTCCCACACCACGACGTCGTTGCCCGCGCTCTTCTCGATCTGCTTGGCGGCCTCGACATTGCCCTTGAGTGTCTGGACGACCGTCACCTTGGGGACCGTTCTGGACTGCATGGTGGCGTAGTCGATGAGGGTGGCGTTCTTCGCTTCGAGGACCGCTTCCTGGTACTGGCCGGGCGGGATCTTGGCCAGCCGGGGGAAGGCGTACCAGCGGAGCAGGGGCGACAGGGCGGCGAAGAACACGGCAAGGGCGAGCAGGACGAGACTGGCTTTGCGGCGCATGGACCTGCTCTTCCTCTACTTGGTCTGGGTGATCTTCCCCGGGGCGCTCGGCACGGTGGTGAGCAGCGGCTTCGGCGAGGTCGTGCCGTCGGGGGCGCCGATGGCCGAGACGGTCAGGACGAGGGCGAGGGCGGCGGCCAGCCCGATCGCGGCGGCTATGAGGGCGCGCATGCTCGACCTCCAGTGAACTGATGGGCCGTCAGGAAGGGGCACGGTAGCAACGCCCGGCGCAGATGAGAACACGTCGAACAGCCCCTCTGCCGTCGGACGGCAAAGGGGCTGCTGAAGTACGGGACGCCGAAGTACGGGACAGGGACTGCCCTCAGGAAGTGGCGGCCACCTTGAGTTCAAGGGTCAGCGTGGCGCCGCCCTCGGTGGTGATGCGGAGCAGGAACGTGCCGGTCTCGCCGTCCGCGTACATCTTCGGCAGGACCAGAACACCGTTCGCGTCGGTCTTCAGATCCTTCAGCTCGCGGACCGGATTGTTCTTGGCGTCCTTGAAGTAGGGGCCCTTGTCGTTGACCTTGGGCGCGGCCTTCGCGTCGGCGCCCGCGGCCGGCGCCGCGATCATCGTCGCGGATGCCGCGACACCGGAGGCCGCGGCGCCCTTGTAGGTCGCCTTGACCGACACCGCGTTCGCGAACTCACCGTTCGGTGCGGCCGTCAACTCCTTGGCGTCGCCGCGGACCAGCCCATCGGCCTGCCGGGCGAGGACCGTCGCCTTCCACTCGACGGCGGGCAGCGCGGACGTGACGACGGTGGCGCGCACCGTGAACGTGCCGGTCCTCTCGCCCGCCTTCAGCGCCGGCGCCACCGCCGTACCGTCCGCCGTGGTCGGCGCGGAAGCGGTGGTGGAGCCGTTGGCGAACCGGGTGTCGGTGTCGCCGACGATCTCGAACTTCACCGTCACCTGGGCCATGGCCTTGCCGGCCCCGTCCTTCACCCGCGCCGTCGGCTGCCCGGCGAAGGCGCCACCGGAGAACGCCGTCAGCTCCTTGGTGCCCGCGTCCTCCAGGGTCGTCGGCCGCGCCACCGGTGTCGGCGTCACGTCTCCGCCCGGCTTGGTGGGAACGACCGGCGGCTTCGTCTGCGGGGCCGGCGGCGTGGGGGTCGGGTTCGGAGTCGGCTTGGTGGTGTGCCGGGGGGCCGGCGTGGTGCTGGGCGGCGTCTTCGACGTGGCCGGGGGCCGTGTGCTCGGGGTCTGGTCGCTGCGGTGCCCGGGCAGCGAGCCCGTGCCGTCGGGAACCTCGAAGCTGCCGCGCCGGTAGAAGTCGAACCACGTCGTGACGGTGGTCAGGTACTCCTGCGACTGGTTGTAGCTCAGGATCGCCCTGTCGAGATCGGCCTTGACCGCGAGGTCGCGGCCGTTGCCGCACAGGTAGAACCCGGCGGCGAGCGCGGCGTCGTAGACGTTGTTCGGGTCGTTCACGCCGTCGCCGTTGCCGTCGCGGCCCGAGTGCGCCCAGGTCGACGGGATGAACTGCATGGGCCCCACCGCCCGGTCGTGCACCTTGTCACCGTCGTACGCGCCGCCATCGGTGTCGGTGATGTTGGCGAACCCGGCGCCGTTGAGCACCGGGCCGAGGATCGGGGTGAGCGTCGTGCCGTTGGCATCGACCCGGCCGCCGTTCGCGTGGCCCGACTCGACCTTGCCGATACCGCCGAGCAACTGCCAGGGCAGGTGACAGTCCGGCCGGCTCGTCGCGAGCGCCGCCTGCGCCTTCTTGTACGCGTCGAGCACCGTGGCGGGTATGCCCTGCTGGTCACCGACAAGCGTCGTCCCCGCGGGCGGGTTCACCGCGTTCGGCGGGGTCGGCGAGGTGAGCGGCGGAAGGTCCGTGTAGTACGGCGAGTTGCCCGAGGCGGGGGCGTTCGGTGTGGGGGTCGGCGTCACGTCCGAGGCCGACTGGTCCGTCGGGCTGCTCGCGTGCACGACCGCAGGCGCTTGCGATGCGGAAAGCGCCGCCACCGCCAGCGCGGCCACAGCCGTGGTCCCCGCTCCCTTGCGCAGTCGTCGGCCCATGTGCTGCGGTGCCATACGTCAAGTCCCTCCCCGGTACTCGGCCTTCGCGCTCCCCAGCGCGAGAACTCAGGTGACACTACGGCAACCAAGGGCGCCATGACACCGTCGCATGACCGGATTTCACTGATTCGCCACGTGCCCCGTGCCGGCGGACGACAGAGGAACCGGCTCCGCATACCGAACGCCGTTGATCACTGACAGGTACTGATGTCTGTCGGTTGACGTTGGGTAGCGGTCATCTGTCGCACGTCACCGGCCCCGTGCTCCGGGACAGCCGTCATCGGTCATCCGATGTCCGGATGACGTCTCACATTCAATGGCCCACCGCTAACGGACGGCTAACGGACGCCTCCCGGGCGCGGCCCCGGGCAGGAGCGGCCCCGGGCAGGAGCCGGCCCGGGGCAGGGGCGGCGCAGGGCGACGGCGGGGCAGCTCCGGGGCAGGAGCGGAGGCGGGGCGGGGCCCCCTCGGAAGGGAAGGGTCCCCCGCCCCCTTCCTCAGTGTGCCGCCGATTCCCAGTCGTTGCCGGAGCCCACCGAGACGTCCAGCGGGGCGCGCAGTGACACCGCTCCCGCCATCTCGCGGCGCACCAGGGCCTCGACCTGTTCGCGCTCGCCCGGCGCGATTTCCAGGACGATTTCGTCGTGGACCTGGAGCAGCAGCCGGGAGGTGAGGCCCGCCTCGGTCAGGGCGCGGTCCACGTTCAGCATGGCGACCTTGACGATGTCCGCGGCCGTGCCCTGGATGGGGGCGTTGAGCGCCATCCGCTCGGCCATCTCGCGGCGTTGGCGGTTGTCGCTGTTGAGGTCGGGAAGGTAGCGCCGCCGGCCGAGCATCGTCTCCGTGTAGCCCGTCGCGCGGGCTTCCTCGACGGCGCGCTGCAGGTAGTCCCGTACGCCGCCGAAACGCTCGAAGAAGGTGTCCATCAGGCCGCGGGCCTCGCCGGCTTCGATGTTCAGCTGCTGGGAGAGGCCGAAGGCGGACAGGCCGTAGGCCAGGCCGTACGACATCGCCTTGATCTTGCGGCGCATCTCGGGGTCGACCTGGGACTTGTCCACGCCGAACACCTGGGAGGCGACCGTAGTGTGCAGGTCCTCGCCGGAGGTGAACGCCTCGATGAGGCCCGCGTCCTCGGACAGGTGGGCCATCACGCGCAGTTCGATCTGGCTGTAGTCCGCGGTGAGCAGCGACTCGTAGCCTTCGCCGACCACGAAGCCCCGCCGGATGGCGCGGCCCTCGTCGGTGCGGACGGGGATGTTCTGCAGGTTGGGGTCGGTGGAGGAGAGGCGGCCGGTCGCGGCGACCGTCTGGTTGAAGGTGGTGTGGATGCGGCCGTCCGCGGCGATCGTCTTGACCAGGCCCTCGACGGTGACCCGCAGTTTCGCCTGCTCGCGGTGGCGCAGCATGACGACGGGCAGTTCGTGTTCGGTCTGGGCGGCGAGCCAGGCCAGCGCGTCGGCGTCCGTCGTGTAGCCGGTCTTGGTCTTCTTCGTCTTGGGCAGGGCCAGTTCACCGAAGAGGACTTCCTGGAGCTGCTTGGGCGAGCCCAGGTTGAACTCGTGGCCGACCGAGGCGTGGGCCTCCTTCACGGCCTGCTGCACCGCGCCGGCGAACTGCTGCTCCATGGCTTCCAGGTGGGCGCGGTCGGCGGCGATGCCGTACCGCTCCATGCGGGCCAGGAGGAGGGAGGTGGGCAGTTCGACGTGGTGCAGCAGATCGGTCGCGCCGACCTCCTTCAGCCGCTCGGTGAACGCGCCGCCCAGGTCGAGGACGGCTCGGGCCTGCGTCATCAGGGCGGCTGCCTCGGCCTCGTCGTCCGCGCCGAAGGCGAGCTGTCCGTCGGCGGCGCCGGCGGGGGCCAGCTCGCGGCCCAGGTACTCGATCGTCAGGGCGTCCAGGGCGAAGGAGCGGCGGCCCGGCTTGACGAGGTAGGCGGCGAGCGCGGTGTCCATGGTGACGCCGGCGATGCTCCAGCCGTGCTCGGGGAAGACCCGCATCGCGGCCTTGGCGTTGTGCATGATCTTGGGCTGGGCGGGGTCGGCGATCCAGGCGGCGAAGGCCCGCTCATCGCTTTCGTCGATCAGTGCCGGGTCGAACCAGCCGGCCGCTCCGCCGGCCGCGGCGAGCGCGACCTCGGTGACGCTGCCGGAGCCGAGCGCCCAGGTGTCGACGGTCGCCACGCCGAGCGGCTGCCCGCCGTGCTCGGCCAGCCACGGGGCGAGGTCGCCCGCGCCCAGGACGGTGCCGTCGACGTCGACCCCGGCGGCCGGCTCGGGGGCCTGTGCCTCGGCCGCGCCCGGGTCGACGGCGAGCAGCCGCTCGCGCAGCGACGGGTTGCGGATCTCCAGGACGTCCAGGACGCCGGTCACGGCGGCGCGGTCGTAGGCGGCGCGCTCCAGCTCGGCCGGGCCCTTGGGCAGTGCGACATCCTTGACCATTTCGGTCAGGCGGCGGTTGAGCTTGACCGCGTCCAGGTGGTCGCGGAGGTTCTGCCCGGCTTTGCCCTTGACTTCTTCGGCGCGCTCGACGAGCTCGGCGAACGAACCGAACTGGTTGATCCACTTCGCGGCGGTCTTCTCGCCGACGCCGGGGATGCCCGGCAGGTTGTCCGACGGGTCGCCGCGCAGCGCCGCGAAGTCCGGGTACTGCTGGGGGGTCAGGCCGTACTTCTCCTCGACCTTCGCCGGGGTGAAGCGGGTCAGCTCGGAGACGCCCTTGGTGGGGTAGAGGACGGTGACGTGGTCGGAGACGAGCTGGAAGGAGTCGCGGTCGCCGGTGACGATCAGGACCTCGTAGCCGGCTGCTTCGGCCTGCGTGGCCAGGGTGGCGATGATGTCGTCGGCCTCGAAGCCGTCGGTGGCGAACCGGTCGACGTGCATCGCGTCGAGCAGTTCGCCGATCAGCTCGACCTGGCCCTTGAACTCGTCGGGGGTCTTGGACCGGTTCGCCTTGTAGTCGGGGAACTCCGTGGAGCGCCACGTCTTGCGGGACACGTCGAACGCGACCGCGAAGTGCGTGGGCGCCTCGTCACGCAGGGTGTTCGCGAGCATGGACATGAAGCCGTAGACCGCGTTGGTGGGCTGGCCCGTCGCGGTCGTGAAGTTCTCCGCGGGCAGCGCGAAGAACGCCCGGTACGCCAGGGAGTGCCCGTCCATGAGGAGCAGGCGCGGTCGGTTGTCCGGGGTCTTCTTCGATGCTGTCTCAGCCATGACCCCGATCCTGCCACGCCCCACTGACAATCCTGGCCAGTCCCGGGGACCGCCCCCAGACACACAGCCTCCTCGGCACCGGGACCGGCCCCTGCACGCACAGCCTCTTCGGCACCGGGACCGGCCCCTGGACCCACGGCCTCCTCGGCACCGGGACCGGCCCCCCGGCGTGCGGCCCTTCGGCGACGGGACCGCCCTGGACGCGCGGCCTCCTCGGCGGCGGGGGCCGTCGGTGGGGCGGCTGTCAGTGGCGCGTGACAGGATCGGGAATGTACGCATCTCGTGTTCGCTCGAAGGGGAGCAGCGCCATGGCCAGCAAGCCGCCCGCAGGTGATCCGGTCCAGGACGCGCCGCAGGTCGCCGCGCCCAAGCATGCCGCCGCCGGGCTCCCCGCCATCGGTCACACCCTGCTCATGGCTCAGCAGCAGATGGGTGTGCGCCGCACCGCGCAGACGCTTTTGAAGGTCAACCAGAAGGACGGCTTCGACTGTCCGGGCTGCGCCTGGCCGGAGGGCGACAAGCGGCACACGGCGGAGTTCTGTGAGAACGGGGCGAAGGCGGTCGCTGAGGAGGCGACGCTGCGCCGGGTCACGCCCGACTTCTTCGCCGCGCATCCGCTCTCCGATCTGGCCACGCGCAGTGGGTACTGGCTGGGTCAGCAGGGCCGGATCACACAGCCGATGTATCTGCCCGAGGGCGCCGACCGGTACGAGGCCGTCGCCTGGGAACGGGCTTTCGAGATCATCGCCGAGGAGCTGACGGCGCTCGACTCCCCCGACGAAGCGCTGTTCTACACCTCGGGGCGCACCAGCAACGAGGCCGCGTTCCTGCTTCAGCTCTTCGCCCGGGAGTTCGGCACCAACAACCTGCCGGACTGCTCCAACATGTGCCACGAGTCGTCCGGTTCCGCGCTCACGGAGACCATCGGTGTCGGCAAGGGCAGTGTGTCCCTTGACGACCTCCACCAGGCCGATCTCATTGTGATCGCGGGGCAGAACCCGGGGACCAACCATCCTCGGATGCTGTCCGCCCTGGAGAAGGCGAAGAACGCCGGGGCGAAGATCATTTCGGTGAATCCGCTGCCCGAGGCGGGCTTGGAGAAGTTCAAGAACCCGCAGACCCCGCAGGGCATGATCAAGGGCGCCGCTCTCACCGACCTGTTCCTGCAGATCCGCATCGGCGGCGACCAGGCGCTGTTCCGTCTCCTCAACAAGCTGATCCTGGAGACCGAGGGCGCCGTCGACGAGCTGTTCGTACGCGAACACACCCATGGGTTCGAGGAGTTCAGGGCCGCAGCGCGCGAGGCGGACTGGGAGCGGACGCTGACCGCGACGGGCCTGAGCCGCGCCGACATCGAGCAGGCCCTGGCGATGGTGCTGGCCTCCCGGCGGACCATCGTGTGCTGGGCGATGGGTCTGACCCAGCACAAGCACTCGGTGCCCACCATCCGCGAGGTCGTCAACTTCCTTCTGCTGCGCGGCAACATCGGCCGTCCCGGCGCCGGGGTCTGCCCGGTGCGCGGCCACTCCAACGTGCAGGGCGACCGCACCATGGGCATCTTCGAGCGGCCCGCGCCCGCGCTGCTCGACGCCCTGGAGAAGGAGTTCGGGTTCGCGCCGCCCCGCCACCACGGTTTCGACGTCGTGCGGTCCATCGAGGCGCTGCGCGACGGCAGGGCGAAGGTGTTCTTCGCCATGGGCGGCAACTTCGTGAGCGCCACCCCCGACACCGAGGTCACCGAGGCCGCGATGCGCCGGGCCTCGCTCACCGTCCACGTCTCGACCAAGCTGAACCGCTCGCATGCGGTGACGGGCCGGCGCGCCCTGATCCTGCCCACCCTGGGGCGTACCGACAAGGACGTGCAGAAGAGCGGCCGGCAGTTCGTGACGGTGGAGGACTCGATGGGTCTGGTGCACGCCTCCCGCGGCAACCTGGCTCCCGCGAGCCGTCATCTGCTGTCCGAGCCGGCCATCGTCGCGCGCATGGCCCGGGCCACCCTGGGCGCCAGGTCCGTGATCGACTGGGCGGAGTTCGAGCGGGACTACGCCACGATCCGCGACCGCATCGCCCGCGTGGTGCCCGGTTTCGAGGACTTCAACGCGCAGCTCGCGGCGCACGCGGGCGGCTTCCAGCTGCCGCACGCCCCGCGCGACGAGCGGCGCTTCCCCACCGCCACCGGCAAGGCCAACTTCACGGCGGCGCCCGTCGAGTTCCCCGAGCTGCCCGAGGGCCGGCTGCTGCTCCAGACCCTGCGCTCGCACGACCAGTACAACACCACCATCTACGGCCTGGACGACCGCTACCGCGGCATCAAGGGCGGCCGTCGCGTCGTCCTGGTCAACCCCGCCGACGCGGCCGAACTGGGCCTGGCCGACGGGGCGTACACGGATCTGGTGAGCGAGTGGAGGGACGGCGTGGAGCGGCGCGCGCCCGGCTTCCGCGTGGTCCACTATCCGACCGCGCGCGGCTGCGCCGCCGCCTACTATCCCGAGACGAACGTGCTGGTGCCGCTGGGTTCCACGGCCGATGTCAGCAACACCCCGGCGAGCAAGTCGGTGGTGGTGCGTTTCGAGCGTACGCGGCAGGAGGGCGGCCCGCGGGAATGAGAGCTGCGCCCTAAGCGTTTGCTCAGCCATCTGGTATGACGGAGCGGACAGCGCCAGTACAGCGCAGTACCCGCAGATGAACGGAGCCGTGGCCCATGGGCGAGCAGAGCAGCGTGAAGTTCCCGCAGGAAGTCGTCGACGAGTACGCCGCCCTCGGCGTCGACCTGCACGCCATGTTCTCCGCCGGGCATCTGGGCACACGCATGGGCGTGCAGATCGTCGAGGCCTCGGCGGAGCGCGTCGTGGGCACCATGCCCGTCGAGGGCAACACCCAGCCCTACGGGCTGCTGCACGGCGGCGCCTCCGCGGTCCTCGCCGAGACGCTGGGCTCGGTCGGCTCGATGCTCCACGGCGGCCTCAGCAAGGTCGCCGTCGGGGTGGACCTGAACTGCACCCACCACCGGGGCGTGAAGAGCGGCCTGGTCACCGGCGTCGCCACGCCCGTGCACCGCGGCCGCTCGACGGCCACGTACGAGATCGTCATCACCGACGAGCAGGACAAGCGGGTCTGCACGGCCCGCCTGACCTGCCTGCTGCGTGACGCCGCGGGCCTCAAGGACTGAACCCGCCGGGGGGCCCGGGCCGCCCCAGGGCACCCCCCGGTGACCCCACCCCGGGGCACCCCCCGGTGACCCCGCCCCGGGGCACCCCCCCGGTGCCCCCCCCGGTGACCCCGCCCCGGCGGGCAACCCGGCACGGCAACTCCGCCCGACCGCCCCCGCCCGGAAGCCCCGCCTGGCAACTCCGCCCGACCGCCCCCGCCCGGAAGCCCCGCGCGGAGGGCCCAAGTCCGTTTCATGGCCGACGAGTTGACGACTCGTCGGCCATTGTCACCTCACGCTCCGCGCCCTAACTTCGTGCCATGAGGACCCAAGGACGGCCACGGGCACGCCTCGTCCTGTCGGGCGCCCTCGCCGTGGCGGCCGTACTGACCGGCTGCGACGACGGGCACGTGGAACCCTCCGGCGCCGCCACCCCCGCCGCCTCCTCGGTCAACTCGCCGTCCCCGCACGTCACTTCGCCCACCGAGCTCTGCACCCACCTGGTCACCTACTGGGCGCAGCAGGAGCTGGACCAGGGAAAGGGCTCCGGCCTGGACTATCAGGAGAAAGGCCTGTCCGACGGACAGAACGCCATCCTCCTGACCACACTGGCCGCCGCACGCCGAGAACGCGCGGCCCACGGCGCGGCCGCCGGCGACCGGGTCATCGGGCAGAGCGCGCAGCGCGGTTGCGCCGAGCGCTATCGCAACGGCACGCCCACGACGGGCCCCTGGGCCCAGACGAAGCTGCCCACCCCCACCCGATCATCGTGACGCTGCGTGACAATCGGGCGGGGGTCCGGGAGTGACATCCGGCCCTCGGGCGGCGCCTTCCCGGCCATCGACCGGCTTCCGGACAGCGAGGGCCCTGTCAGCACCATGATCCCCTCAAGCCCCTTAGCGGAACTGCGGGTTCTCATCATGCGAGAAATCCCCGTGTCATGAAACGTACAAATTGTCCGCCCTGCACCACCAAGGTTTGGCCTTGGCATAACAAGAAAGTCACATCCTGTCCCGGCTGCTCCCCACCCTCCCCGGCTGCGCTTAGAGTCACGGCCAGTCACCGCGCCGCCGGGTGCGACTGCTGCACGGCCCTTACCACCCAGTACGGCCCGGCGACCGACACGGCACCTCATTCACGAGGAGGCCGCGCCAGGGAAAGGACCCATCGTGCGACACCGTTCCTTGCTCATCCTCACCACAGTGCTCACCACAGGCGCACTCACCCTCACCGCCTGCGGCTCGCGCGACGACAAAGGCGGCGGCGACAGCAGCGGCAAGAAGCAGACCGTCGTCATCGGCGTAGACGCCCCCCTCACGGGTGACCTGTCCGCCCTCGGCCTCGGCATCAAGAACTCCGCCGACCTCGCCGCACAGACGGCGAACAAGCAGAACCTCGTCCCCGGCGTCGAGTTCAAGACCCAGCCGCTCGACGACCAGGCCCAGCCCTCCGTCGGCCAGCAGAACGCCACCAAGTTCATCGGCGACAAGAGCGTCGTCGGCGTCGTCGGCCCCCTGAACTCCAGCGTCTCGCAGTCCATGCAGAAACCGCTCAACGACGCCGGCCTCACCCAGATATCCCCCGCCAACACGGGCACCGAACTGACCCAGGGCGACGGCTGGAAGACCGGCACGAAGAAGCGCCCCTACAAGACCTTCTTCCGCACCGCCACCACCGACCAGGTCCAGGGCGCCTTCGCCGCCAAGTACCTGTTCAACAACGCCAAGATCGACTCGGTCTACCTCATCGACGACCAGAAGACCTACGGCGCCGGCCTCGCCGCGTCCTTCAAGGACACCTTCACCAAGCTCGGCGGCAAGATCGTCGGAAGCGACCACATCAACCCCGACGACCGCGACTTCAACGCCATCGTCGCCAAGGTCAAGTCCACCGGCGCCAAGGCCCTCTACTACGGCGGCGAATACCCCGCCGCCGGCCCCCTGTCCCAGCAGCTCAAGGACAGCGGCACCAACATCCCACTCATGGGCGGCGACGGCATCTACAGCGCCGACTTCATCAAGCTCAACAAGAAAGCCACGGGCGACCTCGCCACCTCCGTCGGCAAGCCCGTCGAGCAGCTCGACTCCGCCAAGACGTTCATCGCCAACTACAAGGCAGCCAACTTCAAGGACGCCTACGAGGCCTACGGGGGCGGCACCTACGACGCCACCTGGGCCATCATCCAGGCCGTCAAGGACGTCGTCACCGCCAACAACGGCAAGCTCCCCAGCGGCGACCTGCGCGCCAAGGTCCTCGACGCCGTCGGCAAGGTCAAGTTCGACGGAGTCACCGGCCCCGTCTCCTTCGACGAGTACGGCGACACCACCAACACCATGATGACCGCCTACAAGGTCACCGACGGCGCCTGGAAGCCCGAGCTCAGCGAGGCCTACAAGCCGTAACCCGGCGAATCCCGCCCCACCGCAACCCAAGGACCGCGCGGGAGCGCCACCAGCGCTCCCGCGCGGCGCCATATCTGCTCACATTCACGGAGGCCCCGCGGTGCACGAACTGCCGCAACAGCTGGCCAACGGACTCATCCTCGGCGCGATGTACGGACTCATCGCGATCGGCTACACGATGGTCTACGGCATTGTCCAGCTCATCAACTTCGCCCACGGCGAGATATTCATGGTCGGGGGCTTCGGGGCTCTCACCGTCTTCCTCGCACTCCCCACAGGCTTCTCCCTCCTCGCCGCCATCCCCCTCATGATCATCGGCGGCGTCATCATCTCCGTACTCGTCGCCACCGCAGCCGAACGCTTCGCCTACCGGCCCCTGCGCGGCGCCCCCCGCCTGGCCCCCCTCATCACCGCGATCGGCCTCTCCCTCGCCCTCCAACAGGCCGTATGGAAGTGGTACCCCGACGCCAAGAAGGACCGCTCCTTCCCCCAGTTCGACGGCACCCCCTTCCACGTCCTGGGCGCCAACATCCAACGCGGCGACCTCTTCATCCTCATCGCCGCCCCCGTCTGCATGATCGCCCTCGGGTTCTACGTCGCCAAAACCCGCACCGGCCGCGGCATGCAAGCCACCGCCCAGGACCCCGACACCGCCAAACTCATGGGCATCAACACCGACCGCATCATCGTCATGGCCTTCGCCATCGGCGCCGCGTTCGCCGCCGTCGCCGCCGTCGGCTACGGCCTCCACAACGGCCAAGTCGGCTTCCGCATGGGCTTCATCATGGGCCTCAAAGCCTTCACCGCAGCCGTACTCGGCGGCATCGGCAACATCTACGGAGCCATGCTCGGCGGCATCGTCCTCGGCCTCGCCGAAGCCCTCGCCGTCGGCTACGTCGGCAACATCCCCAGCATGGAACTCTTCGGCGGCGGCGCCTGGAAGGACGTATGGGCCTTCGTCCTCCTCATCGTCGTCCTCCTCGTGCGACCCCAGGGCCTGCTCGGCGAACGCGTCGCGGACAGGGCGTGAACACCATGACCACCAACACCACCCACCGCGACAGCGGCACCCCACTCATCCCGCTGCCCACCAGCCTCGCCCGGCACACCCTCACCGCCGGCGCCACCATCGCCCTCATCGGCACCTTCATGGCCTGGACCTGGACCAGCGACTTCCCCGGCGACCTCACCGTCACCGGCTACCCCGGCGGCCTCCAACTCCTCACCCTCACCGCCGCAGCCCTCACCCTCCTCTTCACCCTCTCCACCTACGGCATCCAAGGACTGCGCTGGCTCACCCCCGGCGGAACCAACGCCCCCCTGCGCCTGCTGGCCCTCGCCACCTTCGCCACCACCGGCTACACCCTCGGCGCGATCTCCAGCGACCTCGGCGGCATCGTCAACCTCGAACCCGGCGCCTACGTCTCCGGCACCGGCTCCCTCATCGCCCTCATCGCCGCCTTCGCCCTCCCCGGCGACACACCCGGCACCGACACCACCGGCGACAACCCCTGGCAACGCATCCGCCACACCCTCACCGCCCCCAGCCCCCGCACCGCCAAAAACATCCCCGACTGGGCTGGCATCCTCATCATCGTCGCCGCCTTCGCCATCGGCCTCTACGTCTTCGCCTACGGCATCGACACCGCCTACACCGAACTGTTCATCGGCTTCCTCATCACCGCCGTATTCACGTTCGCCGCCCTCACCCAAGCAGGCCTCCTCGCCCGCCTCGCCGCACTCACCGCACACCACCGCACCATCACCCTCAGCGCCGCCTTCGCCGCCGCGATCTGCTTCCCCTTCACCCAATCCAGCGACGAATACGCCCTCATCGGCGCCAACATCCTCATCTTCGCCACCGTCGCCCTCGGCCTCAACGTCGTCGTCGGCCTCGCAGGCCTCCTCGACCTCGGCTACGTCGCCTTCCTCGGCGTCGGCGCCTACGCCGCAGCCCTCGTCTCCGGCGCAAGCACCTCCAGCCTCGGCGTCCACTTCCCCTTCTGGGCCGCCATCCTCGTCGGCGCCGGCGCCTCCCTCATCTTCGGCGTCCTCATCGGCGCCCCCACCCTGCGCCTACGCGGCGACTACCTCGCCATCGTCACCCTCGGCTTCGGCGAAATCTTCCGCATCACCATGAACAACCTCAACGGGAACAGCGGACCCAACGTCACCAACGGTTCCCGCGGCATCCCCGCCATCCCCGACATCACCATCTTCGGATACGACCTCGGCATCAGCCACGACATCGCCGGCTTCACCCTCGGCAAACCCGGCAACTACTACCTCCTGATGCTCGTCATCACCCTCGTCGTCGTCACCGTCTTCCGACGCAGCGCCGACAGCCGCATCGGCCGCGCCTGGGTCGCCATCCGCGAAGACGAAACCGCCGCCACCGCCATGGGCATCAACGGCTTCCGCGTCAAACTGATCGCCTTCGCACTCGGCGCCACCCTCGCCGGACTCGCCGGCACCGTCCAAGGCCACCTCACCAGCACCGTCACCCCCGAGCAATACCAATTCGCCGGCTCCGTACCCCCCAACTCCGCCTTCCTCCTCGCCGCCGTCATCCTCGGCGGCATGGGAACCATGAGCGGACCCCTCATCGGCGCCGCCCTCCTCTACCTCATCCCGGCCAAACTCCAATTCATGCAGGACTACCAGCTACTCCTCTTCGGAATAGCCCTCATCGTCCTCATGCGCCTGCGCCCCGAAGGCATCATCGCCGACCGCAGGAAAAAGCTCGAATTCCACGAAACCGGGCAACTCGACACACCAGAAACCAGCCTCACCGACACACCCGTCGGCGTCACCAAGGCGGGGGCGTGACCAGCATGACCACCACGACCGACACCGTCCTCCACGCCAGCGGCGTCACCATGCGCTTCGGCGGCCTCACCGCCGTACGAGACGTCGACCTCACCGTCAACAGCGGCGAAATCGTCGGCCTCATCGGACCCAACGGCGCAGGCAAAACCACCTTCTTCAACTGCCTCACCGGCCTGTACGTCCCCACCGAAGGCAAAGTCACCTACAAAGGCACCGTCCTTCCCCCCAAACCCCACCTCGTCACCCAGGCCGGCGTCGCCCGCACCTTCCAGAACATCCGGCTCTTCCCCAACATGACCGTCCTGGAAAACGTCCTCGTCGGCCGCCACACCCGCACCAAAGAAGGCCTCTGGTCCGCACTCCTGCGCCTCCCCGGATTCAAAAAAGCCGAAGACGCATCCCGCGAACGCGCCATGGAACTCCTGGAGTTCACCGGCCTCGCCGCAAAAGCAGACCACCTCAGCCGCAACCTCCCCTACGGCGAACAACGCAAGCTCGAAATCGCCCGCGCACTCGCCAGCGAACCCGGACTCCTCCTCCTCGACGAGCCCACCGCCGGCATGAACCCCCAAGAAACCCGCGCCGCCGAAGAACTCATCTTCGCCATCCGCGACCAAGGCATCGCCGTCCTCGTCATCGAACACGACATGCGGTTCATCATGAGCCTCTGCGACCGCGTCTCCGTCCTCGTCCAAGGACAAAAACTCATCGAAGGCACCCCCGAGACCGTCCAGGCCGACGAACGCGTCATCGCCGCCTACCTCGGCACCCCCTTCGAAGGCGCACCCGGAGACGAGGAAATCGCCGAAGTAGAAGCCGCCGAAACGGCGCAGAGCACCACCAGCACCGAAGGAGACACCCCGTGACCGCACTCCTCGAAGTCGAGGACCTCCGGGTCGCCTACGGCAAAATCGAAGCCGTCAAAGGCATCTCCTTCAGCGTCGAAGCAGGACAAGTCGTCACCCTCATCGGCACCAACGGCGCCGGAAAAACCACCACCCTGCGCACCC
The DNA here is from genome assembly GCF_043200435.1 of Streptomyces sp. NPDC048416. Classification (NCBI taxonomy): domain Bacteria; kingdom Bacillati; phylum Actinomycetota; class Actinomycetes; order Kitasatosporales; family Streptomycetaceae; genus Streptomyces; species Streptomyces sp. NPDC048416. The sequence continues at coordinate 117,157 of NZ_JBICXU010000009.1, forward strand.
TCTCCGGCCTCCTCGAACCCCTCGCCGGAACCATCACCTTCGACGGCAAACCCCTCAAAAACGTCCCCGCCCACAAAATCGTCGCCCTCGGCATGGCCCACTCCCCCGAAGGCCGCCACATCTTCCCCCGCATGACCATCGAGGACAACCTCCGCCTCGGCGCCTACCTCCGCGACGACAAAACAGGCATCGAAAAAGACATCCAACGCGCCTACGACCTCTTCCCCATCCTCGGAGAACGCCGAAAGCAAGCCGCAGGCACCCTCTCCGGCGGCGAACAACAAATGCTCGCCATGGGCCGCGCGTTGATGTCCCAGCCGAAACTCCTGATGCTGGACGAACCCTCCATGGGCCTCTCCCCCATCATGATGCAGAAAATCATGGCCACCATCACCGAACTCAAAGCCCAAGGCACCACCATCCTCCTCGTCGAACAGAACGCCCAAGCCGCGCTCTCCCTCGCCGACCACGGCCACGTCATGGAAATCGGCAAAATAGTCCTCTCCGGCACCGGACAAGACCTCCTCCACGACGAATCCGTCCGCAAGGCCTACCTCGGCGAAGACTGACCCTCCGGACATACGCGAATGGCCCGCACCCGGAACCCCGGATGCGGGCCATCTGCATATCAACCCGGGGAACTACTCCCCCTTCGCCGCCTTCTTCTCCTCGGCGTCCTCAATAACCGCCTCAGCCACCTGCTGCATCGACATCCGACGATCCATCGACGTCTTCTGAATCCACCGGAACGCCGCCGGCTCCGACAACCCGTACTGCGTCTGCAGCACCGACTTCGCCCGGTCCACCAGCTTCCGCGTCTCAAGGCGCTGCGAAAGGTCCGCGACCTCCCGCTCCAGCGCCTTCAACTCCGTAAACCGCGACACCGCCATCTCGATCGCCGGCACCACATCGCTCTTCGAGAACGGCTTCACCAGATACGCCATCGCACCGGCATCCCGCGCCCGCTCGACCAGGTCCCGCTGACTGAACGCCGTCAGCATCAACACCGGCGCGATCGACTCCTTCGCGATCAGCTCCGCCGCGGAGATCCCGTCCAGGACCGGCATCTTCACATCCAGGATCACCAGATCCGGCCGGTGCTCCCGGGCCAGCTCGACGGCCTTCTGCCCGTCACCGGCCTCGCCGACGACCGCGTAGCCCTCTTCTTCGAGCATCTCTTTGAGATCGAGGCGGATGAGGGCCTCGTCCTCGGCGATCACGACGCGGGTGGTCAGCGGGGGGACATGCGACGCGTCGTCGTCTGCGACGGGCTGGGGCGACTCGGGGGCGGTCACGGGGGCTCCTTGGTTAAGGCAGGTGCTGCTACCTGAGCCTACCTAGCTCCTGTATGTTTGAGATACGAGGGGTCTTCGGTATCCTTCGTTTCGAAGGGGCCCCGGTAGCCCAGCGGCAGAGGCAATGGATTCAAAACCCATTCAGCGTCGGTTCGAATCCGACTCGGGGCACTTCTCCTTCAATTCCAAGGTTTAGCCATGCTTGGCGATCTTCACTCGACCTGCTGAACACGCGCTCGAACCGTCGCCCGGTGGCATGCAATCAACGAGCCTCTGGGGCATGTACGACATATCGACGCGGCGCTCCGCCTTGGATCTCGTCGCCCAGGGCCACAGCCTGAACTACGTCAGCAAGCAGACCGGGATATCGCGCGCAACGATCCGCGCCTGGCGAAGCCGGATCGAGCCGCTCCGCAGCGCGAGTCCGTGTCCGAGGTGCCGCCACGACCCGGGCGTTCCGGAGGACACCGCCGCGTACGCGTACCTACTGGGCCTCTATCTCGGAGACGGCTGCATCAGCGCACACCCACGAGGCGTCGGCCACTTCTTGCGCATCGCCTGCGCCGACGCGTGGCCGGGCCTGATGGAGCTGTGCCGGAACGCAATCAAAGCGGTGCGCCCGGAGAGCGGCGTGTACGACCTGCAAAGGCAGGGGTACGTCTCCGTGACCAGCTACGACCGCCACTGGCCCTGCCTGTTCCCTCAGCACGGTCCCGGCAAGAAGCACGAGCGTGCCATCGTGCTCGAACCGTGGCAGGAGGCCGTAATCGGCACGCATCCATGGGAGTTCATCCGCGGGCTCGTCCATTCCGACGGATGCCGGACCGTCAACTGGACCGAGAAGGTCATCGGCGGGGAACGCAAGCGCTACGAATATCCGCGGTACTTCTTCACCAACACCTCCACCGACATCGTGGACCTCTTCACCGGCGCACTCGACCGTGTCGGTGTGGAGTGGCGCTCCGCGCGCCGCGCCCGGGGCGCCCGGAACATATCCGTCGCCAAGCGGAACTCCGTCGCCCTGATGGACCAGCACATAGGCCCGAAGTACTGACGCGGGGCCCCCTGCAAGGGGTGGCGCAAGGGGCCGTGGCCCAGGGTTACTTGGGGCTGTCGTCCTCGCCGATGTGGTGGACGCGGACCAGGTTCGTGGAGCCGGCCACGCCGGGCGGGGAGCCGGCCGTGATGACGACGACGTCGCCCTTCTGGCAGCGGCCGAACTTGAGCAGCATCTCGTCCACCTGGGCCACCATCTCGTCGGTGGATTCGACGTGCGGTCCGAGGTAAGTCTCCACGCCCCAGGTGAGGTTGAGCTGGGAGCGGGTGGCGGGGACGGGGGTGAAGGCGAGGAGGGGGATCGGGGAGCGGTAGCGGGACAGGCGTTTGACCGTGTCGCCGGACTGGGTGAAGGCGACGAGGAATTTGGCGCCGAGGAAGTCGCCCATTTCGGCGGCGGCTCGGGCGACGGCGCCGCCCTGGGTGCGGGGTTTGTTGCGGTCGGTCAGGGGCGGGAGGCCCTTGGCGAGGACGTCTTCTTCGGCCGCTTCGACGATGCGGCTCATCGTCTTGACGGTTTCGATGGGGTGTTTGCCGATGCTGGTCTCGCCGGAGAGCATGACGGCGTCGGTGCCGTCGATGACGGCGTTGGCGACGTCGCTGGCTTCGGCGCGGGTGGGGCGGGCGTTGTCGATCATCGAGTCGAGCATCTGGGTCGCGACGATGACCGGCTTGGCGTTGCGTTTAGCGAGTTTGATGGCGCGTTTTTGGACGATGGGGACTTGTTCGAGGGGCATTTCGACGCCGAGGTCGCCGCGGGCGACCATGATGCCGTCGAAGGCGGCGACGATGTCGTCGATGCTGTCGACGGCTTGGGGCTTTTCGATTTTGGCGATGACGGGGAGGCGTCGGCCTTCTTCGTCCATGATGCGGTGGACGTCGTGGATGTCGTGGCCGCTGCGGACGAAGGAGAGGGCGATGATGTCGGCTCCGGTGCGCAGGGCCCAGCGGAGGTCTTCCTGGTCCTTGTCGGAGAGGGCGGGGACGGAGACGGCGACGCCGGGGAGGTTGAGGCCTTTGTGGTCGGAGACCATGCCGCCCTCGATGACGAGGGTGTGGACGTGGGGGCCGTCGACGCGGGTGACTTCGAGGGCGACTTTGCCGTCGTCGACGAGGATGCGTTCGCCGGTGGTGACGTCGGTGGCGAGGCCGGGGTAGGTGGTGCCGCAGAGGTGGCGGTCGCCGGGGGTGTGTTCTTCGGTGGTGATGGTGAATTCGTCGCCGCGTTCAAGGAGTACGGGGCCTTCGCGGAATTGTCCGAGGCGGATCTTCGGGCCTTGAAGGTCGGCGAGGATGCCGACGTTGTGGCCGGTTTCTTCGGAGGCTTTGCGGACGTGGTGGTAGCGCTGTTCGTGTTCGGCGTAGGTGCCGTGGCTGAGGTTGAAGCGGGCTACGTCCATTCCGGCTTCGACCAGGGCTTTGATCTGGTCGTATGTGTCGGTGGCTGGTCCTAGGGTGCAGACGATTTTGGCTCGGCGCATGGGGTGAGCCTAGGGGCTTACCGATGGGTAGGTATTTGGTGGCGGGGTACTGCTCAACAACCTTTGCTTGATGGTTGGTTGACAAGTGTTGAAGTGTGCGTGGGGGCGCTCCGATGAGCAGGTGGGGCGCCCCTTTCGCGGGGTGGCCGGGGTGTTGCCGGAAGTGTTGTCGGAAGTGTTGTCGGGGGTGTTGCAGGGGTGTGGGGTGTGGGTGTTACAGGGTGGGCGGGGCCATGATGAAGCGGGCGTTGACGCGGGCGCGGACGGTTTGGCGTTGGGGTTCGAGGTCGAGGGCGGGGGCGGGTTCGGCGGCGCCGGGGGCGGCGCTGCGGAAGGCCATGCCGCCGGGGGCGGGCATGCCGTAGGCGGGGGCGGGGTTGTCGGCGCCGGGGTCGGAGAGTTCGACGAGGGCGGTGAGGGTGGTGCCGAGGGCGTCGGCGTATTCGCGGGCGCGTACGACGGCTTGCTGGACGGCGCGGCGGCGTACTTCGGTGTGGGCGGGTGAGTCGTGGCGCAGGGACCACCAGGGGCCGTCGACGCGGGTGAGTTCGAGGTCGGCGAGGCGGGTGGTGAGTTCGCCGAGGGCGGTGAAGTCGTTGAGTTCGGTGGTGATGCGGACGGCGCCGTGGTGGGTGCGGACGCGTTCGCCGCGGCCGTGGCGGGTGAGTTCGGGGGTAAGGGTGAAGGCGCCGGTTTCGAGTTTTTCGATGGCGTTTTCGTAGCTTTTGATGAGGTCGATGACGTAGGCGTTGCGGCGGGTGAGGTCGTCGAGGGTGGTGCGGCGGTCGGGTCCGCGGGTGGTGATGGTGATGGTGAGGCCGGCGATTTCGGGGTCGACTTCGAGGTGTGCTTCGCCGTGGACGGCGAGGCGGGGCTGGTCGGGGGTGCCGTAGGGCTGGGTGTCGGTCATGGGTCCACTGTGGCATCGCCGGGGGTTGGGGGCGGGGGGTGTTCTTGTCGGGGCCCGGTCATCAGATCGCAACCTGCTGGGGGTGTTGCGATGGTGGGTTGTGCGTCAGAATCCGTGGGTCTACGCGCGTGGTCCTCGGTTTGTTGCGCTCAACTTCTACGCGCGTCACACGACTTCAGGGAGAGAGCATGCCGCTGAACCGCAGGACGTTCCTTGGCACTACGGCCGCCGCCGGTGCCGGTGTGGCCGTGGCCGGGGGTGTCGCTTCGCCCGCCGAGGCCGCGCCGCAGAGTCTGGACCACGGGCACGGGCGTGAGCCGAAGCGGTACGCGTTCTCGGTGATGGGGACGACGGATCTGCACGGCCACGTCTTCAACTGGGACTATTTCACGGACGCGGAGTACGACGACGCGGCGCACAACGACGTGGGTCTGGCGAAGATCTCGACGCTGGTGGATCAGGTCCGCGAGGAGAAGGGCCGTCACAACACGCTGCTGATCGACGCGGGTGACATCATCCAGGGCACGCAGCTGTCGTACTACTACGCGCGGGTCGAGCCGATCACGGGGTCGGGTGGCAAGCGGGGTCCTGAGCACCCGATGGCGCTCGCGATGAACCACATGCGGTATGACGCGGCGGCCCTCGGCAACCATGAGTTCAATTACGGCATTCCGACGTTGCGGGCGTTCCAGGACCAGTTGGACTTCCCGTTGCTCGGTGCGAACGCGCTGGACGCGAAGACGTTGAAGCCGGCGTTCCCGCCGTACACGGTGCGGCGGCTCAAGGTGCCGCACGGGCCGGATGTGAAGGTGGGCATCCTGGGGCTCACCAACCCGGGGATCGCGATCTGGGACAAGGCCAATGTGCAGGGGAAGATGACGTTCCCTGGCCTGGTGGAGCAGGCGAAGATCTATGTGCCGAAGCTGCGGGCGCTGGGTTGTGATGTGGTGATCTGCACGGATCACTCGGGGCTCGACGGGAGCACGTCGTACGGGGACGCGTTGCCGTATCCGGAGAACGCCTCGTCGCTGGTGGCGGAGCAGGTGCCGGGGATCGACGCGATTTTGGTGGGCCACACGCACAAGGAGGTGGCGTCACGGACGGTGGTCAACAAGGAGACCGGCAGGTCGGTGGTGCTGTCCGAGCCGTACATGTGGGGCATGCGGCTGAGTGTCTTCGATTTCGAGCTGGAGTTCTCGCGGGGCCGGTGGCATGTGACGTCGGTGTCGGCGGATGTGCGCAACGCCAATGCGGTGGCCGAGGACCCGGTGGTGAAGCGGCTGGTGAAGGCGGAGCACGACAAGGTCGTGGCGTATGTGAACCAGGTGGTGGGCAACAACGCGGCGGAGATGCGCTCGGACCAGGCTCCGTACAAGGATGTGCCGATCATTGATCTGATCAACCACATTCAGGCGGAGACGGTGAAGGCGGCGCTGGCGTCGACCTCGTACGCGTCGCTGCCGGTGCTGTCGCAGGCGGCGTGCTTCTCGCGGTCGGCCGTCATTCCGGCGGGCAAGGTGACGATCAAGGACGTCGCGGGTCTGTATGTGTACGAGAACACGCTGGAGGCGCGGCTTCTGACGGGTGCTCAGGTGAAGGCGTACATCGAGTTCTCGGCCAACTACTACGTGCAGACGACGGGTGCGGTGGATCCGGCGAAGATCACGAACGCGGACAACACGCCGGACTACAACTATGACGTGGTGAGTGGTGTGTCGTACGAGGTCGACATCGCGAAGCCGGCGGGTTCGCGGGTGTCGAAGGTGATGTTCGACGGTAAGCCGTTGGACGACGCGGCGCAGTTCGTGTTGGCGGTGAACAACTACCGGGCCAATGGTGGCGGTAATTTCCCGGGGGTGGCCACCGCCAAGCAGCTGTGGGCGAACTCCGACGAGATCCGTAACACGATGATCGCGTGGGTGAAGGCGAAGGGTGTCATTGATCAGGCGGAGTTCGCTTCGGTGGACTGGAAGCTGACGCAGAACGGTGTGCCGGTGTTCTGAGTGCGCATGTTCTGAGTGCGCATGTGGCGGGTGCCGGCGCGGTGCAGCGTGAGCCGGTGAAACGTCACGGCTGTTCGACGAGGGGGATCAGGCCCTCCGGCTGGTGTGCCGGGCGGGCCTGGTTCTTTTTGTCGAGGCCGAAGGTGGTGAAGGCGGTGCGGGTGGGCAGGGGGTAGGGCTCTTTGCCGGTGAGGGAGTTGAGGATGCTGGCGCTGCGCCAGGCGGCGAGGCCGAGGTCGGGTGTGCCGACGCCGTGGGTGTGTGTCTCGGCGTTCTGGACGTAGACGTTTCCGGTGACGGATGGGTCGAGGACGAGGGTGAAGTCCTGGTCGACGCGGGGGCGTTCGGCGTTGTCGTAGCGCATGTAGGGGTCGAGTCCGGCGAGCATGCGGCCGAGGGGGCGTTCGCGGTAGCCGGTGGCGAGGACGACGGCGTCGGTGGTGAGGCGGGAGCGGGTGCCTTGCTGGGTGTGTTCGAGGTGGAGTTCGACTTTGGTGGTGGCGACGCGGCCGGCGGTTCGTACGGTCACGCCGGGGGTCATGGTGATGTCGGGCCAGCCGCCGTGCTGGGTGCGGCGGTAGAGCTCGTCGTGGATGGCGGCCATGGTGTCGGCGTCGATGCCCTTGTGGAGCTGCCATTGGCGGGGCAGGAGCTGGTCGCGTACGGGTTCGGGCAGGGCGTGGAAGTAGTGGGTGTAGTCGGGGGTGAAGTGTTCGAGGCCCAGTTTGGAGTACTCCATGGGGGCGAACGCTTCGGTGCGGGTGAGCCAGGTGAGTTTTTCGGCGCCGTGGGGGCGGTTGCGCAGGAGGTCGAGGAAGATTTCGGCGCCTGATTGTCCTGAGCCGATGACGGTGATGTGGTCGGCGGCCAGCAGGCGTTGGCGGTGGTCGAGGTAGTCGGCGGAGTGGATGACGGGGACGGCGGGGGCGTCGGCGAGGGGTTTGAGGGCTTCGGGTACGTGGGGTTGGGTGCCGATGCCGATGGCGAGGTGGCGGGTGTGGGTGCGGCCGAGTGCTTGGGCTTCGCCGTTCAGGTCGAGGTGGGTGTAGTCGATTTCGAAGAGGGCGCGTTCGGCGTTCCAGCGGACGGCGTCGACTTGGTGGGAGAAGTGGAGGTCGGTGAGGTTTTCGCTGACCCAGCGGCAGTAGGCGTCGTATTCGGTGCGCTGGATGTGGAATTTTTCGGCGAAGTAGAACGGGAAGAGCCGTTCGCGGTGTTTGAGGTAGTTGAGGAAGGTCCAGGGGTTGGCGGGGTCGGCGAGGGTGACGAGGTCGGCGAGGAAGGGGACTTGGAGGGTGGTGCCTTCGATGAGGAGGCCGGGGTGCCAGTGGAAGGCGGGGCGTTGTTCGTAGAAGGCGGTGTCGAGTCCGCCGGGTACGCCGTGGGCGAGGGCGGCGAGGGAGAGGTTGAAGGGGCCGATGCCGATGCCGACGAGGTCGTGGGGTTGGTCTTCCGGGGTGGTGTGGGTGGTCATTGGGGGGTGCCTTCCGTGGGGGGCGGGGTGGGGGCGTTGAGGGTGGGGGCATTGCGGGTGGGGGCATTGCGGGTGGGGGCGTTGAGGTTGGTGGTGAGGGGGGCGGTGGTGAGGGGTGCGGTGGCGAGGAGGGTGGTGGCGAGGAGGGTGTGCAGGTCGTGGGGGGTGAGGTGGGGGTTGAGGAGGGTGGCTTTGAGCCAGAGGCGGCCGTCGGCGTGGGCGCGGCCGAGTACGGCGGTGCCGTGGGTGAGCAGGGTGCGGCGGATGTGGGCGACGTCTTCGTCGGTTGCGTGGTGGGGGCGGAAGAGGACGGTGGAGATGGTGGGGCGTGCGTGCAGCTCCAACTGGAGGTGTTCGTCGATGAGTTGGGCGAGTGTGGTGGCGTGGGCACAGACGCGGTCGATGAGGTGGGCGAGGCCGTCGCGGCCGAGTGCGCGCAGGGTGACGGCGATTTTGAGGGCGTCGGGGCGGCGGGTGGTGCGTAGGGAGCGGCCGAGGAGGTCGGGGAGGCCGTGGTGGGTGTCGTCGTCGGCGTTGAGGTAGTCGGCGGTGTGGGTGAGGGGGGTGAGGTGGTGTGGGTCGGCGACGGCGAGGAGGCCTGCGGCGACGGGTTGCCAGCCGAGTTTGTGCAGGTCGAGGGTGACGGTGTGGGCCCGGTCGAGGCCGGCGAGTTGGGGGCGGTGGCGGTCGCTGAAGAGGAGGGGCCCGCCGTAGGCGGCGTCGACGTGGAGGTGGGCGTGGTGGCGGGCGCACACGTCGGCGATGGCGGGGAGTGGGTCGATGGCGCCGGTGTCGGTGGTGCCTGCGGTGGCGACGACGAGGGCTCGGTGGCCCAGGCGGGTGAGGGTGTCGTCGAGGGCGGTGGGGTCGGTGGTGCCGGTGGGTGTGGGGATGACGAGGGGTTGGGGCAGGCCGAGGAGCCAGGCGGCGCGGTGGATGGAGTGGTGGGTGTGCGCGCCGCACACGATGGGGAGGGGGCCGTGGTGTTCGCGGGCGAGGAGGAGGGCGAGCTGGTTGGATTCGGTGCCGCCGGTGGTGATGAGGGCGTCGCCGTGGGGCCAGATCTCGTGGGCGATGGCCTGGGTGACGAGGGTTTCGAGGGCGGAGGCGGCGGGCGCCTGGTCCCAGGAGTCCAGGGAGGGGTTGAGTGCGGACGCGGCGAGGTCGGCGGCGGCCGCGAGGGCGAGGGGCGGGGTGTGGAGGTGGGCGGCGCAGTGCGGTTCGGCGGGGTCGGCGGCGCCTTCGGCGAGGGCCCGTACGACGGTGGTGAGGGCTTCTTCGGCGCCGGTGCCGTGAGTGGGGAGGATGTCGCGGGCGGCGGCGTGGACGCGCTGGGCGACGGCTTCGGGGCCGCCTTTGGGCAGGGGCCCGCCCCTGGCTTTCGCCCCGTGGTGGAGGGCGTCGAGTACGACGTCGAGGAGGGGGCGCAGGGCTGCGGGCCCTGCGGTGCCTCCGGCGAGGGGCGGGCTGTGCATGGGGTTCCTTCGGGGGTGCGGGCAGCGACTTCACCAGCGTGGTCCTGGGTGGGCCGGTGAAGCCGCTGTGCACAACGATCTCAACCCGAAAGTGGTATTGCCTTGCGGTGAGGGCGAGTTGGGGCGGGTGGTTGCTGCTATGGCGTGTCCGCCCCGCCCGCTGCGGTGGGCCGCGCGGGCCGGGTGTTCAGCCCCGTACGCGAACCGTGGCCCGCACAGGCCCCAGGTTCAGCCGCGTACGCGAACCGTGGCCCGCACAGGCCTGCGGTTCAGCCGCGTACGCGAACCGTGGGCCGCGCGGGCCGAACGCTCAGCCGCGTACGCGCAGGGCTCGGCGCAGGTCGTCGACCTGGTCGGCGAGGCAGCGGCGCAGGGCGGGGGTGAGGTCCTTGTGGGTCAGGCAGGCCTCGCCCAGGCGCAGGGTCTCCTCGTCGACGGCGGGCACGGGGAAGGCGTACTGGCCGGCGGCCTTGGCCATGGCGGGGCCGCGGCGGATGGCGAAGGGGACGGCGTCCTCGTAAAAGCGGGCGATGTAGGGCTGGAGGATGTCTGCCTGTTCGGGCTGCCAGAAGCCCTGGGCGGTGGCGGTGAAGAGGTAGTTGGAGAGGGTGTCGCCGTGGAACATGGCGTTCCAGGCGGCTTCCTTGGCGGCGGGGGTGGGCAGCGCGGCGCGGCAGCGGGCGGCGCCTTCCTCGCCGGTGGCGCTGGGGTCGTCGGCGAGGTGGGCGGCGATTTCCTGCTCGTCGGTGGCGCCGAGTACGGCGAGACGGGTGAGGATGCGCCAGCGCAGTTCGGGATCGAGTTCGGGGCCGCCGGGGACGTGGCCGTCCTGGAGCCAGGCGCGCAGGGTGTCGGGCTGGGTGGCGGCGGCGATGAAGTGGCGTACGGCGATGAGGCGCAGGCCGGGGCCGCTGCCGTCCTCGGTGCGGCGGATCAGGTCGCGGGTGAGGTCGGTGAGGAGGGCGAGGGCGGTGGGGCGGTCGGCGGGGGTGAGGTAGCGGTCGGCGATCTGGGTGGCGGCGAAGGTGAGGACGCCTTGGACGACGGCGAGGTCGGTCTCTTCGCAGAGGTGGGCGCGGGCGGTTTCCAGGTAGTCGGTGAGTGCGAGTTCGCCGTCGCGGACCATGTCGCGCAGGGTGTTCCACAGGACGGCGCGGGTGAGGGCGTCGGGGACGCCGGACAGGGAGCGCAGGGCGGCTTCGGTGGAGGGCTCGTCGAGGCGGACCTTGGCGTAGGTGAGGTCCTGGTCGTTGAGGACGAGCAGGGCGGGGCGCAGGCCGGGCCGGGTGACGGGTTCGGTGTGCGGGACGTCGATGTCGAACCGGTCGCGCAGGACGAGGTTGCGGCCGTCGTGGGGGTCGCGGTCGTAGGCGCCGACGGTGAGGCGGTGGGGGCGTTGTCCTTGGCGGGTGACGGTGAGGTGCCACTGTCCGTCGCTTTCGGCGACGGTGGGGGTGAGGGTGTCGACGCCGGTGGTGCCGAGCCATTCCTCGGCCCAGGCGTGGACGTCGCGGTCGGTGGCGCCGGCGAGGGAGTCGATGAAGTCGGCGAGGGTGGCGTTGGCGAACTTGTGGCGGGCGACATGGGTGTTGATGCCGGCGAGGAAGTCCTTCTCGCCGAGCCAGGCGACGAGTTGGCGCAGGGCTGAGGCGCCCTTGGCGTAGGAGATGCCGTCGAAGTTGAGCAGGGCGGAGGCGGTGTCGGGGACGGCGTCGGGTGCGGGGGCGACGGGGTGGGTGGAGGGCCGCTGGTCGGCGTCGTAGCCCCAGGATTTGCGGGTGATGGCGAATTCGACCCAGGTGTCGGTGCCCCTCCATCCGGGGGGACGCCCCCCGGGCCCCCCGGGGGCGACTTCGTTGAGGGTCTGGTAGCCCATGTATTCGGCGAAGGATTCGTTGAGCCAGATGTCGTCCCACCATTGGAGGGTGACGAGGTCGCCGAACCACATGTGGGCCATTTCGTGGGCGATGACCATGGCGCGGATCTGGCGCTGGGTGTCGGTGACGGCGGAGCGGTAGACGAATTCGTCGCGGAAGGTGACGAGGCCGGGGTTCTCCATGGCGCCGGCGTTGAATTCGGGGACGAACGCCTGGTCGTAGGAGTCGAAGGGGTAGGGCTCGTCGAACTTCTCGTGGTAGCGGTCGTAGCACTGCCGGGTGATCTCGAAGAGTTCGTCGGCGTCGGCGTCGAGGTGGGGGGCGAGGGAGCGGCGGCAGTGCAGGCCGAAGGGGAGCCCGGCGTGTTCGGTGGTCACGGAGTGCCAGGGGCCTGCGGCGACGGCGACGAGGTAGGTGGAGATGAGGGGGGTGCTGGCGGTTTTCCAGCGGCCGTCGTCCTGCTGGGTGGTGACGCCGTTGGCGAGGACGGTCCAACCGTCGGGGGCGGTGACGGTGAGGTCGAAGACCGCTTTGAGGTCGGGCTGGTCGAACGCGGCGAAGACGCGCTGGACGTCTTCCATGAACAGTTGGGTGTAGGTGTACGTCTCGCCGTCGGCGGGGTCGGTGAAGCGGTGCAGCCCTTCGCCGGTGCGGGAGTAGCGCATGACGGCGTCGATGTGGAGTTCGTGGGGGCCCGCGGTGAGGCCGGTCAGTGCGAGCCGGTTGTCGAGGAGGCCTTCGGGGTCCAGGGGTGCTCCGTCGAGGGTGACGGAGCGCAGGGTGGCGGGTTTGAGCTCGACGAAGGTGTCTGCGGCGGTGCGGGTGGTGAAGTGGATGGCGGTGCGGGAGGTGAAGGTGTCCTCGCCGCCGGTGGTCAGGTCGAGTTCGATGGCGTAGCGCTGTACGTCGAGGAGGTGGGCTCGGGTCTGCGCTTCGTCGCGCGTCAGTACGGGCATGGGGCCATGCTGCCCGAAGCGGAGGTGCCCGCACAGGGCCGTCCGGCCCGTGCGGAGCCTGCGCGGGGGCGGACAGGTCGGGGGTGCGGGTGACGCGGGCTCACAAGGCGCGGCGGGCGGGCGCGGTGAGGGTGGGCAGGGTGAGCGCGAACCGGGCGCGGTGGGGTCCCTGGGGCTGGGGCGGAAACTCAGGTCCGGGTTACGGCTGCGGGCCGCGCTCGGGGTCCGGGGCTGAGCGCCAGGCCCGGGGTACGGGTGCGGGCCGCGCTCGGGGTCCGGGGCTGAGCGCCAGGCCCGGGGTACGGGTGCGGGCCGCGCTCGGCTGGGCGCGCCGTTCCCCGCGCCCCTGGCGGGGTTGGCGTGAGCCCGGGGTCAGGTTTCCCCGGACGGGCAGGGGCGTGTCCGGTGGGCCTGCGCTCCTCGGCTCGTGCGGGTGTGTACTCGGTACGGTCGGTGTCCGCCGCCGTGCGGTTGTCCCCGCTCGCAGCGCGCCCCGGCTCACAGGGCGTCCGCGGCTTACGGGGCGTCCCCGCGCGCAGGGCGTCCGCGGCCCATGGAGTGGCCCCGGCTCACAGGCGTCCCGGCTCGTGGGGCGGCCTCAACCCGTGGGGTGTCAGGCGGACTTGGCGATGGTTTCGTGGTGGCGGATGACCTCGGCGATGATGAAGTTCAGCAGTTTTTCCGCGAACGCCGGGTCGAGTTTGGCGCTCTCGGCGAGGCGGCGCAGTCGGGCGATTTGTTCGGCTTCGCGCGAGGGGTCGGCCGGGGGAAGTCGGTGCTCGGCCTTGAGGTGGCCGACCTGCTGGGTGCATTTGAAGCGCTCGGCCAGCATGTGCACGACGGCGGCGTCGATGTTGTCGATGCTGTCGCGCAGCCGGGAGAGCTCTGCCTGCACGGAGGGGTCGATCGTGGTCATGGTCGTCGAGCTTACGTGGCGTGGCCCGCGATGGTCGGCGGGTGTTCAGGATCCGGGATCCGGCTGCTCCAGCCGCCGGGGACGGCCCGGCTCTGCTGCTCGCGGAAGCGTACGGGTGCGATGCCGACGCGGCGGGTGAACAGGCGGGAGAAGTAGGCGGGGTCGTCGTAGCCGACGCGGCGGGCGACGGCGGCGACGGGCAGTTCGGTGGCGGCGAGGAGTTCTTTGGCGCGCCCGAGGCGGATGCCGAGGAGGTAGTCCTTGGGGCTGCATCCGGCGGATCTGCGTACCGCGGTGCGCAGCTCGGCGGGCGTCATGCAGTGCCGGGCCGCGTGGTCGGCGACCGACAGGGCCTGGAAGGCGTCGCGGGCCAGGGCTTCGAGTACCGGGTCGCCGTCGGGGGCGACGTCGGCGCGGGCGCGGCGCAGGGCGACGAGGAGTTCGTGGACGGCGGCGGCGGTCTCGACTTCCAGGAGGGGGTTGCCGCGGCGGGCGGCCCGGGCGATGCGGCCGACGGCGGCGCGGGCGGCGACGGTGTCGCTGAGCGGGACGACGGGCCGGTCGGGGTCGATGTAGCCGAGTTCGGTGTACGTGGTGGTGGCGGGCCCGGTGAAGTCGACGAAGGACTCGTCCCAGCCGGTGGTGGGGTCGGGCCCGTAGTGGTGGGGGGTTCCGGGGGTGAGCCAGATCAGGGCGGGCGCGGTGACGGCCACGCGGCGGCCGTCGGCGCCGCGGAACCAGCCGCTGCCCGCGCCGATGACGACGGCGACGTGGTGGTCGAGGGTGCGGGGTCCGACGGTGGGCAGCGTGCCGTGTTGCAGTCCCACGCCGAGGCAGACCAGGCCGAGCCGGTGGTGGGCCGGACTTGGGGTGAAATACCGCATCCAGGTGTGATACATGCCGCTTTCCGCTCTCTGCCGGTCCCCCTTGTGTCCAATCAGCGCCGATCTTTGTCCATGGACCCCGGCGACGCCAGGGGTGAGAGTGGCCCGGCGTAGTGATCGGGACAGAGCAGTGATCGAGAGACAGGGGCGGGTTCGCCGGTGGCCGACTTCACGGTGGGGGACGAGGACTTTCTGCTCGACGGGCGGCCGGTGCGGCTCCTTTCGGGGGCGCTGCACTACTTCCGGGTGCACGAGTCGCAGTGGGGTCACCGGCTGGCGATGCTGCGGGCGATGGGCCTGAACTGCGTCGAGACGTATGTGCCGTGGAATCTGCACGAGCCGTTTCTGGGTCACTACCGGGACGTGGGGGCGCTGGGCCGGTTTTTGGACGCGGCGCGGGAGGCGGGGCTGTGGGCGATCGTGCGGCCGGGCCCCTACATCTGCGCCGAGTGGGAGAACGGGGGGCTGCCGCACTGGCTGACGGGCCGGCTCGGGCGGCGGGCGCGTACGGACGACCCGGAGTACCTGGTGCATGTGAACCGGTGGTTTCGTGCGCTGCTCCCCCAGGTCGCCGAGCGGCAGGCCGACCGGGGTGGCCCGGTGCTGATGGTGCAGGTGGAGAACGAGTACGGCAGTTACGGCAGTGACCGGGGTTATCTGCGGCATCTCGCCGATCTGCTGCACGACTGCGGGATCACGGTGCCGCTGTTCACGTCGGACGGGCCCGAGGACCACATGCTGACGGGGGGTTCGCTGCCGGGTGTGCTGGCGACGGCGAACTTCGGCAGCGGGGCGCGGGAGGCCTTCGATGTGCTGCGCCGGCATCAGCCGTCGGGGCCGTTGATGTGCATGGAGTTCTGGTGCGGATGGTTCGACCACTGGGGTGCGGAGCACATGGTGCGGGACGCGGCCGACGCGGCGGCGGCACTGCGGGAGATCCTGGAGTGCGGGGCGTCGGTCAACCTCTACATGGCGCACGGCGGCACCAACTTCGCGGGCTGGTCCGGCGCGAACCGGGCGGGCGAGCTGCATATGGGGGCGCTGGAGCCGACGGCGACGTCGTACGACTACGACGCGCCGATCGACGAGGCGGGCCGGCCCACCGCGAAGTTCTGGCTCTTCCGTGACGTACTCGCGTCGTATCAGGACGGCCCGCTTCCGCAACTGCCGCCGCAGCCGCGTGGGTTGGCGGGTTCGTTCGTCGCCGAGGGGGCGGACTGGGCGCCGCTCGGGGACGTCATGGACGTCCTGGGTGGTGAGGAGGCCGAGTCGCCGGTTCCGCCGACGTTCGAGGAGCTGGACGTCGATCGTGGCGTGGTCCGCTATTGCCTGGACGTGCCCGGGCCGCGTCAGCCGTACCCGCTGGGTGTGCTCGGACTGCGGGACGTGGCGACGGTGTACGTCGACGGGGTGCGGGCGGGTGTCCTGGACGGCGAGGACGCGACGCTGGCCGGCCCCGTGCCGGGCGGGGCAGCGGTCGAGCTATGGGTGGAGTCGCTGGGCCGGGTCAACTACGGGCCGCGCGGCGGGGAGCCGAAGGGGATCACGGGCGGGGTGCTGCACGAGCGGCAGTATCTGCACGGGGTGCGGGCGCGGGGGCTGCGCCTTGATGCCTTCGAGGCGCCGGACGCGGTGGCGAAGGTCCCGTTCCGCGAGGCGCCGCCGGACGGGGCGACGGGCCTGTACCGGATGCGGGTCGACCTGCCGGCCGGGGCCCGCGACGCGTCCTTCGCGTGGCTTCGGCTGCCGGGGTGGGGGCGGGGGTTCGGGTGGGTGAACGGGTTCTGCGCGGGGCGGTACTGGGGGGTGGGGCCGCAGCGGGGGCTGTACGTGCCGGGGGCGGTGCTTCGGGCGGGGGCGAACGAGGTGTGGGTGCTGGAACTGGATCGTGCGGGGGGCGCCGGGGGCGCCGGGGGGTGGGAGGGGGTGTTTGGGCCCACCCTCGGCGTGTGAGCCCCGTCCGGCCGGGGCCGGGCTTTCGGGTGCGGGCCGTGCGGGCCGGGCCGTGCTGGCCGTGCTGGCCGTGCTGGGCTGGCCGTGCTGGCCGTGCTGGGCTGGCCGTGCTGGCCGTGCTGGGCTGGTTGCGCAGTTCCCCGCGCCCCTTCACCCGCCTTCGGGTGCGGGCCGTGCGGGGTTGCTCGCGCAGTTCCCCGCGCCCCCAGCCACTCGGCGCCGGGCGGCACC